>NZ_JBFUKX010000020.1:0-100929 GCF_056400605.1 Mucilaginibacter sp. P5_A4 | reverse complement strand
GGTGAAAGGTGAAAGGTGAAAGGTGAAAGGTGAAAGGTGAAAGGTGAAAGGTGAATCAACCCGGCAAAAAAATTTGCCGGGTTGATTCACCTGAAAAAAACCTTTTACCTTTCACCTTTAGCCTTTCGCCTCAATTATTCGCTTCTTAAACTTTTAACAGGATTTGCAATAGCCGCTTTAATAGCCTGGAAACTTATGGTGATTAATGTAATCGCGATTGCAGCTATTGCCGAGAGGATAAACACTCCCGGCCCAACACTTATCCTGTATTCGTACTTTTGCAGCCAGCTTTGTAAAAAAAACAAAGCAATGGGCGAGGCTATTATACAACTGATAATCACCAGTAGTACAAAATCTTTTGATAACAAAAACCAGAGTTGACTAACGGTAGCACCCAATACCTTGCGCACGCCAATCTCTTTGGTACGTTGCTCTGCTATATAAGCAGCCAACCCGAAAAGGCCGAGGCATGATATAAATATGGCCAGCAAGGCGAAAATGCCCGATAGCTTACCTACTAACACTTCCTGCCCGAATTTCCGGTTATAATCATCATCAACAAACCTGTAGGAATAAGGGTAAGCGGGATTATATTTGGCAAAAATTTTATTAAGCTGATCTATTGCCTGGTGCGTATTTATATTTGGCGACAAGCGGTAAATTAGGTTATCCTGTGGATAAGTACTATACAAAAACATGGTTGGATCGGCTTTGGCAAAAGGCGAAAGCATGAGGGCGTCTTTTACAACACCAATGATCTTTAACTTTGCTCCGCCATACTTTATAACCTGGTTAATGGGATTTTTCAGGCGCAGCCGCTGTATTGCCGCTTGGTTAAATACCACGTTTTGAGTATCTGCAGCTACGTTATCATAATTCCGCCCGGATTGTATTTGCATTCCCAGGGTTTTAAAATAATCGCCGGATACCGATATGACACCCATTTCAACAGTTTCACCGGCAAATTTACCGGGCCAGTTATCAATATTGTTATGCAACCAGATGTCGGTTGCCGGACTCGATGATTGTGTAACACTTTGCACTATGCTGCTTTGAAGCAGGTCGTTTTTAAGAGCATTGTAATTTTTGCCGAGGTCGGCGTTTGAATAGGTAGTAAGCAAACGATTTATGTTATAGCCCGATTGCCTGTTCCTGGCAAACTGGATCTGCCTGTAAATCACTACAGTACTGATGATCAAAGCTATAGAACAGCTAAACTGCATAACCACTAAAGCTTTCCTGGAATACGATGCCGACCGGCCTACTTTTATAGTTCCTTTTAAAACTTTAACAGGGTTAAATGATGACAGGTAAAAGGCCGGCCTGCAGCCCGCAATGAGCGCTGTAAACAAAACACCTGCCATCATGATGAGCCAAAAAGAAATACTATTAAAAGGGATGCTTATAGCAGTACCTGTTAACGCATTAAACGGCCCTAATGCCAACTGTACAAACAACAGCGAGCACAAAAATGATATAAATGTAATTAACGCTGACTCGGTAAGGAACTGGAAGATGAGGTTACTGCGCTGAGAACCAATGGCTTTGCGAATACCTACTTCACGCGCTCGTTTTTCTGAGCGGGCGGTTGTAAGGTTGATAAAATTAACGCAGGCTATCAGCAATACTAAAATACCTATAATGCTGAAAATACGGACATATTCGATAAAACCACCGCTGGCTATGCCATTCCTGTAATCTGCATATAAATGCCAGTCTTGCAGCGGCTGCATTATCACCTCGGAGTTTTTGGCGTTGATATTATTTTCGCCTTTTTCCATGTTTTTAATTTTAGGCGCGATCTGGGCATAACTGATACCAGGCTTTAACTTTACAAATATGTTAAATCCATTATAGCCAAAGCTATTATGAGCGCCCTTCATGTATGCATTAGTTTGCTCGAGTAAACTAAATGGAATAAGATATTTAAACTGAAATGATGAGTTTAAAGGGATATCATCAACCACACCTGTTACTTTTAAATTAAAAGCATTATCAACCTTTACTACCTTGTTTATCACGTTGGTATTACCAAATAAAGCAATTGCAGTTGCCTTTGTAAGCACAATAGAATAGGCATCCTTTAATGCTGAACCCGCATCACCCTGGAGCATATGATAAGGAAAAACCTTTAAAAAATCGCTGCCAACCCGAGGGCCATCCAAAAAAAACTTTTTATCACCTACCAGCAAACCGTGTGAACCATTGCCATCTGTTGGCACTACATATTCAATCTCGGGGTAATTGCTTTTTAAAACGTCGGCTAATTTAAGTGAGGTTGAACTAAATGTTAATGTTTCGCCATTGCTGTTAAAATTGCGGCGCACCTGGTAGGCCTGCTCATAACCGGGCAAAAACTTATCGTACGAATATTCATTGTTAACCCATAATGCAATCAGTAATGCCACAGCCATCCCGGCAGCCAAACCCAATATATTTATTGCGCTGTACACCTTATTGTTAACGATATTTCGCCAGGCTATTTTCAGATAGTTTTTTATCATCTCATTTGGTTATTAGTACTTTTCGCTTCACTTTAATTAGTCCTTCCGCTTTGAGCCTTTTGCTTTAAGCTTTCTGCCATACCTTTCGCCTTCCTACTCGCTTCTCAAACTCTTCACCGGATTTGCCAGTGATGCCATTACAGACCGGTAACCTACTGTTATGGTAGCAATAATAAATGTTAACAGTATCGATTCCAGGAATATAACCGGGCCGATGGTTATCCGGTATTGAAAATCTTTCAGATAATTATGCATGGCCCACCAGGCTAATGGTGCGGCTATTACAAAAGCTATCAGCAGCAAAAAGGTAAACTCCCTGCCAAACAACCAAAGGATATTCTTTATTTCGGCTCCAAGCACTTTACGAACGCCGATCTCTTTGGTTTTACGTACCGCCATAAACGATACCAAACCATATAGGCCCAGGCAGCCTATAACTATGGCAATGCCGGCGAAAGCTTCAATTAGCGTAAGCAGGATATTATCCATCTCGTAAAACTTTTTGATACTATCATCCAAAAACTGGTATGAGTAAAGCTCTTCGGGGAAAGTTTGGTTCCAGATCTTTTCGAAAGATGCCAGCGAACTCTTTGCATTACGCATATTTATTTTGATGGCAACAGTTGAATAGTTATTAAAATTTGGCATCATACATACCGGCGAAATTTCGCTATGGAACGAGTAATTGTAAAAATCCTTAACCACTCCTACTATCGGTGCAGTAGTACGTTTGCCGTTTATCGATAGCATTTTGCCAATAACGTCCTGTGGTTTTAAATGAAGTTTTTTAACAAAGGTTTCATTCACCACAAACTCCTTTGTTGTATCAGCAGGAAAAAAATTGCGGCCAGCAACCAATTTTAAACTAAATGTTGAAAGGTAATTTTCATCCGCAGTTTTGGTATTGATACCCCAGTGCTCGTCTTCGGCCCGATGATCATAATTAACGCCGGTGGTATTATTTGATTGTGAAGCAGGCGGACGATAACAATACGAAACCTTTTCTACTCCCTGAACTTCGTTCAGGCGATTTTTCATGGTGCTTAGTTTTGTCTTATCATTTGATGGCACGGGCAGTAAAACTATACCGTCTTTCCTGAAGCCCAGATCGGCAGTTTGCGAGTAATGTAATTGCGATACAATAATGATAGTGCCAATAATTAATACCTGCGAAATAGCAAACTGTGTTACCACCAAAATACGGCGTAATGAAAAGCCGCCAACGTGTTCTTGCGATAGCTTGCTTTTAAGGGCCATAATAGGCTGAAACCTGGCTAACACCAAACCCGGATAAGAGCCGGAAAGGAAAACCACCGCAATACCTATCAGAATGATGAACACCGATAGCCCGGCAATATTAAATTGCATTTCTGATTGGAACAAATGGTTTATTGCAGGTAAGGCCACATACGATATCCCTACCGCTAAAACAACCGCCACAACCGTTATTAAAGCAGTTTCGGCTATAAACTGCCAAAAAAGCTGGTGAGGCAGGCTACCCAATACTTTGCGGATCCCAACTTCTTTTGAGCGGTTAAGCGCCTGTGCTGTTGCCAGGTTTACAAAATTTACGCAGGCAGTAATAATCAGGAATATCCCTATAAAAAATAGCGCCCATAAATACTTTTTATCTGCGTAACCGTCAAGCTCGGCGTTAAAATGAATATCGCTAATAGGTTGTAGTTTAAAAAACCACACTTTCAGGTCGCGGCCTGTGTAGTGTTTTTTTACAATTTCGGCCAAAGCTTTTTCGCCCTGAGTTTTTGATATGCCTGTTTTAAGCTTTGTAAATGCCTCGCTCCCACTGTATACACCGCCCCAATTATCTTCMCGGCGCTTATCAGTGTATTCTTCCATGCTGCCATATGATAAATAGATCTGCTGCCGACGGTCGGTATTGGCTGGTATATCTTTTAAAATACCGGTAATGGTAAAATTCACTTTATTATCCAGGCGAATCACCTTACCCACGGCATTACCGTTGCCAAAGTATTTATGCGCTATTTTTTCGGTGATAATGGCTTCGCCGGGCGCTACCAATACCGTTTTTATATCTCCTTTTAACAACGGAAAATTCAATATATCAAAGTATGGGGTTTCTGCAAAAGCCACACCATCTTCTTCCTCAAACTTTTTAACATCGTTACCCTTTGTGATCGTGATCAGGGGTCGATGAAGGTTTATTACCCTTGCTGTTTTTTCGCCCAGGGTAAAATCGTTTCTGAATGTTTTTCCTAAAGGCTGGGGTACTCCGTTTGATTTATCAATCCCCTCATCATGCCACTCGGTATACAAGCGAAAAACCCTGTCGGGATCTTTATGAAAAGTATCAAAGCTGAGGTGATAGGTTATCAGCGTAAAAATCAAAATGCCGCAGGCAATACCAAGCGCCAAACCAATAACACTAATAGCTGCGTAAGCTTTATTACGCTTTAAATTTCTCCAGGCTATTTTAATGTAGTTCTTTATCATGATGTTAGTTCATTTGTTCACTTGTTCATTAGTTCATTGGTATATGGCGGCCAGTTTTAAATCAACAATCTGATAACCGCCTGCTGCAAACTGGTCATTCGCTCCTCAAACTCTTAACAGGATTAGTCAACGCGGCTTTTATGGCCTGGAAACTAACTGTCGCCAGGGCTATCAGCATGGCTAATACCCCTGCAATGGCAAATACCCACCAATGTATAGTTATACGGTACTGGTAATTTTGCAGCCATTTGGCTATGGCCCACCAGGCTACCGGGAATGCTATCAGGCATGAAATACCTACCAGCTTTAAAAAATCCTTTGATAACAAACCTGTTAAACCCGCAACTGTAGCACCCAATACCTTGCGGATTCCTATTTCCTTTATCCTGCGTTCGGCCGTATAGGCAGCAAGGCCGAATAAGCCAAGACATGATATGAATATTGCCAGGGATGCAAAAACACCTGCCAGATTGCCGGTTAGGGTTTCGGTTATAAACAGTTGGTTAAAATCCTCATCAATAAACTTGTATTCAAAAGGGTAACCAGGATTATTTCCTTTTAAAATATCTCCTGTTTTGGTTAATGCTTCTTTCAAGTTTACACCTGCCTTTAACCTTACACTTAAAACCCTTGTAACTTCGGGATGGTTATATAGCAAAAGCGGGGCGCCCGACATGTACATATCGTTGTACAAAAAATCTTTAATGATGCCGGTTATTGTAAGCACTTTATTACCGCCATCCCTTATTATCCCTCCTACGTGGCCCTCTTTTCCCATTTGCCTGGCAAATGCTTCATTGATGATCACATTATTACTGTCAAGTTTTGGATCAGAATAAAAATCCCTGCCCGATGTTAGCTTCATACCCATGGTTTTCACAAACTGCGGACTAACATTTTCCCACGTGATTAGTGGATTTTTGGATGCATCCTTACCTTTCCATGCGTAGTTATCGGTATTATTCCAGATCTGTACTACCGGGTATTCACTTAGAGCAGCATCCTCAACAAACCCCGATTGTTTTAAATCATTATATATTCCTGTAAAATGATCGGTTAATTTGCCTTGTGCATTAATATAGATCAGGTTACTTTTACTATAACCCAGTTCCCTGTTTTTTACATGCTGAATTTGCTGGTATATAACAACCGTTCCGATAATGAGTATAATGGAAACAGAAAACTGCATAACAACCAGGCCTTGCCTGATGAAGCCCGCACCGGTGCCCGATTTAAGTTTCATGCTTTTTAATACCGTTACCGGGTTAAAGGATGAGAGATAAAATGCCGGGTAGCTACCTGCCAGTAAACCCGTTACCCCGCCTATTGCAACCAGGTAAATAAGATGGCCGGATTCAAATACATTGACCGACAAATCTTTTTGTACCAGGTTTTTAAATGATGGCAGGGCTATATAAATTAAACCTACAGCTATCACTACAGCAATAAATGACATTATAACAGCTTCACCTATAAACTGACCAATCAGCTTTCCTTTACCTGCTCCCATTACCTTGCGTACCCCTACTTCTTTAGCCCGTTTCTCTGATCGCGCGGTAGACAGGTTCATGAAGTTGATACAGGCAATAATTAAAATAATGAAAGCTATGGCTGCAAAAAGCCGCACATATTCTATCCTGCCGCCATCCATTTTACCATTGGTGAAATTATCGTACAGGTTCCAATCGTTCATGGCAAAAACGAATGCTTGGGTTTTATTACCGGTCTTTTTTGTACCAAGATAATTCGATAGCTTTTTATTAACTGCCCTAACATCCGCCGATGGTTCCAGCTCAACATAAGTACGCGCCCAGTTGGCGCCCCAATCCTGCATCCAGGGCATTTTATGGTCGATATTTGTTAACGGAGCAAGCCAGTGAAACTGCAGGGTGGAATTTTTTGGCAGATCTTTAAATACCCCGGTTACCGTAAAATCCTGCTCATTATTCATCCTGAGGGTTTTACCTACCGGATCGGTATTACCAAAAAACTTTTTAGCCATGAGCTCGCTAATCACCACCGAATGGATCTGCTGCAGCGCATTTGCGCTTTTCCCATATACAAAAGGCATATTAAGTATTGGTAATATTTCTGCGTCGGCATAACTACCGGGTTCGTTAATTGCCTTATCGCCAAGTGAAAATAGCTGGTGATCACTTCCCGCTGTACGGGCCGCGTTTTTTATACCGGGGATGTCGGCCTTTAAAGCTTTGGCCATAGGGCCAGGCGTAGCACGGAAGGTGGATATTTTACCATTGTAGGTTTGGTTTTCGAAAACAGTATAAAGGTTGTTCCGCTTCTCAAAATTATGATTAAAGGTCATTTCATCCTGCACCCACAAAAATATCATAGATGCACAGGCTATACCTATAGCCAGGCCCGCAATATTTAAAAAACTATGCGCCTTATTATTAAACAAGACGCGAAGTGCGGTTTTAAAATAGTTCTTTATCATAATGATTAAATTCTAAACCCTAAATTGACTTCCTCTTTTCAATGACCAATGACCGATGACCGATGACCAATTACCAATGACCAATTACCAATGACCAATGACGAAATTACTCGCTCCTCAAACTTTTCACCGGGTTTGCCACTGCAGCGCGTACCGCTTTATAACCAACAGTTACCCAGGCAATAATTACCGATGTGCCAATAGCTAACAGGAATACCCAGGCATTGAGTGATATGCGGTAAGCAAAGTTTTGAAGCCAGCCCGTCATTACATACCAGGCCAAAGGCATGGCTATTACAAAGGATATTACAATAAGCACTATAAATTCCTTAGAAAACAGGTAAACAATACTGCTTACCGAAGCCCCTAGTACCTTGCGTATACCAACCTCTTTGGTTCGCTGCACAGCCATAAAAGATACCAGGCCATATAAACCCAGGCACGATATAAAAATGGCTATGCCAGCAAATATTTTATAAACCAGGGCCATCTGGTTTTCAGATTGATAAAATTTAGCAATATTCTCATCCAGGAAATATCCGTTGTAGGCATATTGCGGATAAGTGTTCTCCCACATTTTTTGCAGGTCGGCAACCGTTTTGCTTAGTGTTTTGGTTTGAACCTTGATGGCTACAATGCCTTCAAATTTTTTGGCCGCGCTTATTACAATTGGTTTTACAGTTTCGCGCAGCGAATTAGTTTTAAAATCCTTAACCACACCGGTTATCGGCATCCATTTACCGCCGCCAAGGCGTACGGTTTTACCAATGGCGTTTTCGGCGTTTTGAATACCCAACTTATGAATAAAAGTTTCGTTAACTACTACCTGCCGAGCGGTATCGCTTACATCATAACCCTTCCCAGCTGTAAATTGCAGACCGAAAGTTTTAAAATAGTCCGCATCGCCAAATTTTAAATAGGTATTAAAGCCGTTATCTTTTGTGGAGTTATTAAAGTTGAAATTGGTACCCCAGTTGTTTTCTGACGATGGCGCATCTGAGGCAAAACTTACCGATTTTACAGCCGGATTTTGTAGTAACTGTTGTTTAAAAGAGTTTATTTTCCCCAAACTAATGCTATCGGTATAACCGGGAATGATCAATAGTGCTTCCTTATTAAAACCCAGATCGGCCTTATTTACATAATCCATCTGGTTCACGGCTACAATGGTACCGATGATAAGCAATTGCGAAATTGCGAACTGCGCAACCACTAATGCTCTGCGCAGCGGGATGCCCCCTATTGAGGCTGCAGTAATTTTGTTTTTTAAAGCCAGTACCGGTTTAAAGCCCGATACCACTAAAGCCGGATAGATTCCGGATAAAAGGATAACGATCACCGTAACCGCGGCTAAAAACAGCATATTCTGAACATTGAACAAGCCAATGCTTTCCGGAACATTCGCAATGTTTTTGAGTTGTGGCAATGCTAATTTGGCTACCGCGAGTGCCAGTATTACCGAAAATAAAACAACAAGCATAGTTTCGCCAATAACCTGGGCTATCAGTTGCTTGCGGGTGCTGCCTAAAACCTTACGGATCCCTACCTCTTTTGAACGCCCTACTGATTGCGCTGTTGATAGGTTAATAAAGTTGATAGATGCCATGATAATAATAAGCACCGCTATAAATGAAAGCGTACGTAAGGTGGCATAGCTCATGGTATGATCGGCAAGCGGGTTGCCAAAGCGGGTATCAAAATGAAAAAGTGATAAGGGTTGGGCGAGTAAATGAGTTTCGGAAATTCCTTTTTTGTAATGCTTAGTCGAAAATATTTTCAACTGCGCGCTCACATTATCCTGGCTGAGGTTTGATGGGAACAGCATAAATACCTGGTGGTTACTGCTGGTTGATCCCCATTCGTTGCTGTAGTTATAATCTTTGCCATGCGCTTTCCAGGAAACAAATGACACCATTATTTTAAATGGAAAATCGCTGTTTACCGGGGCATCTTCAATTACACCGGCAATTTTGAGCGTGAGTACATTATCCATTTTAAGGGTCTTGCCAATCACGTTTTTCCAGTCGCCAAAGTATTTGATAGCGGTACTTTTATCAATCACCACCATATCCGGGTCTTTCAAAACAGTGGCACTCCCAGCCAGCCATTTTGAACTAAAAATATCAAAAAACTGGGGCTCGATAAAAAGGACGCCAAGGTTCTCGGTGAATTTCTTATCACCATTGTTGTTGCCAGCACCTTCGGGCACGGTGATCTGGCTGCCATAACTGCCGTTTACAGCCGCTACTTTTGCCTGCGGAAAATCTAAACGCAAAGCTTCGGTAGCGGGCACTGCAATACCCGGGTTATAAGTAAGATCGGCTTCATGCTTCTCCTGGGTTACAATGTGGTATATGTTTTTGAAATTGGGTTGATCAGTATCAAAACTCAATTCAAATTTGATAATCACAAAAATGAGTAAACAAGCTGCAATGCCAACGGTTAACCCAGCTACATTAATGCTTGAATAAGCCTTATGCCTGACTATGTTTCGCCAGGCAATTTTGATATAATTTTTGATCATATTATCTGCAGATTTTGATACGTAGTTTAAAACATATACCAAAACAGCAAATAGTTAATAATCAATATATTAACATAAGTTAACAATACGAATGTGTTCGTAAGTGTGACAGTGGGTGTACGGTAATGATACAGTGATTTTGCAGGAATAATGACAACAGACATTAAAGCAGCCACGGAGACGGTTAGCGTTTAACCTTAGCTAATGCCCTGGTTATATCCGATAGGTAAACCTGGTCTGGTTCTTCTTTATAAGGATCTGCCCGGTGGTAGCCGGTTTCAAGGAAAAGTTCACGGGCGTGGCTGAGCGATTTGGATGCCTTAATTTTGTCGTTCATGGCTAAATACACAAGGCCAATATAATAATGAACATCTGCAAGCTTTTCGTACTTCTTAACTTCCTGCTTCAGATCGGCCAATGCCGGGGTATATTTTTTCATATTCAACAACGTTACGCCTCTATGCAAATAATCATACAGGCCTAAATTTTTTTTCTTTTCATGGTCGCCAATGCATTCATTAAAATAATGCATGGCCAGTTTATTATTGCCCATTTCGCGCTGGGCCATAGCCATTACCATGCGGAGGTCGTAGTCGCCATCGCCCGTGTAACCGGGCAAACCGTTGGTGAGTGTATATAAACGGGACAAATCGGCATAACAGTTTTTGTAATCCTTCAGGAATTTAAAATAACACCAGCCCCTAATGCCTAAGTATGCACCCGGATCGGCTTGTACCGCTTTATCCATTAATACTTTCCAGGTGTAAATATCGCCACGTTTTAAATAAGGCACCGACATTTCACATAACGTTGGCCCAAAAGTGGCGCAGGCCTGCAGCGAATAGATAAACAGTTGCTGAGAGTTTTTAGATCCTTGTGCATATTGAATAGCGTCTGTATAGTACTGGCATGCCAACTGGTGTGGCTTATCGGTATAAACATTGCAATTAGTTTGTGCATTAAGTACACCCCCACTTAACCATATTAAGGCCAACAAATACTTTTTCATATGGCTATATCTTTAACATGACCATTAACAACTTTGAAGTACAAATAATAATAGGTATCGCAAATTGTTCCATTGGGAAGTTTACCGGGGATCCACCCTTTTAAACTTTTAACAGCCTCTGATACCATGGTAACAAAAATCGGCGAAAAGACGACCTTTCGATAACTGGCATCTAACTGGTAAATTCTGAACCAGCCGGTTTGCCCTTTACAGTTTACAATAAACCGTACGGTAACTGAGCCTGTAACGGGTTTGAACTGTGGCTGATAAACCATTTTGTTAAACAGTTCTTTCTTTAAAGCTTTTGCCTCCCCCTTATAGGAGGTATTTAACCCGTAGTATTGATAAATGTTGTCCTTGTCGCAAAGCTTAAAATCGTATTGATCTGTTTGCGGGTTAAATATAATATCGCCAACCTGGTTTGGTAAATGAACAGTATCCGGCAGTTTATCCTGCGCAAAAATATTATAAGTGAAGAAACTGAGAATTAGGGTACTTATAATATATCTCATTTGTAGGTAAACATAAAAAAAGGCGCTGTAAAACGCGGGGTGTGACAAGTTATTTTTGTTTAAAAACAAATAAAACGGCAAATTCCGGAAACTATAGCCAGCTATTCATTTCGCAAACTATTTACCGGGTTGGCCATAGCCGCTTTAAGTGATTGATAGCTTACAGTTACAAATGCAATGAGTATGGCAATAACAGCAGCAAGTGCAAATACCCACCATTGAATAGCTATGCGGTAAGCAAAATCCTGCAGGTATTTGCTCATCATGAGCCAGGCTATTGGTGAGGCCACAACAATCGCGATGAGCACCAATTTAATAAAATCGATCGAAAGCAAGCCGGTAATGTTTGCCACCGATGCACCAAGTACCTTACGAATACCGATCTCTTTGGTACGCTGGATGGTAAGCAGCGAGATCAGCCCTAAAAGACCAAGACAGCTGATAAAAATCGCTATTATAGCGCTCGATGTGATAAGCTTATTTAACAGGTCTTCCTTTTGATAAAAACCGGCTATTTGCTCATCCAGAAAACTATATTCAAAAACGTTATCAGGAAACACCGATTGCCATATTTTTTGCACCTGGGCCAAAGCCTCAGCGCGGTTTTTCATATCTATCCTGATACCGGCATATTGATAGGCACTACGAAAGGTACTGATATACGTTGGTTCAATGGCTTTGTATAATGATTTGGCATGAAAATCTTTCACTACGCCAACAATAGTACCAGGGATCTCAGAGAGATCGCCGGCCGTAAATTTGCGACCGATGATCTGCCGCGGATCTTTTACGCCTAATTTTTGCATGAGTTGTTCGTTCACCAGGTATTCTTTAGCCGAATCAGCTTCGGCAATGTTCCTCCCGGCAATGATACGGAGACCGAAAGTTTTAGCATATCCGGCGTCGCCCATAACGGTACGCCCAACAAATTTTTCCCATTCACGGCTATCGTATTTTATCGAGCCACCTTTATCCGCAGTTGATGATGGCGCCCGGTAGCAAAAAGAAACCGCACTGATGCCCGGATTGGCCAATAACTGGTTACGTAGAAAATCTGTTTTACCCTTATCAAAATCGGGCAACGGCAGCATGATCACCCCGGTTTTGTTAAAGCCAAGGTCGGCAGTTTTAAGGTAACGCACCTGCATGGTAATAATGATAGTGCCTATGATGAGCACCTGTGCTATGACATTTTGAACAACTATCAAACTTTTACGGCTAAATCCGGCAGATTGCGAGTCGCCATTCACCTGGTTTTTCAATGCGTTCACCGGTTTAAACCTGCTCAAAATTAAGGCGGGGTAAAAACCTGCAGCTATAGTGATGATAGCTACGGAGAGTACAATAAAGGCAAACAGCGCTGTATCATGCTCAAAATTAAACGTAAGCGTTGTTTGCAGCCAGGAGTTTAAAACAGGCAAAAACAGCCATACGGATAAAACAGCCAGTAAACCGGCAGATAAAACTATCAATGAAGTTTCGGCAACAAACTGGATAAATATTGCCGATGGCGTACTCCCTAAAACCTTGCGGGTGCCAATTTCTTTGGCCCGCTTAAAGCTTTGCGCAGTTGCCATATTGATGAAGTTAACGCAGGCTATAACGATAAGCAGTAAACCTACAATACCAAGCGTGGTCAGTAACGATTTCTGTATCACGCCACTGTACCTGCCATCAAAATGCACTTCATTAATGGGTTGTAAAATATACTTGAAAATTTTTGCCGCGTCCTTATCCTGAACTTTGGTTATGGCTGCTTCGACCGTTTTGGATGAAAGGTTTGGGGGCAAAGACAGAAAAATCACATTTCGCGAGTCTTCCCAAGACCAACTCTCCTGGAAATCCTTTTGAACATCCGGGTAAAGTGTTTTAATGGCTGTGAGCGATAAAAACATATCGCATTTAAAATCCGTATTGTCTACGTTATCCGCCAGTACTCCCGTTATTTTAAAGTTATGCTTACTATCCAGGCCAATTACCCGGCCAACTGCATCATCTGTACCAAAATATTTTTGAGCCAGCTTATGGGTAATAACTGCATTGTCGGGGTCATTAAAAGCAGTTTTGGGGCTGCCGCCAAGCCAATTATAATCAAGCATATTAAACCAATGCTTGTCGGTAAGACCAACATTTTCCTTTTCATAAAACAACTTCTTCCCCGCATCATCCTTTTGCCGCACCGAGATGGTAAACGATCGTTTTTGAACAAGTATAGCCGCGTCCTTTATCTGCGGCAACTCGGCTTTGATGGCGCGCACTAAGACCATTGGCGCACCGCGTTCATAAAGCGTGCTGCCATCCTCAAGGTGCACCTGTTCTACGATTTTATAAAGCGATTTTTTGTTATGGTGATAGGCATCAAAACTTAGGTGATAGGTAATAAACTGGAATAAAATAATACTACAGGCTATCCCCAGCCATAAGCCAAATACATTGATCAGCGTATAAAACTTATGTTTCCACAGGTTGCGCCATGCTATTTTGAAGTAGTTTTTGATCATAATATTTACTTTATACGATGATAGCTAAAACTCTTTAAATGAGAAGTTAAAATGTGTTAAAAGGCTAAAGACTAAAGACTAAAGACTAAAGGCTAAAGGCTAAAGGCTAAAGGCTAAAGGCTAAAGGCTAAAGGCTAAAGGCTAAAGGCTAAAGGCTAAAGGCTAAAGGCTAAAGGCTAAAGGCTAAAGGCTAAAGGCTAAAAAGAAAGCTTGCGCTTTCTTTTTAGATAATTATAACTTTTTGCTTTAAGCCTTCGGCTTTAAGCTTATTACTCGCTTCTCAAACTTTTTACCGGGTTAGCCACTGCCGCCTTTACCGTTTGAAAACTTAACGTAAACAGGGCCGTTAACAACATACCTGCTCCACTTGCCACAAAGATCCACCAGCTGATAGATGTACGATCAGCAAAGTTTTCCATCCATTTATTCATGGCGTACCAGGCAGCCGGAGTTACTATGACAAAAGCCAGTACAATTAATAATATCAGCTCGGTTGAAAGCAATCTTACTATTTGCGCTACAGATGCGCCAAGCACCTTGCGCACCCCTATTTCTTTAGTACGCAGACTGGTGGTATACATGGCCAAACCTAATAAACCTAAACAACTGATAAAGATTGATAAGCCGGTTGCCCAGGTAAGTAATGTGGAGGTATGCTGTTCCTGTTCGTAAAATTTGGCTATATCGGCGTCAAAAAAGTGATACTCAAAATCATCTTCAGGGTATAATTGTTTCCAGGCAATTTGCATGCTGCTGATGGCTTTCTTCCAATCATTTCCTCCTTCCGTTTGTGGTTTTAAGGCTATATGAAAAGTACGGTTTCCAAACCTGTTCCCCGGTATCAAAATAGTTAGGGGCTTAATAGGAGAATGTAACGATTTCTGGTAAAAATCTGCGGCGACTCCAACAATTTCAATTTTCTGTTTGTCGTGGTCCAGAATTTTACCGATAGCATCGGCTGGATTTTTAAAGCCTAATATCTTCGCATAGGTATTGTTAATAATAAGGGCTTTTGCCGAATCAGCCTGCCTGATGTTGCGGCCGGCCAGCAACCTGATATGATAAACCTGTATATAGTTTTCGTCGGCATATTTTTGCTGAACATCTGTTTTTATTTCCTTCCTGCCGTCCTTATAAGTAATTTCGGTGCTGTTGGTATTGCCTGACGATGGCGCAGCACCGCCAATGCTTATCATATCTACCTGTGGAATGCTTGCCAGTTTGTTTTTAAACACTTGTTTCAGGCCGTCGTGTGTATTCTTAAACGGAATGGTAATATTCACGATAGCATCTTTTTTAAAGCCGAGATCCTTATGCAAAGCATAATAAATTTGTTTGCTTACCAGTATAGTAGCCATGATAAAAAACTGGGCTATTATAAACTGCATTACCGTTAACGATTTACGCAATACAGCATTGCGGGTTTTACTTGAGCCCGACTGAGCCTGTTTTTTTAGCACCAATACAGGCTTATAAGCAGATAGTACCAATGCCGGATAAAATCCGGAAAGTAAGGTTACTACAAAAGTGAGCGCAACCAGGAACAAAATTAAGCTGCTTTGGCGTATATAATCAATCGTGATCTCCTTTGGGATAAAATCTGTGAATAACTTAAGTATCACCGGAGCAAGGCACATGGCTATAATTACCGCGAATACGGTTACCAGGAAAGTTTCGCTTAAAAACTGGCCGATAAGCTGACTGCGGGTACTGCCCATGGTTTTGCGGATACCTATTTCCTTTGCCCGCTGTGAGGCCTGGGCTGTAGTGAGGTTTACAAAGTTGATGCAGCCCAGCACAAGTAAAAACGCGGCGATAACCAGCAAGCCATATAAAGTAGTTTTATTGGCTATGCGCCCGTTATCGAAATTACTGTAATCTTTGTTGAAATGCAGGTCATTTAATGGCTGCAGATGAAACATCTGTTTATTCCCGGCATTCTCCTTTTTGGGCGGATTATGTTTTTTGAGCAATACATTCAGCTGCTTTTCTACATTGGCAGCATTAGCGTTACCGGCAAGCTTAATAAATAACGCCGATGCCGAAGTTGTGCTGCCCCATTCGGTTAATTGCAAATTCCCCTTCAGGTCGGCATTACTCAGCCCGGTACTGTATGATATAAAATTGCGAAAGTAAAAATCTGTGTTGTGTACAGGTGTTTGTACAATGCCCGTTACCGTTGTTTTAATAGTATCAAAAATTACAGTTTTACCAAGCACCTGGCTATAAGGTACATTCGGGAAATAAATTTTAGCCTGGTCTGAAGTAATGACCAATTTATAAGGCTCATTTAATGCAGTTGAAGGAGAACCAGCTAACCAGTTGTATTTAAATAACTTGAAATAGCGGCCATCTGCAAGCACAGCATCATTCTGATTTTTAAATTTAACCGGAACATCGGCTCCAGCTTTCGGTACAAACACATCTGTTTGGTATAATGTAAAAAATGGCACTACATCTTTTAAACCAGTAACCTCGGACCTGACAGCACCCGGAAGCGGGCCTGCTACTCCGCTATTATAAGCCACTTCGCCCGAGAATGAATATTCAGAAACTACCCTGTATATCCTATCCCGATCCTGGTGAAACTTATCAAAAGTAAAATCAAAATTTACAATAACGTAAATTACCAATGCGGCACTAATGCCAATGGATAAACCAACAATGTTAATCATTGTAAACAGCTTATGCCGCCCGAAATTGCGGAAAGCGATCTTTAAGTAATTTTTTATCATCTTTTTAGTTCATTAGTTCAATCGTTCATTAGTGGTATTCTTCATTAGTTTTTAGCATTTGTCTTTAACACATCAATATCAATCAAACAAGATCAGTGAACAAATGAACTAATGAACAAACCTATTCGCTCCTCAAACTCTTAACCGGGTTCGCCGTTGCTGCTTTGATGGATTGAAAGCTGATAGTTACAAAAGCAATCACCAAAGCAATAATGCCAGCCATTACAAACACCCACCATTGGATGCTGACGCGGAAAGCAAAATCAAGCAGCCATTTACTCATGGTATACCAGGCTACAGGCAGAGCAATTACAGAGGCGATTAGCACCAGCTTCAAAAAGTCTTTTGATAGTTCGGTTACTATTTGCGGGATGCTGGCGCCTAATACCTTACGCACCCCAATCTCTTTAACCCTTTGTGTAATGGTAAATGCCGACAAGCCAAATAACCCCAAACATGCTATAAATATGGCAATGAACGAGAATATGGTGAACAGGTTCCCCTGCTGTTGCTCGCTATCATACAGTTTCTGGAATTTCTCATCCAAAAAGGTGTATTCAAATGGAGTTTCGGGCTGATATTTTTTCCAGGTTTGCTCCAATGTGTTTATGGCCGACTGCACGTTCCCGCCATCTATTTTAATGGATAGTCTGCCGTAATTATTATTAGCGAATGATGGCATGCGCATTAACAACGGGATGATATTTTGGTGCAGCGATTCGAAATGAAAATCATTAACTACGCCTATAACTTTTCCGTTTACGCCACCATAGCTTATTTCCCTGCCTATGGCGCTTTCAGGCGTTTTCCAGCCTAATACTTTTGCAGCAGAAACATTTATTATATAGTTATTACTATCGGTAGCAAAATCCTTTGAAAAATTACGGCCGGCTGCCAACTTCACGCCATAAGTTGGGATAAACCCATAATCGGCATTAATGTTCTTAACGTCGGCTTTAACAGCCTGTATTGTGCTGCCCTGTATAACGGAAATACCCTGATCATCCAGTAAACGCCCCGACGGAATCCTTGATGAACGACCAACACCCTTTATAGTACCATCCTTCATCACTTCGTTTTTAAATACCTCAAACTGGCTTGGACTAAATGCATTACCCATGGTTACCAAATGATCTTTATTAAAGCCCAGGGATTTTTGCTGCATGTACCTCAATTGCTGAAATACAATGGTTGTTGCCACTATCAAAATAATGGAAATAGAAAACTGCAAAACCACCAATACCTTACGGAATGAGATATTCCCAGAGCCTACTTTTAACATTCCCTTTAAAACTTTAATCGGTTTAAACGACGACATAAAGATGGCCGGATAAATACCGCTAATAATGCCTATCACAAATGGCATAGCTACAACAGTCACAATTATTTGAGGCTGAAATAACTGGTTAAACGAAAGCGTAAGCCCCGAAAATTTATTAATCAGCGGCATAATGAGCCAGGTGATAACCAGTGCCAGTATTAACGAAAAAGCAGTTATTAATACCGATTCACTTAAAAATTGGGTGATGATCTCTTTTTGCTGCGCCCCAATTACCTTACGGATGCCGATCTCCTTAGCCCTTAAGGTTGAGCGTGCTGTTGACAGGTTCATATAGTTGATACAGGCTATCAGTAAAATGAACAAGGCAATTGCCGAAAATATATAAACCCGTTTGATATCACCATTCTGCTCTAACTCATCATCCAGGTGCGAGTTCAGGTGGATGCTCAGAAATTTCTGGAAGGATAATTTGCTGTTCTTTGATTCATTATTGCCAACATACTTATCTAAAAAAGCCGGGAACTGCGAGGCCACATGATCCACATTGTAACCTTTGGGGAATAAAAGATAAGTAAAGAATGAATTATTGCCCCAATTGGTCTCCAGCCCTTTTTTGCCGTAAATAGCGTCGTTATTCAAGGTATTGAAAGATAATAGCATTTGTGGATGCAGCTGGGCATTTTCGGGAAAAGGCTCATAGATCCCGGTAACTTTAAAGTTGTATTGGTTATCCAATCGGAGTTCCTTGTTCATCGGATCTTCATTACCGAAATATTTGCGGGCCAGCTCCGGTGTCAGCATTACAGTAAACGGTTCTGTAAGAGCTGTTTTAGGGTCACCATGAATTGTTTTTACACTAAAGAAATCAAAAAAACTCTCATCGGCAAAGTACGAACCACGCTCATTAAATAGCTTATCCTTATACCGCAATGAGCTTGAACCATTGGATAATATCCGGGTAACTTTTTTAATATCCGAAAACTCATTCTTTAACAACGGCCCAAACGGAGGCGCTACCGCTCCAAGATGAAGTGTTTCTACTCCATCCGGGGTGTTAAAACTACGGGTAACACGATAAATATCATCAGCGTTGGCGTTAAACTTGTCGTAGCTCAACTCGCTGATCACATAAACCACAATGAGCAGGCAGCAGGTTAACCCAATGGTTAATCCAAAAATATTGATGAACGAAATAAATTTGTGCCGGGTAATGTTTCGCATGGCACTGCGCAAATAATTCCTAATCATATCGTTAAATTCTAATTTTTAAACCCTAAATCCCAAACTCTAAGTGCTAACTGCTAACTTAAGCGCCCTTTTTCAAATGAACCAATGAACCAATGAACCAATGAACCAATGAACCAATGAACCAATGAACCTACTCAGTCCTCAAACTTTTCACCGGATTTGCCATAGCTGCTTTTACCGATTGAAAGCTAATTGTGATCGCGGCTACCAATACGGCTATAAAACCCGCCAATAAAAACACCCACCATTGTATACTTATGCGGTATGCAAAATCCTGCAGCCATTTATTCATGGCGTACCAGGTGATGGGAAATGAAATCAACGACGCGATAATAATAAGCTTTAAAAACTCTTTAGATAGCAGTGTTGTAATACTACCTGTTGATGCACCTAAAACTTTGCGGATGCCAATCTCCTTAACCCTCAGCCTGATCATGAAAGCGGCCAAACCAAATAAGCCCAAACTGGCTATAATTAAAGCGATAACAGCAAATACTGTAAATATTTTGCCGGTTTGCTGTTCCGCTGCATAAAGTGAGGCAAATTTCTCATCAAGGAAAGAATAACTGAATGGGAGGTCCGACTTAAAATTATTCCATTGAGCCCTCATATCAGTAATTAAGGCTTTAATATCTTTAGTTTTTACCTTAACCATAATTGAGCTCGCACTATGACCGGGTAATAACATCAGCGGTGCAATTTTCTGCCTGGCCGAAACATAATGAAAATCCTTAATTACACCCACAACTGTATAGTGAGCCCTTGCCGAGCGGACAATAGTTTTACCTACCGGATCGCTTTTACCCCAGCCCAGGTCGCGCACCAAAGCCTCGTTCACTACAACAGCCATCGAATCGCCGGGATATGACGGATAAAAATTACGACCTTTTACCACCTGGATACCTAAAGTTGGTATATAGTTTTCATCAACATGAAAAATATCAGTATGGATCTCGGCATGGCCGCCCTTATCATTAAATTCCTTAGCGTCTATCTGTGTGCCATCGATACCACCCCCAGTACCCGGAACACTGCTTGATATGGTTGCATTGATCACCTGCGGATTACGCAGCAACTCCTGTTTAAACGCGTCAATGTTGTTACGTAACGACCAGCTTTCATTTATCACCAAAACCTGGTCTTTATCGTAACCCAGTTTTTTGTTTTGCATATAATGCAATTGCTGGTAAACCACAAACGTGGCTATAATGAGTGCTGTAGATACCGCGAACTGGAAAACAATAAGCGCGCTGCGTAAATAATTTTTATTCGCCGTTTTTGTAC
This sequence comes from Mucilaginibacter sp. P5_A4, assembly GCF_056400605.1. Taxonomy (NCBI): domain Bacteria; kingdom Pseudomonadati; phylum Bacteroidota; class Sphingobacteriia; order Sphingobacteriales; family Sphingobacteriaceae; genus Mucilaginibacter; species Mucilaginibacter sp. P5_A4. Next base: position 80,403 of record NZ_JBFUKX010000020.1, on the reverse strand, counting down.
TTCCCGTACCTCCTTTTAACACACTGATGATCTGGAAGCCCGATAAAACAAATGCAGGATAAATACCGGCTATTACTCCAACTGTAAATGCCAGTAAAAGTTCAATAATTATGGCTTTATAATTCAGGAAAAAGCTGATCCCGATGTGTTTGCCCGACAAGTTATTAAACATGGGCAACAGCAGGTAAACCAGGGCTATTGCTAATACCATGGCTCCCAAAGTAAGTAATACAGATTCGGTAAGGAACTGCGAGATCAGGCCGCTTCTTTCTGATCCTAAAACCTTGCGAATGCCTACTTCTTTACTTCGTTTTGCCGAGCTTGCGGTTGACAGGTTGGTAAAGTTGATACAAGCCAGCATCAGTATAAATATGGCTAATGCGCCAAAAATGTATACGTAATGAATATCGCCGTTGGCCTCTAACTCATACTTGGTGGCGGAGTGTAAATGAATGTCCGTTAAAGGCTGCAAATAAAACAGGAATGTATTTACTGATTTGCCGGCTTCGGCCATGTTCATACCCATATCATGGGCTATTTCGGGCACTACAAATTTCCTGACAAGGTCGTCAGGAAAGGAAGCTTCCAGTTTCTTAGGATCAGCATTTTTATTTAGCCTTATGTAAGTAAAAAATCCAATATTGCTCCATGTTTGCCTGGCGTCTCTTACAAAGGTATTCATGCTAAAAAAAGCATCGCCGTGAAAATGAGAGTCATCAGGCACCTTATCAATAAGCCCGGTAACTTTGTAAGGGTCCTTATCAACAAGTAACGATTTACCCAAAGCCGGCTGATTGCCAAAATATTTTTGCGCAAAGGCCTTGGTAATTACCATGCTATAAGGTTCTTTAAGGCATGTTTTAATATCGCCATCTGTCAACGGGATCGAAAACATTTGCAAAAAGTTAGCGTCAACCATTTGCAGGTGCTCTTCTTTAAATTTTTTCCCGTTGTATTCTATAAACGACGGTTTCCGGCCGGTAAGCCTGGTTACTTCTTCTACCTGCGGGTACTGATCTTTTATCCCTTTGGCTACTGCCACATCCACATTTGGGTACACGCTTACACCTGCGTTTTCAATAGTTTTAATACCAACCCGATAAATCTGGCCGGCTTCATGTGCATAGCTGTCATAACTTAATTCACTATAAACATAAGCAGTAATCAGCATGCAACAAGCCAATCCAACCGAAAGGCCGAACACGTTTATAAATGAAAATATTTTATTCCGCCTTAAACTACGCCAGGCGGTTTTGATATAATTTTTAAGCATCGTGATGTAATTACACCTAATGCTGTTTAAAACGCATACCAATTATTTAATTTATTGATAATCAAATATTTAATTTGTAAATTGATTTATAACTGTACGCAGGCGTAACAGTGGGTGTACGCTTATGATACACTTGTATGCCCGATAATACGCCGAATTAAATTGAGTATTTGGATCAGCAAATTTTTAATTATTGAACTGCTTGCCGCTGATATAACTTCCTAAAATTTAGTGGGTTATTTTGGTACACTGCCCTAAACTGGCGGTTAAAATTAGATAAGTTGTTGAAGCCACAATCAAGACAAATATCGGTCACGCTCAGGGATGTTTCAATCAAAAGATTGGCAGCGTAATTTAATCTGACCTCATTCAGGAATGCTGTAAATGATTTTCTTGTACGCTGACTAAAATATCTTGAAAATGAATTTTCTGCCATATTAGCCAAACCGGCGACTTCCGCGATAGTAATTTCGCGCTTAAAATTATTGAGAACAAAATTTAAAATATTATTCATCCTTTTTGTTTCAGCAGGATTTTGTCCGGTAATCACATTATGGCAGATTTCCTGCAAATCATTACTACCCGATAGGATATTTAATATATCAACTAACAATAGCCACCTGGTTAATCCTTTGGCTGTTATTAAAACATTCAGCTTTGCCGTTATCAACATATTAGTTTTACCCGTAATGCTTAACCCTTTAACCGAGCGTTGAAGTAAACCTGAAATTTTTTGCGTTTCGGGCAATGCGAAAAAGCCGTCGCCAAAGGAATCCTCCTTGAAATGAACAACTATGGATTTAGCTCTTAATACCGAATGCTCTTCCAGGTAATCTGCATCATTTTGGTAAGTATGTGGCAGATACGGACCGATCAGCACCATGTCCCCCTGCTTAAACTCGCTGATGTGATCACCTATAAAACGTTTTCCGGTACTTTCGGTAACCAGTACAAGTTCATATTCGGGATGAAAATGCCACGGCGTTGGAAAAAAATTGTAATCAAAATATTTGGTAACAAAGGATTCGCCTGAATTTCGAGGTAAATATTCCAATACTGGTTTCATGCCCAATATTAAGCTATTTTACTTAAATATTTTTTCTAAATGTTAGAAAAGTATCGGTTTTTAACAGATGCGATGTGGCGGCCGCCGACAAAGATTTTGACCTTTGGTGTATTAAAACCAATTGTATGCCAAACATTAAATTAACACCAGAACAAAGTGGCCACTATCATAAAGATGGCTATGTGATAGTAAAAGGTTTTTTTAGTAAACCGGAAATAGACAAGCTGTACAAAGCTGCAACCAGTGACGATAACATGTTGAATAATGCACTTGATCTGAACGATCAATCGGGCAAAAAAACTAAACTGTCTTTATGGTTTACACCTGGAAATGATGTTTTCGGATATCTAACGAGAAGTCAAAAGATGGTGGATTCGGTTGCACAGTTGCTCGGCGGCCAATCCAGGGTATGCCATTTCCATTCAAAATTGATGCAGAAAGAGCCAAAAGTTGGCGGTGCCTGGGAATGGCACCAGGATTACGGCTATTGGTATAAAAACCAATTTATGTTTCCCGATCAGCTTATTAGCGTAATGATTGCACTTACTACTGCCAACAAAGAAAACGGTTGTCTCCAGGTAATTAAAGGTTCGCACAAAATGGGGAGGATCAATCACGGTTATGCCGGTGAACAAGTTGGCGCCGACATGGTGATGGTGGAAAACTCACTGAAATCAATGGAATTAATTTACGCTGAACTGGAACCAGGCGATGCACTGTTTTTCCATAGTAACCTATTGCATCGTTCAGAAGCTAATTTGTCCGATTACCCAAGATGGTCAATTATATCCTGCTATAGCCTGCAATCCAACCTTGCTTATAATGAAAAGTCCACTTCATGGAAAACACCTGTAGAGGTCGTTCCCAACGAAGCTATTCTGGAATGGCAAACAGAAGAGCGGGTTAAAGCTGATTTTCTAAAAAAAGAGGAAGATCCGGCACTACAAGGTAATGAGTGGGGCAAATAATCATAGAAGACCGTTTAACCTGATAAACTGCCATTTACCATTGAATAAAATTTCAAATGAAAATAAAGTTTTTTTGCCCCCGTTGGGGCTCTGAACAATTGTCCTGGGATGAATTTTGTTTTAAAGTAAGGGAAGCCGGTTACCAGGGTGTCGAAGCATCTGTACCTTTTGATGAACAGCAAAAGAATATCATCTTAAATGCACTTAAAAAATACGATCTGTTATTGATTGGTCAATATTACCAATCTTTTGAAGAAGATTTTGAGTTGCACAAAATCAACTTCCGCAAACATCTTGAAAATACAGTGCAAGTGCAGCCGGTTTTGATTGATTCGCAAACCGGAAAGGATTATTTCACAAACGACCAAAACAAAGAGCTTTTTGCCATAGCTAACGAGATTGCCGTTGCAAGCGACATTACCATTGCCCATGAAACGCACCGGAATAAAGCTTTATTTGCAGCCCATATCGCTAAACAATTACTTACAGATAATCCTGATGTTTTGATAACCGCAGATTTTTCGCACTGGTGTAATGTATCTGAAAGCTTGCTGGAACAGCAACCGGAGGCGGTTAAAATAGCCATCAGCCGGACTGTTCATATTCACGCGCGCGTTGGCCATGCCCAATCTGCGCAGGTTTCTGATCCAAATGCCCCCGAATGGCAAACAGAACTGGAAGCACATTTGCAGTGGTGGGATGCTATAGTAAATTCGCGCCTGCAAAGCGGTGCCGGGCAATTAACCATTACACCCGAGTTTGGCCCTTCCCCTTACATGCCTGTACTGCCGTATACAAAAATGCCGGTATCAAACCAATGGGACATTAACGTTGGCATGATGCAATTACTTAAGAAGCGCTACCAGGGGACTTAAGACTAAGTACTTATGGCTAAACACACAAAGGGCCTGTCGCGTTAAACAACAGGCCCCTTTTTTGTACTTAATTACTTTATATAGATCTTAGTTAAGATTAAGATTGATACGGTTACCCCTGATTACTACAGAAGAGCCGCCGCCGTTTAGTTTGCCTTCAATTTTTTCTTTTTCTTTAGTTCCGCTAAAGTTGGAGGTGAAGTTAGCTTCTACCCTGTCGGCACGCAGATCAAGATCCAAGCCTTGTTTTGACGGAATCGATATGTCTACATGCCCGCTAACATCTACTTTAACATATTTACCAACGCTGTTAAATTGTGCATGAAAACTGCCACCGCTGGTAGATGCATCAAGCGCGCATGCCAGGTTAGTAAGATTGATACTACCACCTGAAGTTCCTGTTTTAAATTCGCCTGCTATGTTATTTGCATTGATACTGCCACCGCTGGTATTTGCATCTATAGTACCTTTTAAGTCGGTAAGGCGCAATGAACCACCAGAGGTTTCCAGGTGAATTTTGCCATTGCAATTGCTGGCTTCAATGCTGCCGCCGCTGGTTTCAAGGCTGATATCCGAGCCAGAATTGCTTACATGAATGCTGCCGCCAGATGTTTCGCCTTTAACAATGCCGGTTAATTTGTCAACATGTAAGCTGCCGCCACTGGTTTCAAATTTTTCATTACCTGATAAGTTATCCATGTGGATACTGCCACCACTGGTACTCAGGTTTGTATTAACCTGTTTTGGTACAAATACTTTAAAGCCAATACTTAAAGAGTTTTTCCAGTTTGAAAAATTGTGCTTGTTTTTGGCGGTTGCATGAACTTCGCCACCACTAACGGTAACACTAAGGTCATAATTTTGCAGGCGTTTTTCTATTTCTTCTTTTGATATTTTGCCAATAACATTGTTGCCCTGGATATAAACCTCTACACGAGGCGCCTCCCCGGCTGCTCCGCTAACGCTGATGCTGCCCCCCGATGTGCTAACAAATACGTCTTTTATAGCTCCTGATAAGGATTTGGTCATGTATGGCGTTTTGGAGTCCTGCGCAAAAACAACACAGCTTTGGCAGGCAACAAATAATAACAGTAAGTGCTTTTTCATAATGTTTTAGTTTGGTTTGTTAATAAGACAGCAGCAAGAAGAAATATGTTGCACCCGGTAAAAAATAAATTCTAAATCCTAAGCTTTAAATACTAAAAAGAATTACTAAATATTAGTATCAAATCTCAATATCAGACTTTTCACCAATGAACTAATGAACCAGTGAACCAATGAACTACTCCGCTCTTAAACTATTTACCGGGTTTGCCAAAGCTGCTTTTATAGCATGGTAACTAATAGTGACAACCGCCGTTACCATCGCAATTGCTCCGGCAACGGTAAATACCCACCATGGTATGGCAATGCGGTAGGCAAAATTCTGCAGCCAGCTGTGCATGGCCCACCAGGCAACTGGCGAAGCGATAATAACCGATAGCAACACCAATTTCAGAAAATCCATAGATAACAGGGTGCTGATTGTCGACAGGCTGGCACCTAATATTTTACGGATGCCAATCTCTTTGGTACGCTGCTCAATAGTGAAAGCAGCCAAACCAAACAGGCCCATGGTAGCCAGTATAACAGTTATATAAGTAAACAGGCTGAATATAGATGCCAGGCGGTCTTCGGCTTTGTATTGCTGGTTAAAGGCATCATCCATAAAAGTGTAATCAAAAGGCGTATCCTGATCATACTTTTTATAAATGCCCTGCATTTTAGCCAACAGGGTTGGCAAATTGGTATGCGGTTTTATCCTGGCAAATAAACTACAGCCGGTTCTTTTCCAAAAGGATGAGGTATCCGGCAGCGTAAACAAAGCAAAGGGTTGTAACTCATCTGCCATCGAGCTAAAGTTGAAGTTTTTAAGTACTCCCATAACCTGGAGTTTGTTATTGCCATCACTAATAAAACTGCCTACAGGGTTTGCAGGCAAATGCAGTTTTCCTATAGCCAGTTCGTTAATTACAACTTTGTTACGACCGGTAATTTCGGTATTTTGTGCAGGAGGATATTTCCATTTTAAACCAAGAACGGGGATAAAGTTATTATCGGCAACTAAGTTGGCTATAGCTATACTTTTCTCTTCTTTAGTTTTGCCGGCGGCAAAAAACATATCATAGCCTTTGTACATAGCATAATGTGAAGTAGCAACCTTATCGATACCTGCCAAATCACTGATGTCTTTTTTAAAGGCCTGGTAATTTTTCACAAGGTTGGTACCTACAGGCAGCATTACAATATTATCGCGGTTGATACCTGTATCTGCATGCCTGAAATAGTAGAGCTGCCTATCGATAATAATACCACAAATAATCAACCCTACCGAAATGGCAAATTGCAATGTGGTAAATACTTTGCGTACCACGGTACCGCCGGCTTGTCTGCTCATCTTGCCCTTGAGTGTAACCACTGGCTTAAATGCCGACAAAACCAGCGAAGGATAGCTCCCGGCTACTAACACAGTTAATACCAGCAACGCAAACAACAGCCCCAAAACCTGTGGACTGTATAAAAACGAATTATCGATCTTTAACTGCAACACATTTAAAAACCAGGGCTTGCACAGATAACACAGACAATAACCCAACACGAATGAAATGCCCGCGAACAAGGCAGACTCTACATAAAACTGCATGGCAATGCTAATACGGCTTGCACCAGATACCTTGCGTACCCCAACTTCCTTGGCCCTTAACGTCGCCCTCGCGGTAGAAAGGCTCATGTAATTAACCAATGCCAGCAGCAATATGAGCACGGCCACCAGTGGAAAAATCTTTAAATACCTGGTGTTAGATGAATCGCCAAAGTTCATGTGCAGGTGGGTATCCGTTATTGGCGATAAGGTATAAATCATCTCATCAAAGCTTTTATCCTTTTTGGCCATTGCCTGCAGGTTACGCCTCAACGTGGCAGTATCCGAGGCATGATTTAAAAGCAGGGTCAACCCGAATGAGCCAAAGCTTATACCTTGCGAACCTGTATACATTGATGCTTCTTTCATTGAAAGCAAACTTGTGTTAGACGCCACAAAGTTGAAGTCAATAGATGAATTTGACGGGGCGTTTTCGGCTACGCCGGTAATGTGATAGGTATATGCGCTATCTGTTTTTATGATAAGTGTTTGCCCTACCGGATTTACGTTGCCGAAGTATTTTTGGGCGATATCCCTGGAGATTACAACAGAGAATGGCGCTTTGAGTGCATCCGATGCCTCTCCCGACAATAATTTAAAAGAATAAAAATCAAAGAAACCCGCATCTGCAAACATCAGTTTACTTTCTGCAAACTTATTTTCGGGTGATTTCGGATTGCTCACCACCAATGGCCTGAAATAAGTCATCGTACGCATGTAATCCTCCACCACAGGATTATTTTGCTTTACAACAGGCCCGGCAGCGTAACTCATGTAGGCCATATTCATGACATTTCCCCCCACCTTTATAGATGCCCGGAGGTTATAAATCCGCTTCCCGTTTTTGTGAAAACTATCGTAACTCATTTCATGGGTTACATACAGCATAATCATGATGCAAACCGCAAGCCCCACGGCCAAACCCGTGATATTGATAAAGGTAAAACCCTTATTCCTGCTCAAACTCCTGAAAGCTATTTTGATGTGATTACGTAGCATATGTTAGTTCATTGGTTCATGGATCATTAGTATATTGGTACTTGTCGCTGGTAAACGGTTTGTTACTATAAACAGCCTTATCATTACTTATCGCGAGCAATCGTTTGTCACCCTACTCACTACTCACTACTCACTCTTCAAGCTTTTTACCGGGTTGGCCAACGCCGCTTTGGTTGATTGTATACTAACCGTAATGGCGGCTACCAATAATGCGGCAGCACCTGTTATGATAAATACCCACCATTGTATATCAATACGATAAGCGAAATCCTGCAGCCATTTGCTGGATATATACCAGGCTATTGGCGATGCGATAACGGTGGCAATAATCACCAGCGCTAAAAAATCTTTTGCTATCAGCAGGATAATATTGGCAATGCTTGCGCCCAACACCTTGCGGATGCCAATCTCTTTGGTACGCTGCACTACGGCAAAGGCTGTTATGGCAAACAACCCTAAACAGGCCAGTATAATGGCCAGCGCTGAAAAAGTGGTGAATACCCCCGCTGTACGCTGTTCGGTGCGGTATAGGGCGTTGTAATTATCGTCCAGAAAATGGTAATCATATGGCCTGTGCGTAACACGGTCTTTCCATACCTTACCAATCTCGGTTATTATTTGAGGTGTGTTATTGCCGTTAATCCTAATAAACAACTTGTGCAGTTGCTCATTATCCAAAAACAGGATGAGCGGGGTAATAGGATCATGAAACGTTTTAAAATTAAAATCTTTAATAACACCTTTCACAACACCGGGGTTACCTTTTGATATGGTTTTGCCTATGACCTGCTCCGGTGTCCACCCTAAGGCTTTTACAGCCGATTCATTCATGATAAAAGAATAGTGGTAGTTTTTGTACTTATTGGTGGTATCCATTTGCAGCAAGTCGGCACGGGTATAATCGCTGCCAGCGGTTAAGCTCAGTTGCATAGTTTTCACAAAATCCATATCCACCGGTATGGCGGTCACCGAAATACTTTTGCCATCATTGGTACTGATACCATCGCCCCAGCCTACATTAATAGGCTCGTCATTTGCAGCGGCTACAGATTGTACACCGGGAATGGCCGCCATTGCTTTTTTCAGGGCTTCGAGTTGTGGCCGTATCTTATGATCTACAGGTAAAACTACTACGTTGCTTTTATTGTAACCAACATCCTTATTACGGATATAGGCCAACTGTTGCAATATCACAATGGTAGAGATGATTAGAAAAATAGAGATCACAAACTGGAACACGATGAGCGATTTGCGTACACTTTGACCTGAAGTAAACGAGAAGCCCGATTTAAGTATCTTCACCAGTTTTGCGTTGGATAACAATAACGCCGGGTACGCCCCTGCCGCAAAACCAACCACTAAACTTAATGCCACCAAACCACCAATTACAGCCGGGTTAAATAACACCATTATTTCTAATTGCTTGCCCGATATTTGGTTAAATAAAGGCAACACCAAAGCTGCCAAAACCATAGCAAATATTGATGCTATTGCGGCTGTAAAAACCGACTCAGCTATAAACTGCCAAAATAATTCGCCATTACCGGCGCCCATTACCTTGCGTACGCCTATCTCGGCACCGCGTCCGGCCGATTGGGCTATGGCCAGGTTTATATAATTTACACAGCCTATCAATAGTATCAGTATAGCTACAGCCAAAAGGATATAAATATAAGTGATACTGCCGGTAGGCTCAAATTCGTATGGTATGCCAGAGTGGAGGTGAATAGCTGTTAGTGGTTGCAGGTTGTAAGTAAGGTAATGTTTGCCCTCCATCTTAAGCTCTTTTTTGCTAACCGTGTTTACCATGTAATCGGTTAGTTTAACTTGAAGCGATTTGATATTAACTTTATCATCAATCAGCAAATAAGTCATGTTACTTGCCGACCACCATTGCTCGGGCCCGTTATCGGTAATGTATAAACTAAAAGGCACAACAAAATCAAACTGAATTTGCGAGTTTGACGGAACGGTTGCCGCAACCGCCGCCACCGTAAAGTTTTTTGAACCAACTGATAAAACTTTGCCCAAGGCATCCTGGTTACCAAAATACTTTTTAGCCGCGTTTTGGGTAATCACTATTTTATCAGGCGCGTTTAAAGCCGACCGCGCATCGCCCTGGAGCAAGGGGAACGAAAACACGCTGAAAAAATTGGCATCGGCATAAAATACCTTTTCTTCAAACACCTGGTTGTGGTAACTTATTACCATAGGATATTTAAAGGTGCGTACATATTCCTTTACACCTGGAAACGTCCTTTTAAATTGCGGGCCTGCCTTTGTACCACTTAAAGCAATATTTTTAGTTACGTCGGACGAATTATACTCCATCGTAGCCCGCACAATCCTATCGGCGTTTGAATGGAAACGGTCATAGCTCAATTCATGCCTGATATAGATGCCAATAAGCAGGCAACTGGCAATACCTATAGTTAAACCCAGGATGTTGATGAACGCATAAAGCTTGTTCTTTTTTAAATTACGCCACGCTAATTTGGTATTCATATTTTTTAAATGATAAATTCTAAACTATAATTTTTAAATTCTAAATGATTCTTTGCCACACTATACACCCTGACCAATGAACTAATGAACAAGTGAACCAATTATTCGCTCCTCAAACTCCTTACCGGGTTCATCATTGCTGCTTTAAGCGATTGGAAGCTAATGGTAAATACKGCGATAATAAAAGTTATAAACGCGGCTAATACAAATATCCACCAATGCAAAGGCGTTTTATAGGCAAAACTTTGCAGCCATTTATTCATACAATAATAACCGATAGGCATAGCGATAACTGTTGCTAATAGTACCGGCTTTAGCAGATCTTTTGAGATCAATATCAAAATGCTTTGTACCGATGAGCCCAATACTTTACGTACGCCAATTTCTTTGGTGCGCTTAGCAGCTGTAAACGATGCTAAACCAAACAAGCCAAGGCAGGCGATGAAAATGGCCAGGCCCGAGAAAATAGTGAGCATGGTTTGCTGCCTGATATCGGTTTTATAGGTGGTGTCAAATTTCTGATCCAGGAAAGTATACTCAAACGGGTAAACCGAAGCTACCTTACTATATATGTCTTTAACCGCTGCCACAGCTGCAGGGATATTGCCCGCCTTTAATTTGATAACGACCACCCTCCTGTCTTCGCTTGGAGAGATCACCAGGGCATCCATGTTTTCTTTAAGGGAAAGAAAATTAAAGTCTTCTACAACACCAATAACAGTGCGCCGTTTATCATCACGCACTTTATTTTTTATCCATTTGCCAATAGCTTGCTGCGGCGAACAACCTAATTCTTTAGCAGCCGTGCGGTTGATAAGTACCGAGTTGGTAGTATCGGTGGCAAAAGCAGGCGAAAAATCACGACCGGCAATTATTTTCAATCCTAAGGTTTTCACGTATTCAAAATCGGCAAACTCTGTTCGCGACATAAAATTGGCTTGCTGTCCTTCGGCATCAAAACCATGCACATCGTAAAAGCCGCCGGGCTCGCCAGACATCAGCGACACCGATGAAACCGCCCCGGAGTTCTGTAATTCGTCTTTAAAGGTTTTACGGTGGTCATAAATATCGTTATTATCAATTTTTATCACCAGCGTTTGTTCCTTATCATACCCTAATGATTTGCTTTTTATATACCGCATCTGGTTTACAATAACAATAGTACCGATGATAAGCATTACCGAAATACTGAATTGCAATACCACTAATCCCTGCCTGAAAATACTGCCGCCTTTACCCAGCTTCAGTTTGCCCTTTAATGCCTGGATAGGCGAAAACGCCGACATAAATATTGCCGGATAGCTTCCCGCCAAAAAGCCAACTACCAAAATAACCCCCAAAAGAAACAACCAGATAGGCAGGCTATTCCAGGAGACAGTTAAATCATAACCCAACAATTGGTTGTAGGATGGCATCAATACCAGCAGCAAGCCAACTGATAATGCACACGAAATAAGCGCCAGCATCAACGACTCGCCGATGAATTGCCATATTAAATGATTGCGCAACGCGCCCATTACTTTGCGCATCCCTACCTCTTTTGAACGCTCAACCGCCCTGATGGTGGCCAGGTTGGTGAAGTTGATACAAGCGATGAGCATGATAAGCGCCGCTATCGATATAAAAATAAAAACCACCATTTTATCGCCATGCTTCACATTGTCAAAGGCCGAGTAGCGTTCAAAATAGATATCGTTAAGCGGGGTTAGCGTTAAATCAAATTTAGCGCCGAATTTTTGCATATCCTTACCCATATACTTATCCATAAACTGGGTAAAACGACGTTCGAGTGCGGTTTGGCTGCTGTGCTCATTTAAAAGCACGTACACAAACAGGCCGTTGTTTATCCACACATTAAAGCCTGGGTTTTTGGTATAATTGGCTATAGGCATTACCAAATCAAAATCAAGATGCGAGTTTGACGGCACATCTTTAGCCACGCCCGTAACTTTCAAATTCAACTGTTTATCAAACTGCACCACCTTTCCCATGGCGTTATCAACGGTGCCGAAGTATTTTTTTGCAGTAGTTTGGGTAAGTACAACGCTGTTAGGATTATCAAGCGCTGTGGATGCATCCCCTCTAAGAAGCGGAAAAGTAAACAGCTTAAAAAAGCCTGCATCTACTGCATAAACCTTCTTTTCGTTAAATGCCCTTTCGCCAAAGGAAACAAGGTTATTTTGTGGCGACACCCGCACTGCCATTTTAATATCCTGAGGATAATCATTCAGTAGCGCCGGTGCATACGGACCCGACAGGTATGGCACCCTCGGTTTCGCCGGATCAAACCCACGCATTACCCGGTAAATATTTTTACCCTGCTTATGGAATTTGTCGACACTAAACTCATTCATAATATACAGGAAAATCATGAGGCACACCGTAATGCCCATGGTTAATCCGAGGATATGGATCAGCGAAAAAGCCTTTTGTTTATAAAGGTTCCGCCAGGCTATTTTTAAATAATTCCTGATCATAATTTTTAAACTCTAAATCCTAATTTCAAAACTCTAAAAAGAAAAAACCTTAAATTCTAATTTTAAAATTCTAAACGCTTCTTCGCTACACTCTACACCCTGACCAATGAACTAATGAACCAGTGAACCAATGAACGATTACTCGCTCCTCAAACTCTTCACCGGATTGCTTAACGCTGCTTTTATAGATTGAAAACTGATAGTAGCAAAGGCGATGAATACAGCCAGGAATGACGACACGGCAATAACCCACCATTGTATATTTTGCCTGTAGGCAAATCCCTGCAGCCAATGGTGCATAAACAGCCAGGCTACTGGTGTTGCAAAAACTATAGCTATAAGTACCAGTTTGATAAAATCTTTGGAGAGCATGGCAACAATGGTGCTTACGTCTGCTCCCAATACTTTGCGGATGCCTATCTCTTTACTGCGTTGCTCGGCGGCGTAGGCAGCCAAACCAAACAGACCCAGGCAGGCTATAATAATGGCCAGCGAGGTAAACACTATTGATATGGTGCCCATACGTTGTTCGGCACGGTACGTGGCATCAAAATCTTCATCCATAAAAGAATAATTAAACTCCCTGTTGGGCGATATGGATTTCCACCTGTCTTTAATAAGCGCCATCAGCGAGGTGATGTTGGCAGTATTCACTTTTAAGCTCATCGCCCCGGTATCCTCGCCGTACATCAGTACTACAGGGCTGATATTGGTTTTTAACGAACTGAAGTTAAAATCCTTTATCACCCCAACAATATGAAAACCCTTAAAGGTTTTGGCCATATTATCCTGCGGGAGATATAATGTTTTGTTTATAGGATCGGGTACATCCATCAGTTTCGCGGCTGTTTCATTGATGATCATCGATGCGGTATCGGTTGCCATCTCTTTAGCGAAATTACGCCCTTTGGTGATTTTTAAACCCAGGGTATTAACGTAATCTTCATCAACCATCCAGGTTTGCGTAAGGATAGCCCGTTTTTGATCGAGGTTACGATCGGGGAACATGCTGCTGCTGTTGCGGTAATCCATGGTGGGTAAAAAGCCCGTCATGGTGGCATTCATTACGCCCGGTAGTCGCTTTACCTCTTCTTTAAATGTTTTTGCATGTTTACCCAGGTCATATGTGCCGTGTATGATCAATACCTGGTTGCGGTTATAGCCAAGATCTTTATGCTGGATATATTTTAACTGGTTGTAGATTACCAGCGTGCCTATGATGAGGAAAATAGAAATTGAAAACTGGAATACAACCAAAAAGCTCCTTAACCAGCTGCCTTTAAAACCATTGGCCAGCTTACCTTTTAATACTTCAATAGGTTGAAAAGCTGATAGGAAGAACGCCGGATAAAAGCCTGCCAGGCAGCCAATCACTAATACCACTACCAGCATACCCGGTATCAGCCAGCTTAGGGAGCTAAGACTGAGCGCTAAAGTTTTGTCGGCCATATGATTAAATACCGGTAAAAATAAATAAGCCGTGATTACAGCCAACACAGCCGCTATAAACGTAACCATTACCGATTCGGACAGGAATTGAAAAATAAGGTATTTACGGGGCGAACCCAGCACCTTACGAACCCCAACCTCGCGTGCACGATTTGATGAGCGTGCGGTAGACAGGTTCATGAAGTTTACGCAGGCTATCAGCAATATAAAAATGGCTACCGCGGTAAAAATGTACACATACTGGATATTGCCATTAGGTGAAAGTTCCGAAACGCTGTTTGATTTAAGGTGAATATCTTTCAGCGGGATTAAGTTAAGCTGGTACTTGTTACCGGCCTTTTCAAAATCATCAAAGGTGATGTGCAATATACTTTGCAATTGCGGCCCTGCATATTTACGCAGCAGTTGGGGTAATTTTGCTTTGAACTTCTGCGGATCGGCCCCTGGTTTTAATAAAACATAGGTATTAAAATTATTGCTGAACCAGGCGTTCTCCCTGCTTTCGGCAAGGGTGCTCATTGATAAAAAGAAACCGAAATTAAAGTGCGATTGCTTTGGAATATCCCTGATGACCCCGGTTATTTTGTATAAAATGCTATCGTTAAAAGTTAAGGTTTTACCAATGGCCTGCAAAGGGTTATTAAAATAGCGCCTGGCTGTGGTTTCGTTTATTACTGCTGTGTGTGGCTCAATCAGGGCCTTGTGTGGGTCGCCCGCTATCATGGGTAAGGTAAATACATCAAAAAGGGAAGCATCGGCAAATATCATTCTATCTTCCTTAATATTCTGATTGCCTTTTTTTACATTATAGCCACCCCTGTTAATCATCCTCGTCGATTTTTCCACCTCCGGAAAATCGCTTACCAAGGCCCCCGCAAGCGGTGCAGGCGAACTGGCATATGATTGATCGTTACCACCAAATTTGATATCGTTATTCAGGCGGTAAATCCTATCGGCATTCTGGTTAAATCCATCGTAACTTAACTCATCAACCACATAAAAAACAATAAGCAAACAAGTTGCCAGTCCCAGGGCCAGCCCCAAAACATTAATAGCCGTAAACCCTAAGTTTTTCTTAAGCGTACGGAAAGCGGTTTTGATGTAGTTTTTTATCATTTTATTGGTTCATTTGTTCATTTGTTCACTGGTTCATTGGTGGCAATTATAAAATCCTTTGACAACATGCTAACGATAGTGGTTACACTTGCATCCAAAACTTTTGTGATGCATTAGTTCATTAGTTCCTGTCTGTCCAACCAGACAATACCAATGAACTAATGAACCAATGAACGTTTTTACTCACTTTTAAGGCTTTTAGCCGGATTAGCGTTGGCAGCCTTTACAGATTGTACGCTTACAGTTACAAAGGCTATGGTAATAGCTGTAATACCGGCAATGGCAAACACCCACCATTGGATATCAATACGGTAAGCAAAGCTTTGCAGCCATTTACTCATGCCATACCAGGCCAATGGTGATGCAATTACGGTGGCCACCAGTACCAGTTTCATCAGATCCTGAGATAGCAGGGTAACAATGTTTGCTATACTGGCGCCTAATACTTTACGGATACCTATCTCTTTCACCCTTTGCTCGGCGGTAAAAGTTACCAGGCCGAAAAGTCCCAGGCAGGCTATACTAATGGCAAGTATGGTAAATACAAACAGGATACTGCCCTGCTTTTGTTCGGATTGGTATTGTTTGGCAAAATTTTGATCTAAAAAGTGAAACTCTACTTTGCTTTCGATATCAAAGCGACCATACACTTTACTGATATAATCTAATGTAGCCTGGATGTTGTTTTTACCAATGCGTACATACATATTATCCTGATCGTTTGCTTTGGCTGGCATTTCCATCACCATAGGCGATACCTTATGCTGAAGGGAGTAGGTATTAAAATCTTTTACAACGCCGATAATAGTTTGCGATATTGTGTTGCCCTTTTCATCAACCCCGGTTCGTACGGATTTACCTACGGCATCCTTCCAGCCCATTTCATTAACCAGGGTTTGGTTAACAATGATGGATTGCTTTTGATCGGTAACCATTGATGATGAAAAGTTGCGCCCCCTGGCCATTTTTATTTGCAGCGTAGGGATAAAGTCCTGATCAACAACCAGGTTCTCTACAATTTTCGATTCGGAGTTTGCTTTTCCATCAGCACCTAAGTTAAAACTGCCACCGCCTATGTTGTTGTTACCTATCGGGTTACCGGCTATGCCTACGCTTTCCACAGCAGGATTTTGCAAAAGCTGGCTTTTTATAGCAGCAATTTTAGTTCGGGCCGATTTATCATTAATATGAAAAGTAAGCACCTGCGCTTTGTTAAAGCCTAGGTCTTTGTTTATTACAAAATGCAATTGCTGGTAAATGATACACGAGCCCGCTATCATTACGATGGTGATAACAAACTGGAACACCACCAACGATTTCCTGAATAATACGGTAGATGCCTGGTTGCCTATTTGGCCTTTCATGGCAGAAATAGTACGGAAACCCGACAGGAACAAAGCCGGGTACAAACCACTCAGCATGCCTGTTACAAATGAGAATACTGTAAAGGCAATGATGGTTTTTGTAAGCCCGAATTGCAACAGTATTAATGTTTTGCCCGATAGCTGGTTAAAATACGGTAATACAAACTGGATGACCGCCCCCGCCAAAATCGTGGCAATGGCAGTCAGCAAAATAGATTCAGCAAAAAACATCAGCATTAACTGGTTTTTGCTGGAGCCTATAACTTTGCGCACCCCTATCTCCTTAACCCTTACAGACGAACGCGCGGTGGTTAGATTCACATAATTGATAACCGCTATAGCCAGTATCAGCAATGCTGCAATGCCGAACACATACACATAAGTAATATTGCCGTTATTACCTATCTCATAATCTAAATTTGATTTGAGGTGGATAGCCGTTAACGGCTGCAACTCCATCCGGAAGCTCATTTTGCCCAGGTCGCCTTTCAGGTATTTGTTAAAGAATACACCAGAACTTGCCTCTATCTTTTTAAAGTCATTATGGTCCTTCAGCAAAAGGTAGGTATAGATGCCCGAATTGCCCCATCTATCGGTATAACCCGATGGAAATGACCGTAAAGCGGCAAATGTAAAGTGCGAATTTGTAGGTATATCGTCAATAACGCCGGTAACTGTGTTTGGTTGTTCATTGATCATTACCGTTTTGTTCACTCCGTTATCTGCATCGCCAAAAAGCTTAACAGCAAGCGTTTTGGTTAAAACAACGGTTTGCGGCCTGGCTAAAGCAGATGCAGGTTCGCCGGATAAAAAATGATAGCTAAATACATTAAAGATGGCATTATCTGTAAAAAGGATCCCCCCTTCATTTATCTGCTTATCGCCGTATGCTATTTTGCCGCCACCCTCTGCATCAACACGCGCAAACTCTTCAACTTCGGGGTAATCATTTTTTAATGTGGGTCCGTAAGGTGCCGATGTAACTGCGAGGTTAAACTTACCGCCGTTCCATTCACCATGCTGGGCAACGCGGAAAATCCGATCGGATTTTGTATTATAACGGTCATAGCTCCATTCATCAGCCACGTAAAGACTTATGAGCCAGAAAGCGGCCACGCCAATGGCTAAACCGCTTACATTGATGATGGAGAAAACTTTATGCTTGATAAGGTTTCGCCAGGCTACTTTAATATAATTCTTTAACATAAGGCTAATGTTTTATGGTTATACTATTAGAATACTAAAACCCGTACCAATTACATAAAAACCTAAATATCAGCAAATTAAAAATCAAACCAAAATACAAAACCGTACGATAGCGGACGGTCATTGTGCATAGGCGAACAGGAGAGGCTTTTGGACGAAGGACTTTCAGACAAAGGATGAAGGATGAACATTATGGTAATTATGCCTGAAAGTCCTGCGTCCCAAAGTCTTTGTTCCTTTGTCTAAAAGTCCTTTGTCTGAAAGTCCAAAATCACTCGTTCCGCAAACTATTAATCGGATTGGCTAATGCCGCTTTAATAGATTGGAAGCTTACGGTTGCCAGTGCAACTATTACGGTTACCAGCCCCGCCATTACAAATACCCAAATCTGGATGGTGATGCGGTAGGTATATGTTTCCAGCCATTTGTGCATGCCCCACCAGGCAATTGGTGATGCTATAGCGAAGGAAATAAGTACAAGCATTAAAAACTCTTTTGATAACATACCAGTAAGGTTTGACACCGATGCGCCTAAAACCTTACGTACACTAATCTCCTTTTGACGGTTTTGTGCCATATATGCGGCAAGACCAAACAACCCAAGGCATGATATAAATATGGTTAGACCGGCAAACAGGCTGGCCAAGGTGCCCACTTTTTGTTCGTCGTTGAATTTTTTCGCGTATTCATCATCAACAAAATGATATTCAAACGGATACTCCGGATTATATTTTTTAAACACGGCTTCTGCACGTTTCAGGTTTTCGGCGGTAGTGTTATTGGGGTTAAGCTTATAATGTACCACGTTAAACCATGATTTTGGCCCCTGGATAATCATGGCTTTAATAGGCTGGTATGGCGATTCGATAATAAAATCTTTAATAACACCTACCACCACCAAATTATGGTTATCCCGTTTGATGATCTGTCCTACAGGATCTTTAAAGCCGGTTACTTTTACCGCGGCTTCGTTCAGCAATATGGCTGTTGAGTCTGTAGGATAAGTATTTATATCGATATCCCTGCCGGCAGCTATTTTTAAACCCATGGTTTTTACAAAGTCGCCATCGGTGTTGTACATGATAAAATCTATTTTCTGACTTTGGTCTTTTCCTTTCCAGTCAAAACCCCAACTGTCGCTCCACCGTTGGGTAACCGGCGAGTTGGTTTTAGTAACCGATACTGCTGCCCCACTGCTTACCAGTTCATTGCGGATCATCTTGAAGTTTTTATCAATACTGCCCGACATCATGGTATATGCCAGGTTGTCTTTTTTGTATCCAAGATCCCTGTTTTGGGCGTATTGCATCTGGTCGCGGATGAGGATGGTACAGATGATGAGGATAATGGCGAAAGTAAATTGAACTACTACCAATATTTTGCGCGGACTAATTGCGGCATCTACCCTTTTAAATGATCCTTTTAAAACGCTAACCGGCTTAAATGACGACAGGAAGAAAGCCGGGTAACTGCCGGCTATTATCCCCGTAAATAAAACAAATTTAAACCGGCCAGCCAGAAATAAATACTGCCATAAGGCACAAATAACCGTTTATCAGTCAACTGATTGAAGCCCGACATACTAACCTGCACAATGATAATGGCTATTATGCCTGCAATAAAAGCGATAAGGATGCTTTCGCCCAAAAATTGTGTGATGATCGAACCTTTTTTTGCACCTATCGCTTTCATGATACCTACTTCGCGGGCGCGTTTTTCGCTCCGGGCAGTGCTTAAGTTCATGAAATTGATACAGGCTATCAATAAAATAAATGCCGCGATAACAGCAAACAACCTTACCGACTCAATTTTACCGCCGGTTATTTTGCCATTTTCAAATTTGGAATATAAATGCCATTTGGCAGCAGGGTGCATAAACACTTCCTGGTCTTTTTGATCGGAGTGCGATTTGGTAATGTTGATCACTTGCTTATTAAGCTGGTCTTCGGTAACATTGGGTTTAGTAAGTACCCAGGTTTGCACAGAATTGTTGCCCCAGTACTCGTCATCGCCACCTGTTTTTTTCAGATAGCTCCAGGGCATCAGGTATTCAAAATCAAAACGGGTGTTGTTGGGCAAATCTTTCATTACCCCTGTCACCGTAAAATGGTCAACGCTGTCAATGCGTATCACTTTACCCATCGCATCTTGTTCGCCAAAAAGCTTTTTTGACAGCTTTTGCGTAATAACTATGGAATTGATAGTATTAAGCGCCGTTTTTGGATTTCCTGCCACCAGCGGAAAATTAAACATTGTCAAAAAATCCGGGTCGGTAAAGTTACCATCCAGGTTCAGGTGTTTATCGCCAAGGCTAAACAAGAAACTTGCTGATGTTGTACGTGCGCTTTGTTCAACGGAGGGGTAATCCTGCTTCAATGTCTTCGACATGATCTTCGGTGTCGTTCCCCAGCACCAAAGCTTGCCATCAAAAACAGCCCGGTTATAAGCCAGGTATAGTCTATCGCGATTTTGATGAAACTGGTCATAGCTCAACTCGTTCTGAATCCAGAAAAGGATAAGCGCCGCGCTTGCCATTCCTATGGCCAGTCCCGATATGTTGATCAACGAAAATGATTTATTGCGCAATAAATTGCGCCAGGCAATTTTTATAAAATTTTTAAACATGGTATTTGGTTCAATGGTTCATTAGTTCATTGGTGTTATATGATTCGTAGTTCATTAGTTCACTGGTTCATTAGTTCATTGGTGGAGGAGCGTAGAACCTGCAGTCTGAATTCGCCAGCCACAAGCCATTATTCAACATAACCGACCCAATTAGCCAACAGATAAGACCAATGAACTAATGAACCAGTGAACCAATGAACGATCTTATTCGCTTCTCAAACTTTTAACCGGGTTGCTCAAAGCTGCTTTAATAGCCTGCCAGCTAACGGTTGCAAGGCATACGGCCACGCTGATAGCTATAGTAGCCACAAATACCCACGCACTGATATTAGTGCGATAAGTATACTGGGATAACCATTTATCCATGTAATAATAGCTGATAGCTGAGCCGACAACAAAGGAGATGATTACCAGTTGCAAAAACTCCCTTGACAGGTTGAACCACAGGCTGCTTACAGTTGCCCCTAATACTTTACGGATCCCGATCTCCTTTTTACGCTGTTCGGCGGCGAAGGAAGCTAAGCCGAACAAGCCAAGGCATGATATGATAATGGCCAGCACCGTGAACGCGCTCGATAACGTACCCAGCAATTTCTCTGTCTGGAACTTGCGGCTAAAATTTTCGTCTACAAACTTGTATTCAAAAGGGTATTCGGGGTTATATTTTTTGTAGAGTGACTCGATGGTCGCCAGGCTTTTTGATACCGATATTTTTGGATTTAACCGTACGCCTATAGTCCCTGCCCAGTTTTTATCAAAGCCGATGATCACCGGCTTTACAGGTTCATATGGTGAGGCCCATACAAAGTTTTTTACAACCCCTACAACAGTACATTTTCTATCCTGCCACTTTACAATCTGGCCTAATGGATCTTTTAGCCGCATCATTTTTACCGCGGCTTCATTCAGCATAACAGACGAACTATCAGCAACGTGATCTATGGAAAAATCGCGGCCTGCCAAAAGCTGCAGACCATATGTGGGGATAAAATGATAGCTGGTAACCAACTGATCAATAGGAATTTTATCTTCACCTGCCAATTGACCGGGCCAGGTAATGCCCCAGCTACTGCTGTTGGCACTGGCAATAGTACTTGATGTAATTGCTGCATCGGTAATAGCTCCGGCGTTAATGGCATCCCTCCTGAAGTTTTCAAACTCTTTTTGGATGCTGCCTTCAATAGAAAACTCCAACAAACCATTTTGTGAGTAGCCAACCGGCCGGTTTTTTATATAGCTGATCTGTTTATAAATCAGGATACTTGAAAGTATCAGGCATGTAGCAAATACAAACTGTATTACAACCAGTACCTGCCTGGAGTAAAATGTTGTTTTGCCTGCTTTGTTAAGGCCTTTTAAAACTTTTATTGGTTTAAACGACGAAAGGAACAAGGCCGGGTAACTGCCGGCAAGGATCCCGGTAAGCAATGTTACGCCAATTATGGCTACCCAGGTTAAAGGGTTACTAAACGGTATAATGAGTTGCTTACCAATCATCTCCTGAAAACGCCCCATCAGCGATCCCATTAATAATGCGGCAAAAATAAAAGCAAGGAAAGATGTCAATATCGATTCGCCCATGAACTGCTGGATAATGGCAAACCTGCGGGCGCCTACTACCTTGCGGATCCCCACCTCGCGTGATCGTTTTTCAGAACGTGCTGTTGACAGGTTCATAAAATTGATACAGGCTATCACCAGGATCCCGATTGCCAGGAACAGGAACAGCCTTACATACTCAATACTGCCGCCACCTGTGGCCTTACCGTTTTTAAATTCACTGTACAGGTGCATTTTATTAAAAGGGTATAAAAACAGCTCATTTTCTTTATTAAAAGGATCATTATGAGCAATCAGCTTTGTGATTTTAGGGTTAAACTTAGCCACATCGACACCTGGTTTTAACTTGACAAAGGTTTTGAATGAATAATTGCCCCAGCCAGAATTTTTAACCCATGGCATGGTTGATTCAAACAATTTCCACGACATTAAAGCCTTAAACCTAAAACTGGAATTTTGGGGCAGATCTTTAAAAACGCCGCTTATTTTTACCAGTGTGCTGCCATTTAATTTTACTGTTTGACCTATAGGATCCTGCTTACCAAACAGTGCTTTAACAGCCGACTCTGATATAATAACCGAGCTAAGATCTTTAAACGCATCCGTTTTATTGCCTTTAACAAAATCAAGCTTAAAAATATCCAGGAACGAGGCATCGGCAGCCATCAATGAAAATTTGAGCGGCTTGTTGTTATAATTAAAAAGCTGATCGTAAGCCCAGTTTGTACGGGCGGCGTATGCAATATCGGGATACTCTTTTTGCAATACCCCTGCTACCTGTACAGGTGTTGCATCCCCGGTAAGAATTTCGCCATTTGACGGCTGGTTACGCATCACTTTATAGATGCTATCGCTGTTCTGGTAAAATTTATCGTAGGTAAACTCATTATAAACATATAACAGCAGCATAAAACTAACAGCCATACCCGCCCCAAGGCCGCCAATGTTAATAGCAGAATACAGCTTGTTTTTTATCAGGCTCCGCCAGGCAATTTTTAAGTAATTTTTAAACATGTTATTTGATTCATTAGTTCAATTGTTTATTAGTTCATTGGTCTTGTATGGTTCATTAGCTTTTGGGTTGTGCAGTCAGCGGATCAAACTAAGGTTTACCGCCTTCCACCAATGAACCAGTGAACTAATGAACCAATAAACGCCTACTCGCTCCGCAAACTCTTAACCGGGTTTGTGAGCGCCGCTTTAATAGCCTGGAAGCTTACCGTGGTAAGCGCAATCATAAGGGCAATTATGCCTGCCAGGGCAAACTCCCACCAGCTGATGCTGATTCGATAAGCAAAATCCTTTAACCAGCTATGCATGCCATAATAAGCAAGCGGGAAAGCAATCAATGCCGAAATACCTACCAGTATCACAAACTCCAGCGATAGCATATTCACTATACCGAATACCGATGCGCCCAATACCTTGCGGATCCCGATTTCGCGGGTACGCTGGATGGTGCTGTACGATGCCAGGCCAAGCAAACCCAAGCACGAAATAAATATGGCAAGTATCGCGAAATATAAGAACAGGGTGCCAAACCTATTATCAGACGCGTAAAGCTTATCAAAGGTTGCATCAACAAAAACATAATTGAACGGCCGCTCGGGTACAAGCGATTTCCATTTATCCTGGATAGTTTTTATAGTGACTGGAATGTCATTTACCCCTATTTTTAAAGTAAATACATTTAATCCACGTTGGTTAATACGCATGTTCAATGGTTTTACCTGGGTTTGTAAGCCTTGAAAGTGAAAATCTTTTACCACGCCAATTATTTTACCTGTTCGCCCCCATTGATTGAAATTGTGTCCAACAGCATCGCCTGGTTTCAGGTAGCCCAGCATTTTTGAAGCGGCCTCGTTAATGACAATGGCTTTGGTGGTATCCGTTCCAAATGATTCAGAAAAAGCACGGCCGGCCAAAACCTTCATTTCAAACTGGTGGATAAAATCATAGTCCACATCGTACATATTCATATTCATTTCCTGCATGGCGCCGGTTTTGGTCTCTATTTTTGAATAGGCAACACTGTTGCCAAAACCGGGGATACTGCCCGATGCTGTAACAGCCGACACGTTGGGAATTTTTGCCAGTTCATTTTTTATCAGCTGGAAACGGGCCTGAACAGCGCTGTCGCCTGCAAAATCAATGGTGAGCATCTGTTCTTTTTTAAAGCCGAGGTTCTGGCTGCGCATAAAACTGAGCTGGTTGTAAACTATCAGCGTACCAATAATAAGCACAATAGAGATGGTGAATTGTGTAATTACTAAACCTTTGCGCAAAATGATGCCCTTACTGGTAGTGCTGAACCTGCCTTTTAAAATAGTGACGGGTTTAAATCCCGACAGCACCAAAGCCGGGTAAATGCCGGCAACAAGGCCAATTGCACTGGCAATAACAAAAAGTTGTAACAGGTAGCCATTGTTAAAGATACTTTCGCTAACCACTTTGCCCGATAACTGGTTAAACAATGGCAGCAACAGGTAACTGAACAAGGCCGAAAACACGAAAGAGATTAAACAAATAATAACCGATTCGCTTAAAAACTGAATAGTTAATTGTTTGCGCACCGCCCCTATCACCTTGCGGATGCCCACCTCTTTCGCCCTTTCGGTGGCACGGGCGGTAGTAAGGTTAATAAAATTGATACAGGCAATCAGCAAAATAAACGCCGCAATTACCGAAAAGATGTAAACATTGGTAACACTGCCATTTTCGGTTCCACCTCCCCTTTTTGAAACCATGTATACATCTTTAAGTGGTTCAAGATAATAGGCGTAATCCATCCCGCTTTTACGGTCGGCCTCGCTGATATGCTTTTTGGCGAATGCGGGTAAACGTGCCTGCAGTTTGGCCGGATCATATCCTTTTTTGAGCAACAGGTACGTAAAGTTATTATAATTGCCCCATTGGGTTAAATACCCTTTATACAATTTTGCGAGGGTGGATACCGATACCAGCATATCAAATTTAATGTGCGAATTATGAGGCACATCCTGCATAACGCCGGTAACAGCGGCAGGATATTTACCGTCAAGTAATAACGGTTTACCTATCGGATCGGCGCTGCCAAAGTATTTTTTGGCCATGGTTTCACTCATTACCACGCTGTAAGGCGCTTCAAGGGCTTTATTCTTATCCCCTTTTACCAATTGGAACGAGAACACCTTAAAAAGCGAAGGCTCGGCAAACTGAACATTATTTTCCTGGAATTTGGCATCCTGGTACTGCACCAGGTAACCTGCTCCAAACAAACGGGTATAAGCCTCAACCTCGGGATAATCACCTTGTATGGCCGGGCCAACAGGGGCGGTGGTTGACGGCCAGTGCAGCGTTTCGGTAGGTGTTTTAATGTCTGAGGCTACCCGGTAAATGTTATCATAATTCGCATTAAAATGATCGTAGCTCAACTCAAACTTTACGTACATATAAATCAGGAACCCGGCGGTCATCCCCACAGCCAAACCTATAATATTGATAACCGAAAACCCCTTGTAACGCCAAAGGTTCCGGAAAGCTATTTTGATGTAGTTTTTTATCATCTTAATTAGTTTATTGGTTCATTAGTTCATTTTATTAGTTCATTGGTTCACTGGTTCATTAGTTCATTGGTCTTGTCTGTTGGTTCATTGGGTTATTGGCCATATTAAATGATGGCCTTACCCGTTGCAAATTCACGTTGCAATTTCTACGCCCGTCCACCAATGAACCAGTGAACTAATGAACCAATGAACGATCATTCGCTCCTCAAACTCTTCACAGGGTTTACCAACGCAGCTTTAATAGCCTGGTATGCAATAGTAACAGCGGCGATTATAAATGATGATGCTATGGCTATGATGAATATTCCCGGCCCTATGTTAATGTGGTAGGCAAAATTTTGCAGCCAGTTGTGCATTACGTAGTAACCCAGCGGAGCGGCTACTAAAAATGCTATCCCTATCAGGAGAATAAATTCTTTACCAAACAGGGCTACAATGCTATATACAGGCGCGCCCAAAACCTTGCGGATGCCTACCTCTTTAGTACGTTGCGAGGCTGCGAAAGCGATCAATCCGTATAAGCCTAAACAACCTATAAGTATGGCTATGTATGAGAATAACTGGAAAGCGGTATAAACTTTTTGCTCCTGCCTGTAAAAATTGGCAATATGCTCATCTATAAACTCATACTCAAAAACATTATCCGGGTAAATTTTCGACCATTGTTTGCCAATATAAGCAATGGTTTTATTCATGGCGGCAGGCTGAATCCTGATGCTGGCCATAAAGAAGCCCCGCGGATTGTATTCCAGCACGCAGGCCCTGCGTTTTTTGTGTTTTGATTCGCTTTGAAAATCCTGTACCACGCCCACAATAATTGATTGTTGGTCGCCATTAAGTTTTACATGTTTATTCAAAGCCAGCTGTGGGTCCTGGATGCCCAGTTTGTGCATCATGGTTTCGTTGATCACTACGCTGTGCAGGGTATCTTTATCATTCTTTTTCCAGATTTTTTGTCCGGCCAGCATGTGCAGCTGAAACATATCTATGTACTTTTCATCAATGTATTTCACCTCGGTAACATCATCCTTGGTTAGCCCAAGTTCGGACGATTGAAAGCTGGTAAAGTTGTTATTATAAACCGGTCCGCCGTTTGAAAAGCTCAGGTCCTTTATCCCCGGATAGGTTGCCAGTTGCTGCTTAAATACCTCGCGCTTTTCCTTATTGGGCAAGTCGACAGAAATCACTGCCTCTTTATTAAAACCGAGGTCCTGGTTTTTAAAGAAATCCATCTGGTGAGCAACTATCAGGGTGCCTACTATCAATATCTGCGAAATAGCAAACTGGGCAATCACCAAACCTTTACGTAAGGTTAAACCACCGGAAGACATGCCTGCCGTATTTTTCAAAGATTCAACCGGCTGAAAGGCTGATTGCACAAACGACGGATATAAACCCGCAAGCAAAATAACTGCCAGGGTGATAGCGGCTATCCAGCCCAATACTACGGGTTGCAATAACTGTGAGGAATCTATGCTGATCGACATCCATTTACCGGCTTCTGACAGGAATAATGCGGATAAACAAACACCAAATATCACTGAAATCAGCACCAGCACCGTAGTTTCGCCCATAAACTGCTTTACCAACTGTGAACGTGTAGCACCCAATACTTTGCGCACACCAACTTCTTTAGCCCTCCTGATGGCCTGCGCCGTAGCCAGGTTAACAAAATTGATACAAGCTGTAATGATGATAAGTAAGGCCACGCCAATGAGCGCGTAATAAGTATCTTTTGATGTAGGCGTGATGATGTTGTTGATATACCGCTGATCGAAGTGAATATCTTTCAATGGTTGCAGGGGCAAATGAGCGCTTTTGGCAATATCGGCGCCCCAGTTTTTTTTAATAAAAGCGGGTATTTTGCTTTTCAATTGTTGCATAGAATAATTTGGGGGAAGCACAATATAGGCGTAACTACCGCCCGGGATAGACCAGAAATTACTCATGCCGCCTTTCAAATACTGCTCGATGCTTTTCAATGATACCAGGAATTCTGTTGGGGTACTGGAATTAGCAGGTAAATCTTTAATGATACCTGTTACTTTGGCGTTCAGTTGGTTTTCAAAATTGACTGTCTGCCCCATAGCATCGGCTTTGCCAAAATATTTTTTGGCAATAGTTTCTGTAAGTACCACGCTATTGGGTTGCGAAAGCGCGGTTTTAGGGTCACCGGCCAGCCATTGGTAGTCAAAAACTTTAGCTGTCTGATCATCGCCAAAAACTATATTTTTTTCTGTGAAACGGTTCTCGCCAATCTTGATCATAGCTTCTGACTGGTAAAATAGTTGCGTGGTTTGCTCCAGTTCGGGAAAATCAATCCGCATGGCCGGGATTATCGCCATAGATACGTTCGAGTTAAAATCAAGCGCGTTTAAAGTTACCCGGTAAGTACGGTCGGCCTTGCTGTTGTAACTGTCAAAACCAAGCTCATTCCTCACAATAAGGAAGATCACCAAACACGCGGCTACACCCAATGTAAGCCCAAAAACGTTCAGGAAAGCATAACTCAGGTTACGGCGAATATTCCTGAAGGCGATAGTTACATAGCTTTTGATCATGATTTTATACTTTAAATTCTAAACCCTAAATTCTAATCTCTAAATCCTAAACTGGCGCCCCATTTCAAATGACCATTCACCATTCACCATTCACCATTCACCTCTCCTATTCATTCTTCAAACTATCCACCGGATTAGCAACTGCCGCTTTAATAGATTGAAAGCTCACCGTTATTACAGCTATAAATAATGCTGCAGCTCCGGCCACCACAAGCACCCACCATTGGATGCTGATGCGGTAGGCAAAATCCTGAAGCCACTTATTCATTAAATACCAGGCTATAGGTGTAGTAATTGCAATGGATATAAATATCAGTTTAATAAAATCTTTAGAAAGGATACCTACTATAACCGATACACTTGCGCCAAGCACTTTACGGATCCCAATTTCTTTTGTGCGTTGCTCTGCTGCATAGGCGGCTAAGCCAAATAAACCCAGGCAGGCTATAATAATAGCCAAAACAGTAAATATGATAGATATGGTACCGGTACGCTGCTCGTTCCGGTAGTTGGCATCAAAATTCTGCTCCATAAATGAGTATTCAAAATGGCTTTGGGTAAGGGCATCCCATTTATTTTTTATCTGGGCTATAAGCGCTGGCAAATTTGCAGTGCTCACTTTGATGCTCAGATCGCCGGTATTATCATTCAGCAACAGGATAACCGGGCTGATGGTTTCGTGCAGGGAGTTGAAATTGAAATCCTTAACAACGCCGATTATATGATACGGCTTCATATGATCGCGGTTACCATCCATATTGCGGTACAGGATCTTATTTACCGGATCGCTGTAGCCTAAAAATTTAGCGGCAGCTTCATTGATCACCAAACCTGTTGAATCGGTAGGCATTTGTTCCGAAAAATTCCGGCCGTCTGTTATTTTCATATCCAGCGTACCAATGTAATCTGCATCAACATTCCAACTTTGCGGAAAGATGGATCTTTTTTGATCGAGCGTAGCATCCTTATAAAATATAGATGTAGCACGCACATGCGCTGTAGGCAAATAACTGGTTAGTGTGGCATTTACTACACCGGGAAGCTGTTTAATTTCCTGTTTAAAGGTTTTGGCATGGCTGCCCAATTCAAAAGTTTTATTGATGATTAGCACCTGGTTACGGCTATAACCCAGGTTTTTGGTTTGGATATAATTAAGCTGATTATAAATAACTATGGTGCCTATGATGAGGAATATCGAAATACTAAACTGAAACACAACCAGTACGCTACGTAACCTGCTGCCTTTAAAACCACCCGATAGCCTACCGCTCAATACATTTATAGGCTGAAAGGCCGAAAGGAAAAATGCCGGGTATGAGCCCGCAGCAAAACCAACCACCACCACAATAACCAATAATGCAGGGATAAGCCAGGCCAAAGTTTGTGAGCCCACTACCAGTTCCTTGCCCGATATATGGTTAAATAATGGTAATAGCAGCAGGGTTGCAAACAAGGCTATTATAGCCCCTGCAAGCGTAACCAGCACCGACTCGGTTAAAAACTGGAAAATAATGTATTTGCGGGGTGAACCTAAAACCTTACGGACGCCAACCTCGCGGGCGCGGTTTGATGAGCGCGCGGTCGACAGGTTCATGAAATTAATGCAGGCTATCAGCAATATAAATATAGCAATGGCCGAAAATATGTAAACATATTGCATGGTGCCATTGGTACCCAACTCGCCTGCACGACTGGAGTGCAGGTGAATATCAGTAAGCGGCGTAAGGTTGAGCCTGAAATAGCTTCCGCTTTTTTCAAAGGCATCCATATTCATGTGTAAACCGGCCTGCATTTCGGCATCGCTGTATTTTTTTAAAAAAGCGGGTAATTTTTTCTCAAATGCTTTACTGTCGGCTCCCTTTTTGAGCACTACATAGGTGTTAAAATCGCTCCTGAGCCATTCAGTCGACTTGCTGTCGGGAAAGCTCGACATCGACATGAAAAAGTTAAAATTGAAATGCGATTGCTTTGGGATATCTTTAATTACCCCGGTAATTTTAAACAGCTGGTTATTTTCTATGGTTAGTGTTTTACCTACTATATTGGTACTGTTGAAATATTTTTTTGCGGTACTTTCGGTAAGTACAACGCTATTGGGTTCATTTAAGGCAGTGGCGGGGTTGCCATTGATCATGGGCAAGGTAAAAACATTAAAAATTGAAGGATCAGTAAATACGGAACTGTACTCCAGGATACTTTCGTTTCCTTTTTTTATATGGAAACCATTGGTCGGTTTTATCCTTGTGGCTTCTTCCACTTCGGGGAAATCAGTTTTAAGGGTTTGGGCCAATGGCGCCATGCATACAGCGTACAAAACATTGTTGTTGCCCAGTTTCAGATCTTCATTAATACGAAACGTACGGCTGGCTTTAGCATTATACCTGTCATAACTTAGTTCATCGGCTACGTAAAGTACAATCATTAAACAAGTAGCCAGGCCCAGGGCAAGCCCTAAAATGTTTATGGCAGTAAATCCTACATTTTTCCTTAATGTACGGAAGGCGGTCTTTATGTAATTCCTGATCATCTCTTTAGTTCATTTGGTTCATTAGTTCACTGGTTCATTAGTTCATTGGTCTTGTCTGGTTGATAAGTTCAATGGTTTTTTTAACTTTTGCGTTCATCAATTGTTCCATCCTGCCGCTTTCCACCAATGAACCAGTGAACCAGTGAACCAACAAACTACTCACTCCTTAAACTTTTTACCGGGTTTGCCAACGCTGCCCGCAGGGTGTTAAGGCTTACCACTGCTAATGTTAGCAGCAGTATAATTACGCCAACCACTGCAAACAACCAGATACTTATACTGATGTGGTAGGTGTATTTTTGAAGCCAGTTGCTCATAAACCACCACGTTAATGGTACAGCAATTGCAAAAGCGACCATTACCAGCTTTAAAAACTCGGTTGATATCAGCATTAGTAATTGTTGCACCGTAGCACCCAATACCTTACGTACCCCTATTTCCCTGAAACGTTTTTCGATAGTGAATGATGCCAGGCCGGCTAAGCCAATACAGCAGATAAAAATGGCTAAACCTGCAAAGATGTTGGTAATACGGCTGATTAGCTCTTCGGTAATAAATTTCTTACCAAATTCCTGGTCAACAAACTGGTATTCAAATATATTTTCGGGGTTGTATTTTTTGAAGATGACCTGGATAGCCTGGATAGCCTTTTGTGGCTGCACCCCATCTTTTAAACGAACACTTACCCGGCTTGAGCTTTTGGGATCATAATAAACCATCAAAGGCTCTACAGGCTTGTATGGCGATTCCATCACAATGTTTTCTATCACCCCGGCAACGGTATATTTACGCGGCCCGTAACGCATTTGCATGCCGATGGGGTTTTTAAGGTTCATGGCCTCAACAGCAGCCTTATTGAGCAGCATTACCCCCGAATCGGCGGGCATGGCAGTAAAATCGCGCCCCATCAACACTTTGGTGCCCATGGTTTTGGTAAAATCAACATCGGTGCTTAAGCCAGTGAATATAATACTACCGGCGGGCTTACCATCATAATCGGGAGATGGTGATTTCCACCAAACATCGGTTATGGGTGCCGATGTACGGGTAACAGCACCAACTAAATTGGTATTAAATAACTCCTGCTTAATAGCTACGTAATTTTTATCCACAGCCTCTGATGATGGCACCATCAGCAGGTTATTGGGATTGTACCCTATGCTGCGGTTTTTAATATGCTGAATTTGCTGGTATACGATAATGGTAGCCGAGATGAGTAATATCGACATTACAAACTGCCCCACTACCAGGATGCGCCTTGGCAATACCGCGCTTTTACCGGCAGCAAATGTCCCCTTCAGTACCTTAACCGGGTTAAATGACGACAGGTATAAGGCAGGATAGCTGCCCGCTACTATTCCCGTAAACAAGATGATAACCACCGTACCTGTTAAAAAGAATGGATCAATAATAGCCAGGTGAAGGTTTTTGCTCACCAATGTATTAAACAAAGGCATAAATATATACACACATGCAATAGCAAATACAAAGGCGATGCAGGTGAGGATGATTGACTCAAAAAAGAACTGGATGATTAATTGTTTTTTATCAGATCCTAAGGTTTTACGGATGCCTACTTCTTTAGCGCGTTTCTCAGACCGGGCGGTAGATAGGTTCATGAAATTTACACAAGCAATCAGGAGAATAATAATTGCTATTACAGTGAACAATTTTACATATTCAATCATGCCGCCTATATTTTTACCATCTTTAAACTCGCCATACAGGTGCCACTTATTCATGGCGAAGGTATAATAGGTGCTAATTTCATCGTGGCTATCATTCTTATGCTTAACATCGTTTATATACTTATCCAACGCCTGGGGGGATGCGCCGGGTGTAGCTTGTATAAAAACAAAATCTGATGAATTTGACCACTGTTGCATCCGGGCCTTGCTACCTGCAGATGTATATTCAAACGGGGCTATAAAATCAAACTGAAAGGTGGAGTTACCTGGAGGGTCGGCAATTACTGCACTTACCTTAAAGTTTTGCTGGTTATCAATTTTGATTACTTTATTAATGGGATCATCGTTCCCGAAAAATGCTTTGGCAGCCGATTCGGTTATCACCATGGATTTAGGATCACTAATAGGCGTTTTGGAATCGCCCTTAATAAACTTCCATGAAAACATTTTAAAAAACTGATCGCTTACCTGGTAACCCTTTTTGATCATTTTGGTATTACCATACTGCGCCATGTGGGTTTCCTGGTGGCTGGTCATCACGGCATATTTTATCTGCGGGTTACCCGTTTCCAACGCCTTGGCCAATGGGAAAGCCATATTCTCATCGGTGAATATGCTGTTCTTAAAGTCGCGGTTGGCCATTATTTTATAAATATTGTCATGGCTGGCGTGAAACTTATCAAACGCGACTTCATCCTTCACCCATAAAAATATAAAGATAGAACAGGTCATACCAATAGTCAATCCCAGGATATTGGTTAATGAGAACCCCTTATTCCTGACCAGGTTTCTCCAGGCGATCTTGAAATAGTTCTTTATCATGTTAATTGGTCATTAGTCATTGGTCATTCCGCTGCGCTGTCATTCGTGATTTGCAAGCGGGGTTTATTCGTACGCTATGGCCATCAACATCCGGAATAGTCCATCAAACAAGTCCAATGACTAATGACCGCCTTAAAAGAAGGCATAAAACAAGCTTACCCCTCCCTTGCGGAGAGGTGAGCCGTGCACAAAAAATTAACTTATATAAACTATCTTACGGGGTAGACGATATGCTGTTTAAACCATTATATTCTCCACAACCGACTGTCCGTCAAGCAACCTGATAATGCGGTGGCTGTAACGGGCATCATGCTCAGAGTGTGTAACCATGATGATGGTTGTACCTTGTTCGTTCAAATCAGTTAACAGTTCCATTACATCGTTACCGTTGGTACTATCCAAGTTACCTGTAGGCTCATCCGCGAGGATCAGTTTGGGTTTGTTAACCACGGCGCGGGCAATTGCCACACGTTGTTGCTGACCACCCGATAATTGCTGCGGATAGTGATTACGACGGTGCATGATCTGCATCTTATCTAACACCTCTTCTACCCTTTTTACACGCTCAGCCGCAGGAACACCGGTGTAGATCAGCGGTAATTCAACGTTTTCAAATACGGTTAGCTCATCAATAAGGTTAAAGCTCTGGAAAACGAAACCGATGTTGTGCTTACGCAGGTCGGCACGTTTACGCTCGGTGAAATGCGCAACTTCAATGTCGTTAAAAACATAGCTGCCGTCATCCGGATCATCAAGCATCCCTAAAATATTGAGCAACGTTGACTTACCACAACCAGACGGCCCCATGATGGCCACAAACTCGCCGGTCGCTATTTCAATTGATAGCTTATTTAAAGCTATGGTCTCTACCTCTTCTGTGCGGTAAAATTTTTCGAGATTAGTAATTTTTATCATTTGCCCCTCCTAAATCATCCGCCTTTCGTTTAGATGATTTGATTTTTTTGATTTTGTTTATACTCTGTTTATAAAATTAATTATTTCTTTCTTATTCAGCCTTCTTTTACCTCCTCCCCTTCAGGGGAGGCCGGGAGGGGCTTATTTCTTCAATACCAGTTCCTGGATATCGCCATAGGTTTCATAGCTCGAGGTAATTACCTTATCGCCGGGATTTAACCCTTCGGTTACCACGTAATAATCAGGGCTTTGGCGACCAAGCTGTATGTTAACCTTGTAGGCACGTTTGCCGTCTTCGCTCACTTTAAATATCCAGTTACCGCCTGTTTGCTGGTAAAAACCGCCTTTAGGTACCAATACAGCTGTAGTTTCGTCGCTAAGTGCCAACCTAACCTGCAGCGTTTGCCCTTTACGGATGCCCTTAGGCACGGTACCTACAAATTGCATATCAACCTGGAAACTGCCGGTTGTTTTTACCTGCGTAAACACCTTTTTTATAACCAGGTAATATGTTTTATCGGCAAATTGAAAATCGCCTTTCAGACCTGTAAACACGCGCGACAGGTAATGCTCATCAATATCAACCCTCACTTTAAAGCCCGATTGTACGTCGATCTGTCCCAGGTGTTCGCCTTTATTTTTGCTCTGGCCAACTTCGGCATCCATGGAGGTTAACTGGCCATCAATAGGCGCCCTTAAAGTAAGGCCTGCAACTTTTTTACGCATAAGGGCCAGGGCAGCCTTCATTTGGGTATAGTGTTCCTGGGCCTGTTGATCCTGCTGTTTAACAAGCGAGGTATCCTGCTTCAATATTTGTATAGCTAACTTTCTGCGGTTAAGCTGGTAATCATACATATTTTTAGCCGATTGATATTCCTGTAAACCAATTGCTTTTTGCTCGTAAAGGTTTTTATCTAATTTATAAAGCCGCTCGGCTTCTTTAAAAGCATTGTCTACATCGGCCATGGTATTAAGTTTGGTAATGGTGGCTTGTGATGCATTGTTATGTGATATCTGCATTTGGGTTTGCTCGGCAAACACCTGCGACTCCTGGGTGGCCAGGCTTAATTCTTCATCTACATTGCTTAATTTTAAAATAGGATCACCTTTTTTAAGCATCGCCCCGTCTTCTACATATTTCTCTTCCACTAAACCGCCCTCTGTAGCATCAAGGAAAATAGTGGTTAATGGCATTACTGTACCGTTAACCGGGATAAACTCCTGAAATGGACCTTTAGTAATAGTACTTACAGTTATGCGTTCGGTATCAACATCCAATTTGCTTTTACCCGATGTAAAATAAATACTGCCCCCAACTAATAAAATAATGCCTGTAATACCAGCTATAGTTAGTATTCGTTTGCTGTTCCAGGTCTTTTTCTCAATTTTTCTGTCCACTGTTATTATGATGTTTTGAATAATGGTTACAAAAAGATATGCCACAAATTAAAATACTGTATTTCAATACATTAAATACCTATTGCAGATTTAAGGCGTACGCTTCTGTTACATCAAGTGTACGGTAATGATACAGTAAAATAGTGCGCGGATATCCCATAACGCGTATATTAGTTACAATTAAAATTACTACTTTTTTTAACCGGTAGCCCCTTAATAGTTGTATTTGTATAATACTGTGAATTTTAAGCATTCAATTATTAATTTGCACAAAGTTTTCTTTGGTTGATGGTTCATAGATGATGCTTCATGGTATAGCGTTTGTTGCCGGTATAATTAGTAACAATTGTTGAATACTATGCGTCTGCTATAAATCATCATCAAAAAACTATCGGCTGCTATCAATGAACCATTAACTATGAACTATACCAAATGATACTTAAAAAAGCTACAATTCTTATTGTTGATGATGACCCGGATGTACTTACCGCAGTAAAGCTGCTGCTGAAAACTCAGGCTAATGAAGTGATAACCGAGAAGAACCCGGAAAACCTGAACTGGCTGCTGCAACGCAACGAGGTAGACCTGGTTTTGCTGGATATGAACTTTAACAGCGCCATAAACACCGGCAACGAAGGTTTGTACTGGCTGCGTAAAGTGAAAGATTGGAAGCCAGATGTATGTGTTATAATGATTACAGCCTATGGCGATATTGACCTGGCCGTACGTTCATTAAAAGAAGGCGCTGATGATTTTGTGGTAAAACCATGGCATAACGAGAAACTGATAGCCACCATAAAAGAGCTTTTAGATAAGAAAGAAGGAGGTGTAAAAACCACCAAAGCAGCAGTAAAAAGCACCGCGGGAGATACCTCTATACTGGGCGAATCGGACGTGATGCAGGATATTTTTTATAAGGTGAACAAAATAGCCCCTACAGATGCCAATATTTTACTGTTAGGAGAAAATGGTACAGGTAAGGATTTGATGGCTAAGGCCATTCATGAGCGTTCGTTACGGGCCGATAAACCTTTTATAAAAGTAGATGTGGGCGCCTTAACCGATACCCTGTTTGAGAGCGAACTGTTTGGGCATAAAAAAGGC
Organism: Mucilaginibacter sp. P5_A4; assembly: GCF_056400605.1. Taxonomy (NCBI): domain Bacteria; kingdom Pseudomonadati; phylum Bacteroidota; class Sphingobacteriia; order Sphingobacteriales; family Sphingobacteriaceae; genus Mucilaginibacter; species Mucilaginibacter sp. P5_A4. Next base: position 43,680 of record NZ_JBFUKX010000020.1, on the reverse strand, counting down.
GCGTTTACAGATGCCAGGGAAGACCGCACCGGCAGGTTTGAGGATGCCCAGGGCGGCACCTTGTTTTTGGATGAGATAGGCAACATAAGTCTGCAACAACAGGCCAAACTGTTAACTATACTGCAAAACAGGCAGGTAACCCGGTTAGGAACCAATAAGGCCATTGATATTGATATCAGGCTGATTTGTGCTACCAATGTGCCCATGCACGAGCTGGCTAACGAGAGCCGTTTCCGCAAGGATTTAATTTACCGGATAAATACGGTGGAAATTAACATGCCCCCTTTACGCCGCCGCAGTGAGGATATTGTGATACTGGCCAGGCACTTTGCCAAACAATATGCCAGCAAGTATCTGAAACCTGCCGTGGATTTTGATGCCGCGGCTTTGATAAAGCTTAAATCATATAATTACCCCGGCAATGTACGCGAACTGCAATATACCATTGAACGTGCTGTTATTATGGCTGATGAACAAACACTAAGGCCCGATGACCTGATATTTTCTATACTGGAAACATCAACAGACAGCAGTATCAATGATGAAAATATACAGCTAAGCACGCTGGAAAAAAACGCCATTTTAAAAGTGATAGAAAAACATAATGGCAACATAACCCGGGCCGCCAAAGAACTGGGATTAACCCGTACAGCCTTATACCGCAGATTAAGCAAATATGATATTTAACCGTTATGAGTGGCGGCTTTTGCTGCGTGTATTTTTAATGTTTATTGCCTTAGCCGCAGCGGCGTACGTTACGGTTACCGGCCAACCGCTATACCTGGTTATATTTATCCCTTTGGTAGTTTACGCGGTAATAGAAATGATCCGTTTCCAGAAAAAAGCTCAGGACGAGGTCAACCAGTTTGTAGAATCCATCCATTATCGGGATTTCTCGCGCCATTTTGATGTACGCCGGGCGCCAAACGAACTCAAACCATTACGCAAAGGCTTTAATGATATCAATACCACCTTTAAGCTTATCAGCCGCGAACGCGAAACGCAATATCATTACCTGCAAAAGATCCTGGAGCTGGTGGATACAGGCATTTTATCTTACGAAGAAGAAACAGGCAGCATCAGCTGGATCAATGAGGCTTTTAAAAAACTGCTGGGTATCCCCTATTTAAAAACCATTCAATCGCTCGAAAAACGGGAGCCCGCGCTTTACCAGGAACTGATTAGGTTAAAACCCGGCGAAAGCAATATCATCACCATCAGCCGCAACCAGCAGTTAGTTAAAATACTGATAACGGCCAGCCTGATGCGCAGCGATGATAAGCTTTACAAGTTGATAGCGTTTCAGAATGTGAGCGAAGCGCTGGATGAAACGGAATCAAAAGCCTGGTCGAAATTACTGAATGTAATGACCCATGAGATCATGAACTCGGTGGCTCCTATCTCTTCGCTGGCCGATACCCTGAAGAACCGCCTGCAAAGCCCCGAGATTGCCAATAGTATAGAAAGCAGCGAACTGGAAGACCTGGAGTTGGGTATAGATACCATTAAACGCCGCAGCGAGGGCTTGCTGAAGTTTACAGAAAGCTACCGCAGCCTAAACAAGATCACCAAACTCGATCGTGAAAAGATCCTGGTACGTAACCTGTTCGAGAACCTGAACAGCCTGATGCGGCCTACCCTGGAGAAGAAAAACATTGAGTTGGTGATTATTATGCGCGACCCGGCACTTGCCATTGAAGCAGATATTAACCTGCTTGAGCAAGTTATGATCAACCTGCTGGTGAATGCCATAGAAGCTGTAAAAGACCGCGAAGAACCCCGGATCACCCTATCTGCCGAAGTACAAAACAATAACAAAACACTGGTTAAAATTACAGATAATGGCCTCGGCATGCCCCCCGAACTATTAGATAAGATCTTTATTCCATTCTTCAGCACCAAAAAAACCGGCAGCGGTATAGGGCTAAGCCTGTGTAAGCAGATCATGTTATTGCATAAAGGGAATATCCAGGTACAATCTTCGGAGGGTAAAGGATCTTCATTTATATTGCAGTTTGTGCCCTAAGGCTCCAACGCCCTGAAGGGGGAAGTTTTTGATTAGCATGTTTTTTGAAACTTACGAAGTTTGATATTGCCTTTTTTATTAGTGGAAAAACAAATTGAGCCAGGCGCTTTTGCTCCCCCTTCAGGGGGTCGGGGGGCCATCCTTGCCATCCCGGGAAGCTTACGTTCGGGTTCAACAAATCATAATATCCTGAAACATTTGGGTGGTTTGGTACCATCGGATGTTGAATACAGCATTTATACCAATTTGGCCCTCATCCCTCCTTTTGACCCTGGCAATGATGACGACTATCCGCCCGAACCCGTTTTTGAATTAAGAGAGTTATTAAAGCGAGTCGATGGCATTATCATTTGCACACCAGAATATGCTTTTGGCGTACCCGGTCAGTTAAAAAATATGCTGGACTGGATGGTATCGAGTGGTTCACTTGTAGATAAGCCGGTGGCATTGATAACAGCGTCATTAGGCGGCGAGCATGCGCATGCATCGTTACGGCTTACTTTAGGTGCATTATCGGCCAGGGTTATTGATGATGCTAATTTGGTGGTCTCTTTTATCAGGTCGAAAATGGATGGGGATAAGGTAGCCGACGAGGATCTGAGAAAAAAGTTGGATGAAGTTTTAAAAGTGTTTTTGAACAGGGTAAATCACGTTTAAAATTTTTATGATCTCTGTCAATTTCACCCGCCCGGCGGTGATGGCCCGTTTGGTAAAATATTTATTAACATTTCCCCGGTTTTTCTCGATAAATATTGTCTTTTCTACATAAACTTATATTTTTTATATAATTTTTATATCGAAATTACCGGTAAGGTTTTAAAAGCGGAGCAATTCTTTCTGCCAATTTGACAACTTCATAGTCTTTGGAACATGCATTGATGGTTGCAGGTAGAAATTAATATTAATCCATTCATATATCAATATTATGCAAGAGAAAGGCAGCATTTCAATCCACACCGAAAACATTTTTCCGATAATTAAGAAATTTCTTTACTCAGATAATGAGATATTTTTGCGCGAGCTGGTATCAAACGCTGTAGATGCTACCCAAAAAATTAAACGCTTGGCCTCTTTAGGCCAATACAACGGCGAACTTGGCGACCTGCGCGTTGAAATTGCATTTGACGAGGTAAAGAAAACCATCACCATATCCGATAATGGCTTGGGTATGACCGCCGAGGAGATCAAAAAATACATTAACCAGATAGCATTTTCGGGCGCTACTGAGTTTGTGGAGAAATTTAAAGAAGCCAAAGATGCCAATGAGATCATCGGTCGCTTTGGTTTAGGTTTTTACTCGGCCTTTATGGTTGCAGATAAGGTTGAAATTCAAACCCTGTCATACCAGGAAGGTGCCGAGCCCGCTTACTGGGTTTGCGATGGCAGCACCGAGTTTGAGATTGGCGAAGGTATATTGGCTGAACGGGGTACCGAGATCACCCTGTATATCAACAGCGAATCGGAAGAGTTCCTGAGCAAATACAAATTGCAGGAGATACTTGACAAATACTGCAAGTTTTTACCTGTGCCTATTAAATTTGGCACTAAAACCGAATCTGTTGAAGATGGTGTTGATGAAGAAGGCAAACCAAAATACATTGACGTTGAGGCAGATAACATCATCAATGATACCAACCCTATCTGGACTAAAGCACCATCTGAGTTAAAAGACGAAGATTACCTTAACTTTTACAAACAGCTTTATCCATTTAGCGAAGATCCATTATTCTGGATCCACCTTAATGTTGATTATCCGTTTAATCTTACAGGGGTATTATACTTCCCTAAACTGAAAAACGATTTCGAGATCTCAAAAAACAAGATCAAATTATTCAGCCGCCAGGTATTTATTACCGACGAGGTAAAAGACATTGTTCCTGAATTTTTGATGCTTTTACATGGTGTAATTGATTCACCGGATATCCCGCTGAACGTTTCAAGAAGCTTTTTACAAGCCGACAGTAATGTTAAAAAAATTAACAGCTACGTTACCAAAAAAGTGGCTGACAAATTAGCAGAACTGTTTAAAGCCGACCGCAAAGCCTACGAAGAAAAATGGACCGACATTGGCCTGTTTGTAAAATACGGTATGGTAAGCGAAGACAAATTCTACGATAAAGCTAAAGACTTTGTTTTGGTGACAAACACTAAAAAAGAGAACTTTACATTACCCGAATACAAAGAGAAAGTTGAAGCTTTTCAAACTGATAAAGACGGGCAGTTGGTTTACATTTACACCAACGATCCGGCAAAACAGGATTCATTTATCCAATCGGCCAATAAAAAGGATTATGATGTATTGGTGATGAACTCGCCTATCGATAACCACTTTATCAGTCAATTAGAGCAGAAATTAGACAAAACATCATTAAAACGTGTTGATGCCGACGTTGCCGATAAACTGATTAAAAAAGATGAAGCGCCGGAGTCTGTTCTAAGCGAAGAGCAGTCAACTAAGGTAAAGGATATCTTCAACAAATCCATTAATAAACCTGCATATAACGTTCATTTAGAGAGCCTTAACCCAGAAGAATTGCCTGTTACTGTAACTATGGACGAGTTTATGCGCCGCATGAAAGATATGGCTGCAATGGGTGGCGGCATGGGCTTTTATGGCAACATGCCCGATAATTACAAGGTAATTGTAAACGGTAACCATAAACTGATCAGCCGTATATTACAGGAAGAAAACGAGGAAGTACAGGCCCAATTGTCAAAACAGGCATTTGATCTTGCCTTGCTTTCACAGGGCTTATTAACCGGCGCCGAACTTACCGAGTTTGTGAACCGCAGCGTTAACCTGATATAGTTTTAAAGCAAAATAATTCAAAGCCATCCGCACAAAACGGGTGGCTTTTTTGTTTAAAAGAATACTTAAATTTGATGTAAATTAAACCTGAATAAGCCTTTACCGTCTAACCTTAAATTGTTCATTATGAAAACGCTAAATAAAATAGCTATACTGCTTGCCTTTGTTTTTATTGGCATCAATATGGTTAGTGCCCAAAATACACGGAAGGATAGAAAAGCTGCGCACGTTGCCGAAATAAAAGGCCTTATAGAATCTCAAAACTTTGTTTTTGATGCCAACTTTGTAAACCCTTCAAGGGGCAGTGGCCGGTCATTAACCTCAGAATATGATCTTACAGTTACTAAGGATACCATAATTGCTTATCTGCCTTATTTTGGTCGTGCTTATACAGCCCCTCCATACGGATCTATCGAGGGCGGCATCAAATTCACCAACACGCATTTCACCTATGCGATGAAACCAGGAAAAAAAAGCGGCTGGGCTATAACCATTAAACCAACAAATAAAAACATCAGTGATTGGCGGGATGTTCAATCAATGTATCTTACAATAAGCGAAGATGGTTATGCTTCTTTACAGGTGATCAGTAGTAACCGCGAACCTATCTCATTTAACGGTACCATTGAGAAAAGGCCAGCGAAAAAATGAGCCAAAAGTTGAAAGCTTTACCTTATATTGTAATGCGCTTTCTGCCTTGAGCTTTCGGCTTTAGCCTATCAACCCCGCATTATCTTTCAATTCCACGCCGGATAGCTTCCGTTTAAATGCTTCGCTGATGAGGTAAAAGATCTTTCGGGCGGCTTTTTTATAGGTTAATCCTTTGGGGCGGATGTTTGATACACAATTGCGGGCTTCATCGGTGAGGCCGGGTTTGGGTTTGTAGGTAAGATATGCACCCAAACTATCCGCCGAGCTTAGGCCCGGACGCTCGCCTATCAGCACAAGCGATAATTGGGCGTTCAGGTTATAGCCAATATCATCACCTATGGCAACCCGGCCCTGTTCTACCAGGCTTATGGGGGCAAGTTTAAAAGCGCTCTGAGATAGCAAGGGTATAAGTTCTTTTAACAAACCAATAGCATTTTCATTTATTGCAGTCGCCGAAAGGCCATCAGCTATTATGATAGCTATATCGGTATCAACAAAATAATCCGTTAATTGATCTGATGAAGCATCGTTAAGCCTACGGCCCAGGTCAGGCCGCTGTAAGTATTGGCGCCGGTCAGTAACCTGACTGTGCAGGCAGATAACAGGTGATTCAAACTGCTTAAGTGATTCACTTAATTGATTGATATCCAATTCGGAATATACTGCATCCCGGGCATGCGCATGGGCCAGTTTAAAATCAAGTGATTGCTTTAACGGAATGCTTGTACCCACCCGCCCGATAGCTATCCGTGCAGCAGTAAATTCCTGCAACGCCTTTAATGGTTCTATTTCGTGTGGGAGGTTTCTTTTCATTTTCTAATTTCCAGGACACAATCACCTTTTAGCTTTATGCTTTCGTCTAAATATTAAACCATTGCACCAAGCAAACCATGCGATGAACTTACCGGCAGCATATTGCCTTTAATATCAACAATACCTTGTTTTATTAACCATTGATCAAACTCGGGAGCCGGTTTAAGTCCCAGTGCTTTACGCAAGTACAATGCATCATGAAATGATGTTGATTGATAGTTAAGCATAATATCATCGGCACCGGGAATACCCATTACAAAATTGCAGCCAGCCACACCCAACAGGGTAAGCAGGTTGTCCATATCATCCTGGTCGGCCTCAGCATGGTTGGTGTAGCAAACATCACACCCCATAGGTAAACCAAGCAACTTTCCGCAAAAATGATCTTCTAAAGCGGCCCGGATAATCTGCTTGCCATCATATAAATATTCGGGGCCAATAAAGCCTACTACTGTATTCACCAACAATGGTTTAAACTTGCGGGCTACGGCATAAGCCCTTACCTCGCAGGTTTGTTGATCTACCCCGAAATTAGCATTCGCAGATAATGCGCTACCCTGCCCCGTTTCAAAGTACATTACGTTATTGCCAATAGTTCCACGATTGAGGGATAGTGTAGCCTGGTAGGCTTCTTCTATCAATCCCAGGTTGATACCAAAGCTGGCATTAGCCTTTTCGGTACCGGCTATAGATTGAAAACAGAGATCAACCGGCGCCCCTTCATTTATCAATTGCAAAGTAGTAGTAATGTGGCTTAGTACACATGTTTGTGTGGGAATCTCAAACTGGTGCCTGATATTATCCATCAACTTTAACAAATTATTCACCGCCGCCGGACTATCAGTAGCGGGATTAATGCCAATAGTTGCATCACCACTACCATATAGTAAACCGTCGATAATACTGGCAGCAACTCCTTTAGGATCATCAGTTGGATGATTAGGTTGCAAACGTGTACTGAAATGTCCTTTTAACCCGATGGTATTACGAAAGCGGGTAACCACCTCGCATTTTTTTGCTATCGCGATCAAATCCTGGTTACGCATCAGTTTAGATACAGCAGCCACCATTTCGGGTGTTAGGCCGGTTGATATATCATTTAGCGTTGTTGTATCAGTTTCATCGCTAAGAAGCCAGTCGCGAAGTTCACCAACAGTTAAATGACTTATTTGATTAAAAGCTATAACATTATGGCTATCAATAATCAGGCGTGTCACCTCATCCTGTTCGTAAGGCACAACCACTTCATTCAAAAAAGCTTTCAAAGGTACATCAGCCAATGTGATCTGTGCAGCTACCCGTTCCTCATAACTACCTGCACATACTCCTGCCAGCTCATCTCCCGATCGGTATGGCGAGGCTTTGCCCAGCAAAGTTTTCAGATCATGAAACTTATAAACTTTGTTACGTATAGTGTGTCGATAGGGCATTTATTGGTTCATTAGTTCAATTGTTTGATAAATTCATTGTATTGCCAATGAATTGGCCCTACCCGGCTTCGGTAAATACAGGGGCGGCCATCATTTCATCTGTAAGGGCAACTTTATGTTTACCCATCAGCATAAAAACTAAAATTACTATGGCTAAGCCGGCAAAAAATATAAGGCTCATCTCCCCATTAAAATAAATGGTAGCAAACAAACATATTACGCAAATAACAAGTGCAATGGCCGGGAAAACAGGGTAATAAGGCGCCGCAAAAGGCCTATCCAGGTTAGGTTCCTTTTTTCGCAAGATAAACAGACTTATCATGCTCATCATATACATTACTACCGCCCCAAGTACCGATAGCATAATGATTTGGTCTGTTTTAAATTTATAGATAAAAATGGAGCTCACTATCCCGCCAACAACAAGCGCCCAATGTGGCGTTTTAAAGCGATGGTTTATACTTGCCAGTCGGCGAGGTAAATAACCACTTCTCGCCATAGCAAATATCTGCCTTGATGAGGCAAGGATGATACCATGCAGAGAGGCAATCAGGCCAAACAAACCAATACTTGCAAATATTTTGGTCAATCCGTTTCCTTTGCCCAGTACAATTCCTATGGCTTCTGGTAAGGGATAATCAAGGCTTTGCAGTTTGTGCCAGTCCGTTACACCTCCTGTAAGGATCATAACTCCCAATGCTAAAAACACCAAAGTAGCTATTGCCGAAATATAACCTCTTGGAATATTCTTTTTGGGGTCTTTAACTTCTTCGGCCACCATAGCCACACCCTCAATGGCCAAATAAAACCAAACAGCGAAGGGTAAAGCAGCAAAAACACCGCTCCACCCAAAAGGCATAGGATCTGTTAGGTAAGTAGCCATTTTAAAATGCGGAGTAACAACTCCCATATAAAGCAGCAGTTCCGCAACTGCCAACAGGGTAATGAAGATGGAAAAAGTGGCTGATTCCTTTACTCCATAGGCATTGAGAATAATAAAAATAACATTAAAGAACATAGCCGTATGCAAAACCGGAATATCATTATTCAGGAAATGCAGATATGTGCCAAGTGCCACTGCAATTGCCGGTGTGGCTACCAAAAAATCGACGAGAGTTGCATAACCGGCAATTAATCCACCGAATGGCCCCATAGCTCTGTATGCGTAGGCAAAAGCTCCGCCAGCGTGAGGAATTGAAGTTGTAAGCTCTGTATAACTGAAAATGAAGGTGATATACATCACAGTAATAACCAAAGTGGCTATCAAAAGCCCAACAGTACCCGATACAGCCCAGCCCAGGTTCCAGCCAAAATATTCGCCTGAAATTACCAGGCCAACAGCAATTGCCCAAAGGTGAATGGGTTTTAAAACTCTTTTTAAGTGATCTGTCGGGGTTGTTGCCATACGCTTTTTAGTGTTTTGATTTGCCGCCTTAAGATACTTAAAGGTCAGCTCAAATCAAAATTGGCGTACGTTATAGAATTGTTAAGTAGTGAATATACACTAAAAATCAAAAAATGCCCTCCCCATTCGGGGAGGGTTAGATAGTGCCGTTATACCTTCAAAGTATTTTTTAAATATCCAATACTGCTGGTAATACTGGCCAATGCATCTTTTGGCATATCGTGCTCAATAAAAAAGTGCTGCATACCTGAAGATTTTGCCGCGGCAAAAATGGGTTTAAAATCTATGGTGCCACTACCTACGGGCAATACATTTTCACGAGCGGCATCCAGATCTTTTACATGCCAAAGCGGGAAACGACCAGGGTGCTGCTTAAACATTTCGACCGGATTTTTACCCCCTTTAATTGCCCATGCCAGGTCGAGCTCCATTTTTACATTTTGCGGGTCGGTTTCACTGAGTAACAGGTCATATGGTACTTTACCGTCAACCGGATGAAACTCCATATTGTGGTTATGGTACGCGAATTGAATCCCTACCTTTTTGGCAGCCTCTCCTGTTTTATTTAACACTTCAATCGTAGATTTGACCTCTTCCAGCGTAGCTGTTGGCGAATTGGCACATACCAGGTATTTGATCCCCCCGGCAGCAGCATCGTCAACCAGCTCCTGCATATTATCGCGCAGGTTTTTCATTGGAGGAATAACCATTGGCTTACCATCGGCACCTGCAGGCATTTTTGCTCCGGGAGGAAGTTTGAACGGCGCGCCTAACACATGGTGCGAGGTCCAGTTCATACCAAGGTCATTCACCATAGCCTTAAATTCCTTTGGGCTCATGCCATAGTAACCGCCTTTTTTGCTGAATGCCGATTCCATGTCTTTAAAGCCGAGCGCTGCTATTTTAGTAAGTGTACCTTTTACATCTTCATCTATAACGCCAAAGAATGTGTATAGCTGCAAGCCTACCGCATGCGGGCTTGCCATATTACTTAATAAAGCAGCTGCTTTTCCTGATAAGGCCATGCCGCCAAGCACCAATGCACCAGTGCTTTGAATAAATTTTCTCCTGTTGTAATTCATGCTGATAATTTTAGTTTTAATGTGGTACAGTAAATCTAAATAATAAAAATCGGCAAATTAAAACTTATTGTGTCTTTTTTACACAATTAAGCCTAATGGAGAGTTTTCAAACATACATGATCATCCTGAACTTGCTTATGTACTACTACTCTGCAAACAATTGGCAATTAAACCCGTCCACCCCGTTTGATGGGATGCGCCCGCGCCACGACCATTGTCGCCATCAAAAAACTCATAGAAAAGTATGTAATCTTTAAAGTTAGGATCTGTTTGCATTTTTTGATTGGTACCAAACAGTGGACGATTGCCCTTTTCATCCCGTAAAAACAATTTGGATACCCGCAGGTATAGTTCATTAGCAACCTCGGCAAGGTTCATGAAATTACCGGATCCGGTTGGGCACTCCACTTTAAAATCGTCGCCATAATATTGATGAAAGCGGTGTAAACTATCAATGATTAAATAGTTTATGGGCATCCAGATAGGACCACGCCAGTTGCTATTACCGCCAAAAAGGCCACTATCACTTTCGGCAGGAGTATAACCTATGCCGAAGTCAACTCCGTTAACTGCCACTTTAAATGGATGTTCCTGGTGGTATTTTGACAATGAGCGAATGCCGTAATCACTTAAAAATTCCTTTTCATCAAGCATATACTTCAGCAATGATTTCATACGATAACCACGCAGCAAACTAATAAGGTGCCTGCCGTCGCGGTTTTTTTCGTTCCAGCGGGAAACCAGTGATGCAAGGTCTGGTCGCTTTTCAGCAAACCATCTCAGTCGCTCTTTAAATATCGGGCTATCAGTAATATCGGCTTCCTCCAAAACCTCGGTTGCGAATAGCGGGATCAGCCCCACTATGCTTCTAACCTTCATTTTGATCGATCCATCATCCGGGAACCTGATTTGATCATAAAAAAAGCCGTCGTCATCATCCCAAAGGCCTTCATTGTTTTCGCCGAGGTTTGACATCGCTTCAACTATATAGATAAAATGCTCAAAAAACTTAGAGGCGATATCTTCGTATGCCCTATCGGTTTCTGCGAGTTCGGCAGCTATGCGCAGCAAATTAAGCGAGTACATGGCCATCCAACTGGTACCATCTGCCTGCTCCAGGTGCTGGCCAGACGGCAGTTGCGTATTCCTGTCGAACACGCCAATATTATCCATCCCCAAAAAACCGCCCTCAAAAATATTATTACCAGAGACATCCTTACGGTTTACCCACCACGTAAAATTGAGCATCAGCTTATGGAAGATCCTCTCCAGGAAATACGTATCACCTTTGCCATTGTTGGCTAATTTATCGGTTGTATATATTTTCCAGGTTGCCATAGCATGTACCGGCGGGTTCACATCACCAAAATCCCATTCATAGGCGGGTAACTGTCCGTTTGGGTGCATATACCAGTCGCGGGTAAGTAAAACAAGCTGGTTCTTTGCAAAAGCCATATCAATAGTAGCCAAGGGCAAACAATGAAAGGCAAGATCCCAGGCTGCAAACCAGGGATATTCCCATTTATCGGGCATGGATATTACATCTTTGGTATTAAGGTGTTTCCACTTATGGTTACGGGCATTTTCCCTGTTGGCAGGAGGTTCGGGCTGTGAAGGATCGCCATTTAGCCATTGGCGGATATCCGAGTAATAGAATTGTTTGTTCCAAAGCATACCCGCAAACGCCTGGCGCTGAATGAGGCATCTATCGGCATCCTTTTTATTACTGTAAATATCATTATAGAACTGATCGGTCTCCGTTTTGCGGGTATTAAAAACCTGGTCGAAATCTTCAAAGCTATAATTGGCATCCGGCGAAAGCCTTAGCCTGATAGTTACACTTTGCCTGGCTGCAACGCAGATATCATAATTTACAGCCGCCTTTGTGCCTGTATTTTTAAGATTAATGGTATCTGCTTTATGTACAATATGATCGTTTATGCCATCTTTATGGTATGTATGTCCACTATCAAACTTGTATAGGCGCCCCATATTGGTTTCATTATCGCAGAACAAAACTTCGGGATTACCTTCCGTATGCAGCCAAAGCTGCCCAAGGTCTTTATGAAAAACTTCGGTTACGCCCTTGCCGTGTGCGGTAATGTACGGCTTGTAGTCATCATAACCCCAGCTCCAGGTATTGCGGAACCACAAGGTGGGCATTACATTAAGTACGGCATCGGCAGCTCCCCGGTTATGTACAGTGATCCTGACCAGGATATCGTCCTGGGCGTTTTTGGCATACTCGGTAAAAACATCAAAGTATTCGTCCTTATCAAAAATACCGGTATCAATCAATTCAAATTCAGGATCATTACGGCTGCGGCGCTTATTTTCATCAACCAGCAAGGCATACGGAAACTCATTTTGCGGATACTTGTACAGCGTTTTCATGTACGAATGTGTAGGTGTACTATCCAGGTAATAATATAGTTCCTTTACATCCTCTCCATGGTTACCTTCGGGATTACTGAGGCCAAAGTAACGTTCTTTAATGATTGGGTCTTTTTTATTCCAGAGCGCGATGGCAAAACACAGGTTTTGTTGCCTGTCAGAGATTCCGGCAATGCCCTCTTCGCCCCAGCGATAGGCTTTACTGCGGGCCATATCATGGGTTATATAATTCCAGGCATCGCCGTTAGCGCTGTAATCCTCCCGTACTGTTCCCCATTGGCGATCACTTACATAAGGCCCCCATTTTTTCCAGCTTGTATCCTTTAACCTTGCTTGTTCTGCGTTCATTGGCGCAAAGTTGGCTTATTTACAATAATTAACAGAATCGTAGGAGATGTTTTACACAAGGGTGAAGAACACACAGTTAATAACTAATGGTTCAAAGTGTTCCGTTTGAAGAGGGAACTACAAGCAGTTATTTTCCGGGAACACCCCAAAAAAACACATCAACCAACTGGATGTTAAGTACTTATCTATAATTAAAAACACTTTCTGTACGACACAACTTGTCGTACAGCTGTTAAAATAATTGCGATGGAACACCTTTCCAGCTGGCTATCAGCACTTTGCCGAAAACTAATTTTATTGTTATTTATGCCCAGGCCTTCCTCAAAAATCTTAACCAGTTACCGTGCATCATATTCTCAATATCCGCATCTGTATAACCACGTTTTTTTAGAAGATGCGGTACTTTTTGAAGATCGGCAATGGTTTCCAGGTCATAAGGGCATTGCTCCCGACCAAAGGCTCCATCCAAATCGGTACCCACACCTACGTGCAGTGCATTTCCGGCTACCTGGCAAATATGGTCGATATGGTCAACCATTACTTCCATGCTACAGTTCATTCCTTTTGGTGTGGATACTCCCCTTACCCATCCCGGCACCATCATCCAGGCATCCAAAGCTGCACCGATAACCGCGCCCCGGTCTACCAATGCCTTTATCATCTCATCGCTGTACTGGCGGTTATGGTTCACCAACGCCCTGCAATTATTATGACTGGCCCAAACATGGCCGTTAAAATGCTCAAGCGCTTCCCAAAAGCTATCATCACATAAATGGGTAGCATCAAGTATAATGTTCAGCCGTTCCATTTCCTTTAAAAGCTCATGCCCTTTGGGCCCCATGTAGCCAGTGGCATCGGTACCCTGTGCATACCTGCCCGGACCGTAATGAGCCGGGCCAACCGCACGTAAACCATAATTATAAGCACGTTCCAGGTGTTGTATCGTTACTATAGAATCAGCCCCTTCTAAACTCAGGATATAACCAATTGCTTTATTTTCTGTTGACCGGCCATCATTCCAAAACGACAAATGTTTTTCTAACGATGCCAGGTCATTCACCTGCACCATTTCACCGGCATCTTCCATGGCCTTATACCAGGCCACCTGTCCCTGTGTTTGCGCCCAGGCCTGTTCTGGTGAATGCCAGCCGGGCAAGGGATTGCCAGGCGCAACATAACGCCCTATCTGTGTGGCTACTACCAAACCAATGTTGCCTTTACGCAATTCAGGTAAAGTTACTACTGCTTTGGCCCTATCCGGTTTATCTGTCATGCCTTCTTCGCGCTGGTTAAGTTCGGCAAGCGGGCGGGTAAGGTCGCGGTTCCACTCCAGCGCATTCATGCTGAGGTCTAAATGGGCATCAATTACAAACATAAATTATTTATCAGATAGTGATCTTACGGTCGCGGGCAGCATTTAACCACTCACCGCTAAGTGTATTATTTTCAATTGTATAAGCACGCTCATATAAAGCCACGGTTGGGCAAACATGGTGCGGAATACCATATAGCACATCTCCTATTTTATAGTGGTGGTCTTTACCAGCATCAACTACCAAATGCTCTTCACTTTGGCCGGTTGGCACCAATTCGGCAGCGTTTAAAAAGTAGATCCGTTTTCCTAACTCATTTTCGGCAGATACGGATTTGTGGCCAACATCCAGGCAAAGCTTAGTAGTATCGGGCAGGGAAACCACTCTTGCAATTACCAGCACAGCCGGTAAAAATGGCTGATCGGGAATTCCAATTTCATAACCTCTATCCCAATAAACAAAAGTTCCGGGACTACATTCTACAAAGTCTCTTTTGGAATGAATGGTGAATGTAGGCGAACCACCTGCCACAATAACCGGTTCCGGATAATCCTTTGCTTTAAGGTCTTGCTGCAGTTTTAAAACCGGTTTAAAACCAGCATCACAACGTTCTTTTCTTTTAGCGATATCAATATCGTGGATATGGCCATCATAAGCATGCAAGCCAACAGGGTTGAGCCCATGCAGTACACTGCAGTCCATATACAATTGCAGTGCTTCAAATCCTGGGGCAATGCCCGTACGGTTCATCCCAACATTCAGATCGATATAAACATCGATCGTAAGATCATGTTGTTTAGCAGCCTCGGAGATTTCACCGGCAGCAAGATCATTATCAACCAGGCAGGAAAATTTTGTTTGCGGATACTCTTGTATCAGCTTAATAAACCTATCAAGTTTAGGCCCCACCGGCTGATAGGCAAGCAATACATCAGGGGCATTGCACAATGCCAATAGTTCGGCCTCGGCGATGGTGGCGCATTTGAACTTTTTAATCCCGGCAGCCAGTAATAGCCGGGTAACCTCTTTGTTTTTGTAGGTTTTTACATGCGGACGCAAACGGGTAACATCGTCGATCATGGTTTTAAGCAGATCGATGTTTGCCTTTACCCTATCCGGATAAACCACCAGCGCCGGCGTATCAAGCTTGTCGATATTATTTATCGTGAACCAGTTTTGAGCCATCGAATTTGTCTGAACCGGAATTAAACGAATTAAAGAATTTTCAGAATTTTGAATAACTTGTATGGCAATTTTACTCACCACTCACCACTCACCACTCACCACTCACCACTCACCACTCACCACTCACCACTCACCACTCACCACTCACCACTCACCACTCACTAAGCCAGCTCAAACAAGGCTTCAATTTCAACGGGAATATTATCAGGTAACGACCCCATCCCTACCGCGCTGCGAACGCCTATACCGTTCTCTTCTCCCCATATTTTGGCAAAAAGTTCGCTTGCTCCGTTTATGATGAATGGGTGTTTTTCAAAATCGGGTGTGCAGTTAACCATACCCAATACTTTTATCACTCTTTTAACTTTATCCAAGCTACCAATATTGGCTTTTATAGTGGCCAGCATAGCTAAACCTACCTGACGTGCGGCCAGCTTACCATCTTCCATATTAATGGTCTCACCAATACGGCCAATAATTAGCGTTCCATCATCCTGTACCGTTCCATGACCAGACAGGTAAAGGTATTTGCCATCAACTAAACAAGGTTTGTAAACACCAAGAGGTTTTGGTGCCGGCGGCAGGTTTAAACCCAGTGCCGCAAAGTTTTCTTCGGGAGTGTTCATACCGTAAAACTATAGTTTTTTAACAAAATAGTATTACAAAAAACAAAAAAGCCGGGTATCTCACGCCCGGCTTCTCCTTAAATCATAAAATCAACTCTCTATTTAAATCTATATGTTAATCCAACGTTTACAGCGTAATCGGCAAAGGCCGCATCGCCTTGTGTATATGTTCCTGTAAGTCTTGTTGAAATTTTGTCAGGAACACTTTGTGTACGGTCGCGTTTTAAAGCAACTGGTACAAATGCATAAATTGAAAACGATTTTAAACGATAGGTAACGCCTGGTTCGGCAGATATAATGTAACCTGTTCTTCTGAAACCATTGCTGCCTCCTACAAGATCTTTCACCGGTAAGCACTCGTAACGCACACCAGCCGAAAAATTAAATTTGCCTAAGCCATAGCTGGCACCGGCTCTTAGCATTATCTGGTCGGGTACGCTCATTACATCGCTGCCATTGGCAACCGCTTTAGCGCTTGGGGTACCGCCACGTGCAGATGAAACACCATTTTGTTCTCTTGGGCTAATCAGGTAATAAAAACCACCATATACACCAAGCTTGTTGGTAAAGTTGTAATAGGTATTAATTTCGGTAGTTATGCCTGTACCGCCATCTCCTAATTGGATAGATTGATCAACCGGGCCAAGCACTTTGTTATCGGCTGTACCGCCCTGGTGATAAAAATAATCCTGGTAGTTATAGGTGCCGGTAGCCAGTTTTAAACCCAAACCTACCTGTATATTTCCCCTACGGGCTTTTGCCGGGTTTAGTAACCACGCATATGCAGTTAAACGTATATCGCCTAAGCCAAATGAATGAGTGCTTAAGCGCTCTTTACCACCGTGCTCATATAACGATGAACGGGCATTATCAACAATGGGAACATCAATAGCAAACGACCAGCGGTTGTTAAAGATGCGGGTAAGGGTTAGATCTTGCGTATAAGAATGATTAATAACGTTTGTACCCAACGCAATACGTTGTTTTTGCTCTTTAGTACCCACAAAATGTTTGTACGATCTGAAATAGCGGCTATTACTGTTCAGCAGCCAGCTTCCTTCGGCTGCACTGGCGCTATCGGGGTGTTCGTCCATAGTACATAAACCGCCGGTGCTCCTGATGGCTACGCAGCCTTGTGCATTTACATTGGTGTAATTAAGAAGTACAAGAAACGCAATTGCGCAAATAGATTTTAAAAATAGGTTCATAGAATTTTAAAGTGTTTACAATGTTTAAATAATAAAAGGACAAAGCCGGGTGCTTAAACCCTGCTTAAACCTGTTTTTACAGGATTTTTATGTTGATTAATTTATATTTAGATGAGATTTGTTTTTAAAAGGCAATGCCAATAAACTGGAGGGTGCTTTTTTAACCGCGAACCACAAGGATAGCAGTACTCCATAACTGCCGCCACGTTCTATCCACTCAAACATTTCATATTTGGGATAAAAAAGCTCGCTTGCTATTTTCCAGGCGACCAATACCAAAAGAATGTTGGCAAATGGGCGGATGAGTACCAAAAAGGCTGCTACAATTTCAAATAAGCCTACCATTTGTGCTGTTTTACCCGGATCATTAAACCCTAAAGAATGATATTGATTGAGGAGGCCAGCTTTGTGGACCAGGTTTAGCCAACCGTGACCAAGCAGTAACAAAAACGCGAATACTTTTAAAAAATTTATTACTGTTTTTAGGGCAGGTGCATCCAGGCTTACATGATCGTCCATACGGCTAAACCATTTCTTCAAAGGCATTTTAAAGCCGCCCTGTAAAAGCAGCAGCACAAACGGGGCACCAAAATTGCCGGCGCGTTCAATTAATTCGGCAAATGGTTCGCCAGATAACGGGCGCATAGATGCAGTTATTAAACCCCATACCACCAGCCATCCGGCTACAGCACGTATCGGGTAAACCAACAGGGATAATCCAAACAATATATCAACCGTACCCACATAAGGCATTAGTGTATATGACATATCATGACCTATCCCTACAACCGCAAAGTAATTGCACCATATTTGCTTGGTTATTATTCCAAATGCGCCATGCCCTATAAAACACATGGCACAGGCAAAGCGAAGCGTGTAGTATATTTTTTGACCGGTAATTAAACGTGACATTTTTATAGCTTATTTGATAGTACTTATTACAGCCCGGCTCCGTCGGCTTTCCCCCTGTTAACTGCGTATTGCCCTACCTTATTGCCGGTTACCAAACCAACTTCACAATCGCTGCGAAAGTGGATACCACCATACAACCTTGACATAGCAGCATCGTGTGCCAGATCTGTAAACTTAGTACCCCTATCCGGCAATAAATAAGTTAATACGGTTGCTGCGGCGCCGCTAAAATTAGAGTGGCCTGATGTATAAGCCGGGAAATTTGGCACTCCTGTGAGCGTTTTAATCAAAGGGTCAACTTGCGACGGGCGCTGATTAAAGTAAAAATATTTGGTATCCCAACAAACAATTGCGGCATCCATTTCGGCCATGTTCAACAAGGCAAAGTTACGTGCCCAGCGCACTTCGCTATAATTTTGCTTTACAAACTCATCGGCAGCAATAGCGTTCCAATGGCCGGTTGGGGTATAAGTGGCAATACCATCTGCCCAAAAAGCAACCTGCTCTTCATGCTGGCGGCTATGGTTTTTACTCATTGACAATACCTCATCAACTTCCTTTTTATACTCCGCCGAGCTGGATAAATAAGGTGCAGCAGGGCGCAATGAAACAACAGTTAACGTATCAAACAAAAACGGAAGCACTTTTGAAAACAAAGGTAACATTGGCGGCCTTTTAGGCGTTTCTAAGCTCAGCCAAAATTTACCTGGTTCAAATGCAGTTGTTTGAAGCTTTGCCCATACATTGGCATCACCAATAGCCTTGCCGGCCCGGTCACCACGGGCACGTGCTGCAAAAAGCGCGGCAACCTGCTTACCTAATGATTCGCCTGCGGTAATTTCGCCTCTTGTATTGGCGCCAGCCATTATACGGTATAATTTTTCTTCCTGTGCCTTTTCATTAATGTAAGCCAGCTCTGTAGGGAACAACAGCTTCATCATTTCAACCGTAGTACTCGCAACAACAGCATCTTCACTTGGGTAAGATGGCAGTTCGGAAACCGGAACCAGGGCCTGTATGGCTGCATCGTTTTTATAAGGAGCCGTGCGTTTGTAAGTGTTTTTGAAATGCCATGCAGCAATGAGGGCATCATATTGCGCAGCACTTACATAAGCATAAGCGCGGGCAGCAAACGGTGGGTTCGAAAATGGGAACTCGGGGTAGTTAAACGGATTGGCCGAACTTGGCGCCGGGTAAGTACCATCAGCATTTTGATAAGGTGGAATGTTATGCTTGGCCACCAGTTGGCGCATGATCTCGTTCCACCTTAATACTGCACCCGCGCTCCAGTATTTTATAGATGCCTTTTGGTCATCAGTTAAATTCCTTTGTGCCGCTTTAATCTCATTAATATCCGCCAGATAGGCAGGTGAGGTAACTGCATCAGGTGCAGCAACGGTAAGCACACTAAAATCTTTAACCAATACGGGAGTCCAGGTATCAGCATTCAGATCGAGCTTTGCTGGCGTTAATGCAGGGTATAACGAAGTACGGTCTACAATATCTTTATTGCACGATGAGCTAAAAACGGCTACACCTAAAAGTACTGTAGGAATTATATAAAGTAATGATCTTTTCATCAGATTATTATTAAGTATTATCAAAATTATTTCTCTTTCCTGGTGTTAAAAACGTAATAAACACCTCCATACATGGTTCTTGCCTGCCCCACATTTCTGCCTTTTAATACATAGTTACCACCGGCGGTTAGCTCTAACCCGGCTATCTTTTGAAAGCTGTATTTGAAGATGACACCGGCAAGTGTTGAATTCATTTTGTTACTTGGAAAAGGCATATCATTTTTCCTGATATCAAAACCACCCAATGTTGTAACCTTAGTAAGCACCGCCTCGGCATTAAATTGTAAACTCCTGAAACCGGCGCTCACAAAAAAGTTAGAAACATCGGGCATCTTCACTTCATTGGTGTAATGCATCTCGGTAGTATAATATGAATTCCTGTCGATAGTGATATTGCTCCTGCGAATGTACTGTGCCGCGCCGGCTACAAAGAAGCGGTTAACCTGGTAATTGAATAAACCACGTAAAGCAATATTTTTACTATGCAAACCAATAGATAAAGGCAAAAAGTCGGCCTCATAATTAGTTGCAGGAATTGATCCCGATAAAATAGCATGAAAGCTAAGTACTCCTTTACCTATCTCTTGCTTAACAGCCAGCCATTTTACATATGCGCTTATATCCTGAAAATTACGTTCGCCCCTTAAGGTGCCGGCACTTGCATTTGTGGTTACGTAAGGAAGTGCTATTGACACATTGATTTTATTTGTAAGACCATAAACAAAACCCAGCATATATGAATTTGAGCTTACGGTACCCAGGTTTGGTGCATCGCGTTTAAAAGTACCTTCCCAATAGTTATCCCACTGACTGTGGGTATAAACACCCGCAGCACAAACGTAGTTTTTAGGTATCATTAAGGCATCAGCATCTGTTTGCGCCTGCGCGTATTCTGAAAAAGTGAGGCAACATGCCATAACAATACAGCATCTGTAAAAATACAGCAATGAATGTTTCATTCGATTTAAGTAAGGTTTTTAGTAATAAGTTAACGATAAACAGGTTAAAGAAAAAAAATCATTTACGCCATTAAAGAAAGGCCATTAAATAATTACACAGCATTAAAGTTGGTAAGCACATAATAATGATGTCAATTGTTCAATAAACACTTATTGCACATTAAGGCAACAATTGGTATCGATCAATAATTAAATCAAACTGCGCCTTTTTTAAAAAGAACAATTCAACATCATAATTTATAAGCTATAATTAGCAGGTAAAGTTGGGCGGTTTGCCGGGAGACTCGATGTAGGGAAAATTTAAATGGTAAATTATAGGGCTGGTATTAACTTTCAGCGGTGTAGAAAATGCAGCGAACTGGTAATTCATCACCGTAAAACTATAATCGTTATTGGTACTTCCTTTTTTCAACGATGACTCGTGTCCTTTTTTACTTAAGGGGACATCGTTGATTTCTTTAGCTATGATCAGGTTGGCAGAAACCAGCCTGGTTTTTACGCTATTGGCAATACAAATGAACGACATCGTATCGGGCGCCATCTTGTATCTCAGATAATTATAATAAACGCCCTTTAATTGCAGTTGGCCATTAACGCGCACATAATCTTTCCATTTGTGGATTCCGGGCAGATGTACCGGAATTTTGATCTCGACAAGCTTGGTAGCATCGATCTTATTTTCGTAGATCTCTTTTACTATCTGCACTTCAGACTGGTGAATGAAATACTGGGCTACTAAACTGTATCCGCCCAAATTGAACAGATGCACATTTAATAATAGTATCGCAATAAACCTTTTCACCATTCAGAATGTATTGTAGCGTTATATAATTACCGGTAAATATATTGTTACAATACTACTAAAGCAAATAAAAAGTAAAATTGTAGGAATGACTGTTATTCACACGCGTTAAAAAATAGTTTTGCTGCTTACAATAAATATATTTGCGCTGTAACACCTTTAAATCTATGGATTTTTTAAAGCAGCCCTGGCCATGGTATATCGCCGGCCCGGTTATAGGCCTTTTTGTTCCGGCCCTTTTGCTTATTGGCAATAAAGCGTTTGGCATATCATCATCACTCAGGCATATTTGCGCGGCCTGTTTGCCGGCTAATATCTCCTTTTTTAAATACGACTGGAAAGGAGAAAGCTGGAACCTGTTTTTTGTAGCCGGTATTATTTTAGGCGGATTAATTGCCGCTCAATACTTATCCGGGAACCAGGCGGTTGATATTAATCCCAAAACTACTGCCCTGCTCAGGCAACAAGGTGTAAAGGATTTTATTGGTTTATTACCCCGGGATATTTTTAGCTTTAAGCAATTACTTACTTTACGCGGCTTTGTTTTTGTGGTTTTGGGCGGTTTTTTAGTGGGTTTTGGCACCAGATATGCCGATGGTTGTACATCGGGTCATGCTATTATGGGCATTTCTAACCTCCAATGGCCTTCTATGATAGCAACATGCTGCTTTATGATAGGCGGCTTTGTAATGACCTGGTTTATTTTGCCTTACCTTATGCAACTTTAACATGAAAAATATAAAATACCTCTTTATAGGTTTACTGTTTGGGGTGGTACTTGTAAAATCACAGGTGATCTCCTGGTTTAGGATCCAGGAAATGTTCAGGCTGCAGGCTTTTCATATGTATGGTATTATTGGCAGCGCTATTGTTGTTGGTATGCTATCAATTTTAATCATTAAACGATTCAGGGTTAAAACTCTGACTGGCGAGGAGGTTATCATTCAACCAAAAAAATTCAGCTGGGGTAATGTTTACGGCGGATTGATATTTGGTTTAGGCTGGGCCATAACCGGGGCCTGCCCGGGTCCGCTGTTTGCGCAAATTGGAGGCGGCTTTTTGGTTACTGCTGTAACCTTATTTAGTGCAATTGCAGGTACATGGGTTTATGGATTACTGCGCAACAAATTGCCGCATTGAGTTTTACTGGCGCAAACCGTTGAACATGATACAAAGAAAACATATCTCCAAATCAAACATCCTGTTTATAATACTCATGACAGCGGCTTTAATTACATTAATAAATCCTGTTGCCAAAAGCTATTTGATCCGTGGATTAATGGCCGTAGGATTTTTTAAGCCTGATCCGGCGGGGTATGCCCGTCATCATGAAGTATTTGCAAACCTGCCCGATTATAGATATAAGGATTCAACCGGTAATATCATCTCTTTATCGGGCTTAAAACACAAAGTAGTATTTGTAAATTACTGGGCAACCTGGTGCCCTCCCTGCCTTGCCGAAATGCCATCGATCAATAAACTGTATGAAAAACTAAAAAACAATCCCAAAATAGTTTTTATAATGGTTGATGTGGATAATGACCCGGCCAGGGCCCGTATGTTCCTACAGAAACACAGCTATAACCTGCCATTATATACATCCCCTAACCAGCTGCCAGATACATTATTAGACGGCACCATACCTACTACGCTTATATTTGGCAAGGATGGAAGCCTGAAATATAGGCATTCGGGCGCGGTTGATTACAGTGGAGATAAGTTTAAGGAGTTTTTAGAAGAGGAAACGAATTAGAGCCCTCACCCAACTGTCCTTTGGAGAGGGTTGGTCGAGGCTTTTAATTTTTTTATTGTTATTTTCACACTTATTAATAATTTTTCTTTTCTTTACGGCATAAACCTGTTTTTCAATGAAAAGAAATCTGCTCTCCTCATTTGGCATTGCCGTGTTATGTTTAATTTCGGCAACCGGCTACAGCCAAACCGGTACTCTCAGCATCAGCACTGATTCAAAAACAACCATCAGCAAGCACATTTACGGGCAATTTGCCGAGCATCTGGGCCGTGGTGTATATGGTGGTTTTTGGGTTGATAAAAACCTGCCGGTTAAAAAGCAGGATCGCATCCGTTTAGATGTGGTTGATGCCCTAAAAAAAATCAAAATCCCTAACCTGCGCTGGCCTGGGGGCTGCTTTGCAGATGAATATCACTGGCGCGATGGCATTGGCCCCGCGGCACAACGCCCGCGTATGGTAAATACCAACTGGGGAGGTACCACCGAAGATAACAGCTTTGGCACACATGAATTTCTGGAGCTTTGCGACTTATTAAAATGCGAGCCCTATGTTGCCGGCAATGTTGGCAGCGGCACGGTAGATGAAATGTCGAAATGGATTGAATATCTAAATTCAAACAGCAGCAGTACAGTTGCGCAAATGCGCGCCAAAAATGGCCACCCTGCACCTTATAAGGTAACTTTTTGGGGTGTTGGTAACGAAAGCTGGGGCTGCGGAGGTAATATGAAAGCCGAATATTATGCAGACCTGTTTAAACGTTACGCTTCTTTTGCCAAGGATTACCCGGGCGCAAAGCTTCAAAAAATAGCCAGCGGACCAAACGCCGATGATTATAACTGGACAGAAGTTTGCATGAAGAACATCCCAAATTCGATGATGTCGGGCTTATCGTTGCATTATTATACCATTCCGACAGGAGATTGGGGTAAAAAAGGATCGGCTACTGAGTTTAGTGAAAAGGAATATTTTAGCACTATGGTTAACTGCCTTAAAATGGAGGAACTGGTTAACAAACACTCTGCCATTATGGATAAGTATGATCCTGGAAAGAAAGTTGCTTTAGTTGTAGACGAATGGGGTGTTTGGACGGATCCTGAACCGGGTCCCGACCATGGTGTTTTATTCCAGCAAAACAGCCTGCGCGATGCCCTTATAGCCGGTACAACGCTGAATATTTTTAATAACCATAGCGACAGGGTAAGAATGGCCGCGCTGGCACAAACTGTAAACGTATTGCAGGCGCTTATTTTAACCGACAAGGAAAAAATGTTGCTCACTCCTACTTACCATATTTTTGACATGTACAAGGTTCACCAGGATGCTAAATACCTGCCAATTAAACTAAACGTACCTAATTACGAGGTTGATGGTAAAAAAATAGAGGCTGTAAATGCTTCAGCTTCGCAGGATGCTGCCGGCAAAGTGCATATTTCATTGGTTAACCTTGATTTGCATAACGCCATAACCATTACTACCGATCTTAAAGATGTTAAATGGAGTACCGTTGGCGGCCAGGTATTAACTTCGGCTAAAATCACAGATATCAACACTTTTAAAAATCCTAACAAATTGCATCTTGCAAGTTTTACCGGCGCCAAAAAAGATGGTGATAAACTGGTAGTAACACTCCCTGCAAAATCTGTAGTGACATTAGAACTAAATTAAAACCCCTCTAAATCTCCCCCTAAGGGGAGACACTTAAAAAATCTCTTCAAAGAGGCTGTATCATAAACATGATCAGCCTCTTTTTTCTTTGGATTTATTCGAGCATAAATTTTATTTATGATACATCCTCTCGGGTAGAGCCCACAGCGGCTTTACTTTTATGCCCCAAACATCGCTCAAAGCTTTTTTTGCTGCATGATAACCGCACATGCCATGCACCCCGCCACCAGGTGGCGTGGAGGATGAGCAGATATAAAGTCCTTTTGCTGATGTTTTATATGGCGATGAACGCAATGCCGGCCGGGTAAATAGCTGACCAATATCAATTATACCGCCATTAATATCCCCGCCTATATAGTTGGGATTATATTCCTCTAACTGTGCGGTATTAAAAATGTGCTTAGCTAAAATAGTATCCCTGAAACCCGGTGCGAAACGTTCCACCTGCCGCTCAATAATATCGGTCATATCTTTACCAGACCCATTGGGTACATGGCAATAGGCCCAGGCGGTATGCTTACCTTCGGGTGCGCGGGATTTATCAAACGTACTTTGTTGCGCCAACAGCACATAAGGCTTATCGGGATGCCTGCCATTCCATATCTCTTTCTCCCCTTCGGCAATTTCTTCGAAAGTATTACCAATGTGTACAGTTCCGGCTTGCTTTACCGCTTCGGCTTTAAAAGGTATTGGCGCATCTAATGCCCAGTCGACCTTAAATACACCGGCACCATAACGATAGCGTTCCAGCTGCCAACGGTATAAAGATGAAAATTTATGACCGGCTATTTTTAATAGTTGCTTTGGTGTAATATCAAACAAAACCGCGTGGGCAGATGGCAGTTGATCTAATGACTGAACATAGAAACCTGTTTCAATTTTTCCTCCTATGGATATAAAATAGGATGCCAAAGCATTCGCTATTTGCTGCGAACCGCCCTTTGGTACCGGCCAGCCTTTTAAGTGTCCCTGGGCCATCAATACAAGTGCAATAGCCGAGGTGGCTATATTGCTCAGCGGCTGTATGGCGTGGGCTGCCATTCCCCCGAACAGGCCTTTTGCTTTTTGGGTTTTAAATTTTTTAGCTAACCAGGTTGCCGGTGTAAGCGCCGGTAAACCAAACCGGGCCATTAACAAAGGATGTCTTGGAAAATGCAGCGGGCCTAATACATCCGTGGCAATAAGGGGCCAGTTTTTAACCACAGGCTTCATAAGGTTTAGGTAAGCCTGTTCATCTGCGCCCAGCTGCTTTGCTGTTTCATCAACCGATTTTAGCAAAACGGCAGCCGTACCATCATCAAATGGATGTGCGGCTGCCGTTTCCGGAAAAATGTATTCCAGGCCATGCTGTGCAAGAGGCAGTGTTTCAAAAAATGGCGATGCCACCGCAAGAGGATGAACAGCCGAGCAGATATCATGTTTAAAGCCAGGTAAAGTAAGCTCTGCTGTACGCAGGCCTCCTCCTATTTCTTTTTTTCCCTCCAGCAACAATACAGACAGGCCGTTTTGCTGCAACAATATTGCTGCTGCCAGGCCGTTTGGGCCCGACCCAACTATTATGGCATCGTAATCGCGCTTTTCAAGCTTCATCTATATTTTTCAGAGGTTTTGTACCCCTAAGATATCCAAATTAACAGCTTCGCGCTTATATAGTTTAATTAAAAACTTCGCCGGCATGGCTGGCTTCGGGCACCTCGATCAGTTTGCCCGACCGCACATCATACACGTAACCGTAAATGGGGATATGCCCGGCAACTAAAGGATGGTTCCTGATGCGCTCCACATCTTCGGTAACACTGGCTTCCAGGTTTTTAAAAGTAAGGAAAGCAATATGGGCCGCCTCATCAGATCCACCGCTTTCATCGGCATTATGCCAGCCATTTTCATCAATCGCAGCTGTTTTTAAACTTGTAGCCAGCAGATTACGAATTATGTCATCGGTAAATAAACCCATACCGCAATCGGTATGGTGAATTACAAACCACTCTTTAGTACCCAATAATTTATGCGAAATAACCAGCGACCTGATGGCATCGTCGCTTGCACGCCCGCCCGCATTGCGGATCACATGTGCATCACCTTCGGCCAAACCTGCATACTTCGCCGGATCAAGGCGCGCATCCATACAGGTTAAAATAGCAAACTGGCGTTTGGGCGGTATGGTAAGTTCGCCCTTGTTGCCAAAGTGTTTCACATATTCACCGTTGGCTGAAAGTACCTGCCGATGCACTTTGGTCTTCACTTTCTGAAGCTCATCTATCGTGATTGACATAGTTTTAATTTTACGTGAATAAATATCAGGCAGATTTCCTGCTGTTAGCTATCAATGAGGCCTCATAAACCGAAGAAATAATATCCTCGCCAAAAAAGGTTCCCAAAAAGTCAAGGTCGATATGGTTATAGATAACCTGTTTGTTGGCATCAATAATGTAAGTAGCCAACAAGGGTACATTTACATCAATTCCCGAAAACCTGTTCCAAACCGGGTCGTTGTCAGAATAGATCCTGAATATATTAGCTATGTTTTTTTCTTCGTCGTGATAAAAGTTAAGGGTTAAACTGTTTTCCCAGGCTTTCTTCCCCAGTTCATCGGTACGCTCATCGCTGATGATCAACAAATTACCCCCGTTGGCTTTTATTTCCTGTTGAATATTGTTCAGCTTCTTCAACAGCTCAAAACCTTGCTGCCCCCAGTGGCGCGAATAAAAAGCAATCACCAAAGGTTTATTTAACAACTGCCTTAATGAAATAGGTCCATGCGTTTGAGCCCCGTTAAAAAACGACTGCCAGCGGCTGTAATCACTCAAAAATTTCAGATCAGGAATATAGTTACCTGCTTTTACAGGTTTTAAAGGCTGGTAAGGTTTAAACGGAATATCATTATCTTGAACAATTTCCGAAAGATCAAAAAACGGGTATTTACTATTTGAGGTTAACATTTGTAATAGAATAATGGTATATAAATTATTTTTTGTTGGGGATACGGGATTAATACATCACGTTCAACAACGGCATAATCCATATATTACCCTGCTGTAATGTAACACACCATCGGTCGGCATATTCATTTGACTAATCAGATAAGCGTTCATAAAATATATTAAATAACGAGGTCAGTAAACTTTTTATTTGTTGAGGGGTTTTACGGGGAGAGGAATTCAACAACAACACATACAGGCTATATCCTTAAGATCGTTATGACTTAAAAAGCTATTTGTATGGTATTTTTGCACTTTACTTTGCATGATTTTGAATTAACAAGACAAATATACTATAATGTCTATATATTTAGTATACTTTATTTGATATTTTATTTAATTTTTTCCTTTCTCTTTCCTACAAATAAAAAAGCCATGTTAAAAGGAGCTTATAAACATTTGCCGATGCTACTTATCCCATTCATTTTCAATACATTTAGTTGCAAGCAGGTTATCAAACGCGAGCACTCAAAAGCCGACACATTAAAAAAGGAAATTGTTAAAGAATGGAATAAAACCATTCCCGGCAGTTTCAGCGACCAAACCAAGCTTGTTTTTGACAGCGCGGAGGTTATTGCCTTTCTTAAAAAGTATACTGCTTTTGAACCCTATGCTAAAGATATTAACATGTTTTATAGCAAGCGTAAATTTGCCTATGCATGGTACGCCAACGGACAGTTGATAGAACAGGCCGGAAACTTATCAGACAGGTTAACTAACCTGCAAAATGAAGGCATTTATAAAGCCATCCCCTACCCAAAATCTTTAGATTCGCTGGTATTTGAGGTTCATCCCAAAGATAAAACCTTTAAACCCAATGTTTCCACCGAGCTAATGCTTACCGCCCAATACTTTGTGTTTTCGAAGCTGGTATTCCAGGGAATGAGCAATGCAACAAGCAAGGCCGTAAACTGGTATCTGCCCCGAAAAAAGATCTCCTACGATGATTACCTGGATACCCTGCTGAAGCAAAAGGGTAAAGCCGGCAGTACTTTATCTGAACCTGTTTACAGGCAATATGACCTCCTTAAAGCTTTTCTAAGCAAATACCGTGCTTTAGATGCCAAAGAAAAATGGCTTGCCATCCCTTCGGCGAAGGGAATAAAACCGGGAGATTCATCCGTAGTCATATCGCAAATTAAAACACGGCTTTATAAACTGGAGGATTTTAAAGGAGATACGCTAAGTAATATATTTGATGAAGGACTAAAAGACGGCATAAAACAGTTTCAGTTAAGGCATGGCTTAACTAATGACGGCTTACCGGGCCCCGAAACTATTGCCGAAATGAATGTTCCACTGGAAACCCGTATCCGCCAGATTATTGTTAATATGGAGCGATGCCGCTGGCTGCCGGTTAGCTTAAATACCAATTACCTGGCTGTAAACATACCCGAATTTAAACTGCATGTTTACCATGCTGACAGCCTGCTTTGGAGTTGTAATGTGGTAGTGGGTCAAAAGGTTCACCAAACTGTTATTTTTTATGGGCAAATGCAGTACGTGGTATTCAGCCCTTACTGGAACCTGCCAGAGAGTATTATCCGCAACGAGGTTTTACCTGCTCAGCGCCGGAACCCTAATTATATAAATGAACATAATATGATCATCACCGGGCAGCTGAATGGCTTGCCGGTGATTAAACAAAAACCCGGTCCGGCAAATTCGTTGGGGTTGGTAAAATTTCTTTTCCCTAATAGCTATAGCATTTATTTACACGATACACCTTCAAAATCATTATTCGGCGAATCATCACGGGCTTTTAGTCACGGTTGTATCCGGGTAGGCGAACCTGCAAAACTTGCGGCGTTTTTACTAAAAAGCGATACTACCTGGACGGCTGAAAAGATTAGCCTGGCAATGAACTCAGGTATAGAAAAGCAGGTTACACTGAAACAAAAAGTACCTGTATTTATAGCCTATTTCACCGTATTTACAGACAGGGGCAATAAGCTTAATTTCCGTAAAGATATTTACAACAGGGATGAGCAGTTAGCGTCCATGATATTATCAGGGAGTGGAAATTATTAATATCTAAATAAAAGAGTCAGGCCAAAATAATTCGGCCTGACTCTTTTATTTTTTACACATGTCTACTTCAACACCGATACCGCTTTATTAGCATCACCAATTCCCCAAACTGTTCCTGGCTTATCCCCCATGGTAATCACCAGTTCGCCGCCGTTCATTAAATCCTTATGGGCGAAATAAGTTTTGGTATAGTCAAAACCATTAAGGCTCATTGAGTTGATATACTTATTTTTAGGGCCATTATTTTTCACTACAATATGAAACGTTTTATTACCCTGTAATTTCAGTGTGGCCTCATTAATAACCGGGCTACCAAACACATACAAGCCGTTTGCCGGGTTAACCGGGTAAAAGCCCAGGGACGATAGAACATACCAGGCCGACATCTGGCCAACATCTTCATTACCGATAATGCCATCGGTTTTATCGGTATAAAAATCGTCTAAAATGTAACGCACCTTTTCGGCTGTTTTCCATGGCTGGCCAGAGTAAGCATAGTAATAAGTCATTGGGTGGCTTGGTTCGTTACCGTGCGCATATTGACCTATTAAGCCCGAGATATCATTTGATGCGAGTTTGCCCATATCGCCTTTAGCAATAAACAATGAATCCAGTTTGATATTAAATTTATTTTTACCACCCAAAAGGCTGATCAAACCCTCCACGTCCTGCGGCACCAGGAAGGTATATTCCCAGCCGTTGCCCTCGGTAAAATCTCCATGCTCATGAATAGAGATAAACGGGCTGTAGGGTGTACGCCATGCATTTTCTGACAGGCGGCCACGCATAAAACCGGCTTTGGGGTCGTAATAGTTTTTATAGTATTGCCCACGCTTGCTGAAATATTCATAATCCGCTGTTTTACCTAATTTTTTAGCAACCTGTGCAAGGCACCAATCATCAATTGCATATTCCAATCCCATCGAAACAGATTCGGCAGTACTATCAGCAGGTATATAACCAAATTTCTTAACAAATTTAATACCTCGCGCGTCCTGCATTGCTGTGGTTTTCATGGCCTCATAAGCCAGGTTTGCATCAAAGCCTTTATAGCCTTTTAGTAAAGCATCGGCAACCACCGGAACCCCGCTGTATCCTACCATACAATTAGTTTCATTAGCCATTAAATGCCAAACAGGTAAGCTCCCCTGCTGCTGGTAAATGGCCAGCATCGAGTTGATCATGTCATTGGTATGTTCGGGATGGATAATGGTTGACAGTGGGTTATTTGATCTATACGTATCCCAAAGCGAGAACGTGGTCACATTATTAAAACCTATATTTTTATGTACTTTTTTATCAGTTCCCCAATATTCGCCGTTCACATCATTAAAAACAGATGGCGCTACCATGGAATGATAGAAAGCTGTATAGAATTTTTTAAGCTGCGAAATAGAATCCGCTTTGATGCTGATCTTCTGAAATTGTGTATTCCACGCCTTATCTGCATTAGCGACAACTTTGCTAAAATCCCAGCCCGGTATTTCGGCTTTGATATTTAACATGGCATTTTCGGCACTTACCGGCGAGATACCAACTTTAGCATAAACTACTTCGCCCTTGGTGGTTGCAAAACTTATAACACCTTTAACTTTTATACCTTTTAATTGCGATCCTGCTGCTTTGGCTGTACTGTCGTACACAGTAAATGTTTTTATCGGCTTAGAAAAAACTGCTGTGAAGTAAATACGCTGATCAACAGCCCAGCCATTTGAAAAACGGTAACCGCAGATGGTACGATCATCCACTTGCTTAATGTACGTTTCCACAGGTCGGTCCCAGCCTATACCCTCCTTCAGGTCGATAACGATATGCGCATCTTTGGATGCAGGGAAAGTGTACTTATGCATCCCTACTCTGGTACTGGCCGTAAGTTCAACACCAATATCATAGCGTTTAAGTTTTACTTTGTAATAACCTGGTTTAACTACCTCATCCTTGTGGCTAAACAGCGATACATAACCGCTTTGCATATCTTTAAGCGTACCTTTAATCGTTTTTATCGGGCCGGTTGTTGGCATAAAGGAAATATCACCCAAATCGCCTATACCTGTACCGCTTAAGTGAGTATGCTGAAAACCAACAATGGTAGAATCGGAAATATGGTAACCGGAACACCAGTCCCAGCCCTCGGATAAATTGGTTGGCCCCAACTGTACTGCGCCAAAAGGAACATTGGCACCAACAAATACATGCCCATGAAAGCCAGTACCTATATAAGGATCAACATATTTTGTAAGACCGGGTGTTTTTACAGCCACCGCCTTTTTATGCGATTGGCTAAATGAATTTAAAGCTAAAAGTGCCAGCATTCCGGCTAAACAGATCTGTTTTTTCATTTTATTTATAGGATGATAGTGCAGCGGTTTATAATATTTTTCAAACCTAAACCACAGCACATAATAGTTTATTAATAAACGCTTAATTCTGCAACGGTAATACCATTACCGGCAATTACCCGCGTGGCTTCAAATTTAAAATATCTGGCGTTTACAGGCTTACTTAAAACCACCGGCTGCTCAATCGGGTTCGACTTAATGTTTGAAAACTCGCCAGATGCAGCTTTATTCCATTCCTTACCATCGTTACTTGTGTAAAACACATAGCTATCTACAATTCCTTCAGGTTGTTTATCCTGCCGTGGTAAATAACCAAAGGCTTTAATATCATGAGCCGTGCCCATATCAATGGTAATTTGCTGCGGATAGGTTGCAGCATCCTTTTGCAATGTACTGTACAGTGTACCGGGATGCTCATCAATGGCATTTTCGGCGCCATTATTGTTTGCCGTTGCAGCATCTAAAACTTTCCAATAGGCTTTAGCATAACCTAATGAAACAAAAGTTACATCACTTTTTTTCGTGGTGCCTTCAAAACTCCTTGCTTTAACCACTCCATCATCCATTACAGTAAATGGTTTTGTATATAATGGGGAACTCAGCGTAGGTTCCTGCCCGTTTAAAGTATAACGGATAGCACCAACAGGAGCTTCGGTAGTGATGCTAACTTCACCTTTTTTATTCCTGGCAATCTTTGGAGTTGTGAGGTGTACGGGTTCTTTATATAATCCAAAATCGCTTAAAGCTACAGATACAGGTGATTTGGTTATTCTTACTCTTATTTTACCCGAAGTAATATTCTGAGTTAAACGGATCAGCCTGTTTCCGCCAATACTTGTTGCAGCGCCTATTTGCTGCCACTTACCGTTTACATAAGCATCTACCTCCAAAGCCTCAATACGCTGGCCCAGTTTAATATTCTCGCGCAGGCGAATCACATTAAAAGTTTTAGGGGTATGCAGATCAATGGTCACTTCGGGCGTGGTAATCTTATCATCAGTAGCCCAGTAACTATAGCGGTCATTATCAATCAAAAACCCGGGGCCGTACTTGATTTTGTTGCCGCCACGCACATTGCTGGCCGTTATTGTTGCACCTTTTGCCAGGTTAACAGCAAAGGTTTGTTTTAGCAGATTACCAAATGCGGTGAGCGATTTAACATCGATCTCATTTACTATTCCCCGCGGATCAGGAGATAAACCCAGGTCAAGCGCCGCCCCACGACCCACACTTTTATAATAAAGATCAAGCAGCGTATATGGCGATTTCACGCCATCGTCCTGCGTTTTATGGTAAAACCAGCCTGGCCTTAATGATACGTCGCACTCTGCGGGCATCCAGTAATCGCCGTTGCGGGTACCTTCTGTTCCTTCATAATCTTTTACAAAGCCGTTGCCTGGTTTCTTGCCTTCTTCGGGGGCGTGTGGTGTGTAAGTAGCCCAGCAGGTTTCACCGGCATGGCCCTCTTCGTTGCCAACCCAGCGCACATCAGGCCCCACATCGCCAAATATAACCGCGTTGGGTTGCAGTTTACGGGTAATTGCCCACGTAGTATCCCAGCCATAATAAGTAGACCGGTCTATCTTTCTTATTTCGCGCTTGCCGCCATAATAACCATCACCGCCATTGGCGCCATCGTGCCATGATATAAACAGCGGACCATAATTGGTATACAATTCCTTTAACTGCGCGCGGTAGATGTTTATATATTCGGCAGTTCCGTAGTTAAGGTTGTTTCTATCCCATGGCGAGCAATAAACGCCCAGCTGCATGCCTAATTTATCGCAGGCATCCCGGTATTCCCTCATCATATCGCCTTTGCCGTTCTTGTATGGACTTTTTGATATATTATGTTCGGTAGTTTTTGTGGGCCAAATGCAAAATCCGTCATGGTGCTTAGCCACAACCACTACGCCCCTAAAACCACCGGCTTTAGCCGCCGCAACTATTTGCATAGCGCTAAACTGCGAAGGATTGATCAGCTTCGGGTCTTCGTCTCCATACCCCCACTCCTTGTTGGTATAAACATCAACACCATAATGAATAATGCAGTACATCTCCATCTGCTGCCAATTTAACTGACCTTTGGTTGGCAGCACACCATAAGGCTTAGGCGTAGCCTGGCTAAAACCTTTTAGGCTGATGATAAATAACAATAAAGCAATGCCTGTAAACTTCCTCATAAAAGATCTTTAATTTTTAAACCAATCTGCCGGTACATCCTGTGGTGCAGATCCGTTAACACTATATTTCAATTTCAAGGTAAACCCTCCGCCGCCTTCAATAAAATCAAGTTTAAAAGGGTGCGCTCCCATTTTTAGCGCTATTTGCCCGCTGCGCTCCTGGGCCGAGTGATTACCATCGTTATTTACAACTACATTTGGGCCTATGTTTAATACTCCGCCATCATCGCATGTTAAATAAAAACCGTAAATGCCATCAGCCGGAACATCAATGTACCCCTTATAAGTAATACCAAATGAGGGTGCCTGTACTGTAGCAGGTACTTCAATTTTATCAGTTGTGAAAGTACTGTCTATTTTTGCAGCCTTCATCAATGCCGTTTCTTTAAAATAAGCTTTATAATAGGTACAGGCCAATCCAGGTTTTGGCGGTGCTATTTTTACCGGCCCAAGCATATGCTGTTGGGTATAATTTAAATTATAAACATCGCCACGGGTGCCGGTTGAAGTAAAGGCAGCAACCCTTACTAATTGGGATTTTTTTATAATTAATGGTGATGGCAATATTGGCGATTTAACATCGGGCAAAGTACCATCCGTAGTATAACGGATAGTTAAATTTTTTGATGGCGAAGCTATGTTTAATTTACCTTCATCGGTAAATACGTATTCATTTAAAAGGTTAGGCAGATCGGGCAGGCGGTAATTGATCTTCAAAGCATCCATCCTGCTATATTCCTGTACCAGGCGCTGTAAATAAGAATCGTATTTATCCGGTTGGTTTGTCCAAAGCAATTCTGCCAATGCAGTCATCCTCGGCATATACATGTAGTCGGCACGTCTTTCGGATGGGATCTGCTCTGTCCAGATGTTTGCCTGCGCACCAATGATGGATTTGGCTTCTTCGGCATCTAATACTTTGGGAATCGGGTTAAAATGGTATACCTTATAGATAGAATACTGATCGGCCTGGTTATCAAAATAGAGCGGTTCACCGGGTGTCATGATCACGGTATTGCCATTTTTAACTGCTTTAACCGGTGCTTGCGGCACCCAGGTGCGCCAGTACATCACAATAGCTGTGGGGCTGATGCCGCCTTCAATGATTTCATCCCATCCTATCAGTTTACGGCCTTTTGAGTTAAAAAATTTCTCCATCCGGTTAATGAAATAACTTTGCAGGGCCGGCAGGTCTTTAATGCCTTCCTTTTCCATCAAAGCTTTGCAAGCTTCAGATTTACCCCAGTCGGTACGGTCAACCTCATCACCGCCTATGTGTATGTATTTAGATGGAAAGATATCGATGATTTCGCTGAATACATTTTGCGCAAACTCAAAAGTAGTTTCGTTGCATGGGCAAATAGGTTTGGTAAACAGCGCACCCCATTTATTTTCGCCGTTGCAGGTTAAAAACGGGTACGAGTTGATAGCCGCCATCATGTGCCCGGGCATATCAATCTCGGGAATAATATCAATGTGTCTTGCAGTTGCATAAGCCACTATCCCCTTCATTTCCTGCTGCGTATAAAAGCCGCCATACAAGGTTTTACCTTCGCGTTGGATGATGTGCTCTTTATCAATAATAAAGTCGTGATTATCCATTGAGCGCTTCATGCATGACGAATCCTGGTTGTTAAATGTACGCCAGGCGCCCTCTTCTGTTAGTTTTGGGTATTTTTTTATTTCGACACGCCAGCCCTGGTCATCGGTTAAATGGAGGTGCAGCTTATTCATCTTATAAAGCGCCATCCTATCGATAAACTTCTTAAGATAGCTTACAGAGAAAAAGTGCCGTGATACGTCCAGGTGCATCCCCCGCCATTCGTAAGCCGGCTTATCTTCTATCGATACTACAGGTAAAGTTAATTGTCTATGAACTGTGCCGGTTTCAATAGAAACTGGCAGTAACTGCCGGATAGTTTCTATCGCGTGAAATACCCCAGCCGGATCTTTAGCCCTGATAACCAATTGCTTAGTGGTTATACTTAATCTATATGCTTCTGGTGCGGTAATGCCGGCATCATAAACCAGTTTTATAGCGCGTGGCTTGTCGGTTTTAGTTAGTTTTAATGATCTGCCCAAACCCTTTTGCAGCAGCTTATTAAGTTCGGCAGCTTCGTTGGTAAATTCTTTTGCAGCTATAATGCTTGTTTGGGATGTTATTACAAAAGAGCCGGTGCCTGCTACCAACTCACTTGGATACGGGATCAAAGGAAACTTTGATACTTCCTGTGCATTTGCAGCAAAACAGGTTGTCATCATCATAACCGTGAAGTTAAATAAAGAGATTTTTTTAACGAAAGCCATCATCAGCAGTTAGGATTATTGATAAAGTTAAAAAGATGAAATTATGATCATAGGTGTAACCAACCCAACAAAATTAAAATAAAACATGTCGCTTTTTACACGGTTTATATAATTTGAAGAATAATTTTATAAACATATTAAAACTTTTTAATTTTATTTCAAAAGCCGCTAAATTGTTACTTGTGTACGGGGTACAATATTAAAGATTAGCGAATCGATCGCACAGTTCAATCCATATTATTTCATGCCCGTTTGTAACATTCGTGTAATTAGTGTGTTTACTTAAAAAAAGTACCTATTATGATAATCAGCGGCGTAACATTCGGCATAACTAAGGAAGACGGAACACATATCAACATAGCCATAGATCCGGCAGATATCAACAAAGTTGAAAGCAATAATGCCGGGATCTACAAATTGTACAGGGAAATAGACAGCCCCAAAACATTTGATAAAGGGTATTTAGGCGCCATATTTTTAGATGACGTTGATCCTGGTTACCAGTATTCAGGCAGTACCGAGCTTACCGATTTTGAATTGAAACAATTAGCGCAATTCATCAGGGATTACCATGCAACCGGTAAAGAGTTTGATGACCACCAGCGCGATATCAGCACAAAATAAATGGGTTAAATAACAGCCTGGTTAAAAACCTTAAGATATTTGGCAATATAATCCTGCTTTGTTTTTGATTTGTATTGCATGATAAAACGGGGATGTTCCAACGCGATGATCTGCTTAAAGAATTTCTTTTCCTCATTTAGTTTTCTCAAAAACGCCTCGTTTTTACCTGTGCCGAAGCAAAAGCAAATATCTGTTTCAAAGCCCAGGTCTATCTGTTTTTGGATGTTTTCAATAATAAAGGGATATACAGCTTTGGTTAGCTCAGGGGTATCGTAGTAATTATAATTCACCTCCTTACCTTTTGGGCCGGTTATGGTAAAACCCAGGGGGCAAACCGAATGAATATAGAATTGCTGGTAAAACGCCGCTATCCCGCCGAAGGCGTTAATCATATCGTATACATACGCTGATGATGGCTCATGAGTCATCGGACCGGTATATGGGATCTGGCATTGATCAATCATCCGTTTAGGATCGGTAAAAGAAACGCCCGTCATCCCCGATCCAAACCTGCCGGGATTTATGCCGAGAATTAAATGCCGCCGGTGATTATCGCCATAATATTTGCTGTAAAATTGCGATGACACATCAAACGCAAAATCATTATCCCTAAATGGGTTCATGATGCTGACTCCCGATGGCAGGATGCCTGTATATGCTAATTGTTTATTAAAATCGATTATCCTATCGGCAAATGTGCTCATATTAAGTGCTAACTTATCAAAAATCAGCAAAAAGCAGAAGGCTTAAAGTAAAAAGCTTTCTTTAAATCATCATATAATTACCTTTACATTATGGGGATCATCAATTTTACTACTTTTTTGGTAACGTCTTTTCTGTTCATCATTTCGCCGGGTATCGATACTATTTTTGTGCTTAATAAATCTGTTACCCAGGGAAAAAAGGCTGGTATTTACTCAACTTTGGGCATTACTACAGGTGTGCTTGTACATACTACCCTGGCAGCCTTTGGATTATCGCTGATCCTTTCTCAATCGGCAATGGCATTTAGTTTTGTTAAATACGCAGGCGCCGCTTATTTGGTATGTCTTGGTATTAGCAAATTCTTTTCAAAGGATACAGTCGTAAAAAAAGATACGCCTGCTATAATAGAGTCTGTAAGGAAAACTTATTTATCTGCGGTGCTTGCCAATGCACTCAATCCCAAGGTGGCAATCTTCTTCCTGGCTTTCTTTCCGCAATTTATACAGCCTACCCATATCCACAATGCATTGCCTTTTATATTACTTGGGGTTACTTACGCACTGACGAGTTTAGTATGGTTTATGATACTAACATTTTTTGCAGGTTCCCTTTCAATCCGGTTAAAACAACGGCCTTTATTTGGCGTTTGGCTAAATAAATTCTCGGCTATAGTTTTTGTGCTGATGGGTGTTAAAATTGCATTCACAAAAAGATAATATCAAAAAAAAATCCCGGCGCCCCCACAGCGACCGGGATAATCACCCCCTGTAAAAAAACTTTTATTTCATATACTCCTTATCAAGAAACACATACCTGGCCCTGTCATTTTCAGTTTTTTGCTCGCTTTTTACGTCGATATCCATAAACTTAACCGGGCTTTTACCTGTGTTGGCATCCCACTTTGGCAAGCCTGATCCATTAGGATTACCGGATTTAATAAAGTTGGCAAAATAGTTTTCCATCGTTTCTGATACTTTGTAGTCATCAGGTGTCCATGCATAAACTTTATTACTGGCCAGGTTACCCATGGCATACTCAATTTCTGAAGCATGTGAGGCACCTACAGCTGCAGCTGCTTTTGGCGCAGGTTTAGCGGCATCTCCTTTAACAACTCCTCCTGCAAGACCCGCTGTGGCATTACCCATTTGCGCAGTCATAGACGGGCGGATGCGCGAAAAGCAATAACGATAAACAGGTTTACCACCAGTTTGAATTTGCAGATCGGCCCATTTCCAGGTGCTGTACACTATAAACCTATCGCTTGATAAGGCTGTGGCCGATTTAATAACTTCCTCATCTGTTGATGCAGGGTATAGTTTCATAGCCTCATCGGCCTTATCACCATATATAGTAGCGAGTGTTTTTTTATAGTTTTCCAATGTTGGTGCATCGGCACGCATTAAAAACTGGTATGGTACCTCGGCCGAGTTCCATCCAACCAGGATAGGTATTTTAGCTTGTTCGCCGGCCTCAAAAATTGCAGGTAATGATTTTGGCAATAAATAGCCATCAATAGTAGGCGTCATTGGCGTTGAGCCTGGTTTAAATACAGCATCCAGCAGGTCGGCTGCAGATATTGCCCTTAATTCGGCCAGTGAACCGGCTTTTACATGGGTGGCAAACGTTACCCCGTTTTTTTCGGCATCGGCCAGTGGTATTGAGTTTAACGTTGGTTTTATACCCGCGCCACTCTCGCCTATTGCGCCTATGATGAGGTCTTTTGACAATGGCGATGCCATCTGCACCGATACAGATATTGAACCGGCCGACTCACCTGCTATAGTTACATGTTTAGGGTCGCCACCAAATTTAGCCACGTTTTTTTGAACCCATAGTAAGGCCGCATTTTGATCAAGGTAGCCATAGTTGCCGGATGAATGATTAGGCGACTCTTTGGTTAAATCGGGGTGAGAAAAAAAGCCGAAAACGCCCAGCCTGTAATTCACGGTAAGTACAACAATGCCTTTTTTTGCCATGCTTTCACCATCATAACGTGGCTCAGATCCATCCCCTGCGGCAAGACCTCCTCCGTAAAAATAAACCAGTACGGGTAATTTTTCCTTCATGGTTTTTGCGGGTGTCCACACGTTCAGGTACAGGCAATCTTCACTCATACCGGCTGAGCGGAAACCCATATCGCCAAAAATTGGTCGTTGCATCGGGTTGTTTCCAAAATGATCGGCCTTGCGTACGCCATCCCAGTTTTTTGTTGGCTGTGGCTCTTTCCACCGCAGATCGCCAACAGGTGGCTGGGCAAAAGGAATCCCCTTAAAGATAGTAACCGGCGAACCTGCCTCTTTTACGCCTTCCAGTTTCCCGTTTTCAACGGTTACCTGGTTTGTTTGTGCAATTACCTCTACGGTAGCAATTTGCACCAGCAGCAATACTGCTAAAAATGGTTTTATCATATGGCTATAATTAGTTTAGTTGGTTTAACACGAAGATAAGATATCTATTGTATCATTTTGTTACAATAATAAATTAATTTTATCCGGGTAACAATTTTTTTTGTTACTTGCTATAATTTTTATTTATAAAGCATGAGTAACGAATCCAAAAAACAGGAAATTAATGCCGGCGGCGATGGTTATTTGCCCGGTTTGGCTATTGATACCGTTATTTTTGGCTTTCATGATAAACAGTTAAAAGTATTGCTGCTCACCTATAAAAACACTGGGCTG
The DNA here is from genome assembly GCF_056400605.1 of Mucilaginibacter sp. P5_A4. NCBI lineage: Bacteria > Pseudomonadati > Bacteroidota > Sphingobacteriia > Sphingobacteriales > Sphingobacteriaceae > Mucilaginibacter > Mucilaginibacter sp. P5_A4. The sequence goes on along the minus strand of NZ_JBFUKX010000020.1, from coordinate 2,870 downwards.
TTTGCGTTGCCCGGTGGTTTCATACGCGATACCGAGGATGTAAACGAAGCCGCCCGCCGGGTTTTGTTTGATCGTACCGGCCTAACCAATATTTTTTTGGATCAGTTTTATGTTTTTGGCGATAAAAGCCGCCACGATACCGCGCCGCTAAAGGCTATCATGGCAGCAACAAGGGGTGTTGCTCCGCCCGATGATCATTGGCTGCTGAAACGCTTTATATCTGTTGGCTATTATGCCCTGGTTGATTTCACAAAGGCTATACCTACTCCCGATAGTATATCAGATAGTTGCGACTGGTTTGGGTTGAATAATTTGCCCGACCTGATGCAGGATCATAAACTCATTATTCAAAAAGCTTTAGAAACCTTGCAGGCCAACCTTGATCAAAAACTTATCGGCTTTAATTTATTAACCGACGACTTTACCATGGGCGATCTGCAAAGYCTTTATGAAACCATTTTAAATAAGAAACTTATCCGGGCGGCCTTTCAGCGTAAGATACTGAGCCTGGGAATATTGGAGCGTACCGCCAAAAAATGGACCGGCGGTGCACATAAAGCCCCCTATTTGTATAGATTTATATCCGAACGATAATTTCTGTCATAATTCAACCCCATAATTGTCGTATTCTGCCCGCTTTGGTTATCTTTAATCAACGTAAATTTACTTCTGTAAACAATAACCAAATTATCAACTAAACTTCAATTAAAATGGTAACAATTAATCCGTATTTAAATTTCCCTGGTAATACCGAGGAAGCTTTCAATTTTTACAAATCGGTTTTTGGAGGCGATTTTTTAACTGTAATGCGTTTTAAAGACTCCCAGGAGGCTGGGGGTATAGCCGAAGAAGACAAAGAAAAACTGATGCATATAGCCCTGCCAATTGGTAAAGGCAATATATTGATGGCCACAGATGCTGTTGGCCAAATGGGTATGGGGTACAAGCCAGGCAACAATTTCCAACTTTCTTTAACTACAGAAAGCGAAGAAGAAGCAAACACGCTGTTCAATGCGCTATCTGCCGGGGGCCATGTAATGGTACCACTTGCACCAGCATCATGGGGCGACTTTTTCGGGTGGTTTTCTGATAAGTTTGGTATTTCATGGATGGTAAGCTATTCACCTAACCGCCCGCAGTAAATTTTACAATCATGAGTACCAAAACAATTAAGATCACTTATTGGATATTGACAGTTTTGCTTGTACTGTTTAAACCTTAAATCATGAAAATCGCTGTAATCATTGTTCGTACTCTTGTTGGTCTGATGTTCCTGTGGGCATCAGCAGCATATTTTTTAAAACTTTACCCTGTGCCAGTGATGACAGGCAATGCTAAAACTTTTAATGAAGGCTTAATGGCCGCCGTTTATTTAATGCCGCTGATTAAGGCGCTCGAGCTGGTTTGTTCTATATTACTGCTTATAGGCAGATGTGTTGCGCTGGCTTTAATAGTGTTGTTTCCTATTATGGTAAATATTGTTTTTTACCATGCGTTTTTAGGACCGGCGCAGTTACCTATTGTAATTGCGTTACTAATTGGCATCCTATTCCTGGCATACACACAGCGTGATAAATACGCACCATTGTTCACGTGGAAATAAACAAGATGTACACGGATTAAAAAATGACCTGTTATGACGGTAGAAGTTTTTAAAACCAATGTAAACAAGCGTAAATACGCCAAAGTTTTATTGCAACACATCCATAAAACGTTCTCGGGCTATAACGCCAATTTCGACCTGGATGACTGCGATAACATATTGCGTGTGCAGTGTAACAATGGCACAATCAGGTCCAAAGCGTTGATACTGTTCCTGAGAGATTTTGGTTACCACGCAGAGGTACTTACGGACTAATACCAATCATTTAAAACAAAAACCACCCCTGGTAATTGTAATAACTAAAAGGAGGTACTATGTTAAAAGACAGCAAAGCATTCAGCGGTTTTTCGGTAAATGACATACCAAAGGCCAAAGAATTTTATGGCCACGCATTAGGACTTGAGGTTGAAGATGACACTGAAATGCCGGGCATTTTACATCTCAAAATCTCTGGTGGTAATAATATCATTATCTATCCCAAACCCAATCATGAGCCTGCAACCTTTACGATACTCAACTTCCCGGTTCAGGATGTGGAAGCGACGGTTGATGAACTTACCAAACGTGGGGTTAAATTCATTGTTTATAACGAAGAAAACTTTAAAACCAACGAGAAAGGAATCTTCACTGCTGGTGGGCCTGTTATCGCCTGGTTTAATGATCCGGCAGGGAATATATTATCTGTTATTGAACAAAAGAGTTAGCCGAGCTTTTGGTATAATAGCAAAAGCCCTTAGAGTAGATTCTACTTAAGGGCTTTTGCGTATACCGTTTTATAAAATTACTGCAGGTGATATAGCAGCAGGTGATATAAATATGGCGTCCATCGCCCACTTGGCTTTCACTCTCCCTTTAAAGGACACCCCATCTGTCTTTAAAATAATAGCCGGATAAAACCTTCCAGGCCACAGGCTCACCTTAAATGGAACTATCCACCATCAAACAATGGGTGTTAGAACCTTTTTTTTACTTTACCGTTGATAAGTAAGGTTAGTTTGCAAAAAAACTATCGCATGCAATTTATTATACACTTTTTATGCGTATTTTCGGTACAATAAATGTTTACTTGCATTTATCAATATTAAAGTTAAGTATTTTACGAATATTTGTAAAAAAACAAACTCTTAGTATTATTTTAACGTACACCTGATACTTTAAAATTATAATTTATTTGCGAGGTGTTCAAAACCTAATCTACTTATTAAATCGTTACTTTACGTGTTTTTAATTACCTTTTAACCCAGATTACGCCAAACCAGACATATGA
>NZ_JBFUKX010000019.1:0-105025 GCF_056400605.1 Mucilaginibacter sp. P5_A4 | reverse complement strand
CCTTTGACGTTTTCAGATTCAACACCCTTACAATTAATGAAAACGATGAAATTATTAATCCAGGTATAATCGGACCAGAAATTGAAGGTTCTGTAGAAATGGCCTATAATTTATTGAAAGGGGAACGGGGAAATTCAATGCCTGATCATATTTTTTCCAGAAAAATTTATGAAGCTTGTGGTGGCTTTGTATTTACTGAATATGCACAGGGAGCTGACTGGGCCACTTCCATTTTATTTTCAAAAGACACTGGTATTTGTGTTATTCAAAACGCAAATATGTACTGGCGTTATAGTGGCATTAATATTTCTTCGATAGCGTCCGCCAACAAGAACAGCATGATCAATGGTCATCTGCAATTTATATCATGGGCACTGAAGCATTTTGAATATTTAAAAACAGCTTCCTTAAATATTTCTTATGAAATGATGAAAGAAGTATTACGGACAAATTTAAAAACGGTTTTGATATACCATTATAAAGGATTTGATTTAAAGCAAACGCTGCCATTATTAATATTTCAAAATAAAAACTTCAAATTATCATATTATGACTCGTTGAAGGAATTAATTGAAATTAAGTTTTCAAATGTTCCGCTTGTCATAAATTTAAAACATCTGAATTTTAGAATTAAACATAAACTGTATAGGATTAAACATAAATTAAATCTAATCAGAGCTGAAAACGATTAAAAAAACACCTCTTACAACTAGCTTTTAGCGCAAAAAATAATGTTACTGGTTAAACTTCAGGGCGGCCTCGGAAATCAAATGTTCCAATATGCATCAGCTAAAGGAATATCAAAAATAAACGAACCTATTTATCTTGATCATCAATTTCTGGAAACCCACAACACTGACAAAGAATATTTTACAGCCAGAAAATATGAGTTGGGTATTTTTGAAAACATCAAAACCCAAAAGGCTTCCACGTATCAATTGAAACTATTTAAGAGCCAATCTCTTTATTTCAGGTTTTTAAGATCCGTTTTCAAGGTTTGCTTCATTAAACAAAAAGAAAATGAGTTCATTTTTCCTCAGGAAATATCTAAATCCACCTATCGTTACATGGACGGCTATTTTCAATCAGAAARATATTTCAAACACATACGAAAGCAGTTGACTGAAGAATTGGAGTTTCCCCCCTTAGATGCCTGTAATGAGCAGTTGAAAAATAAAATAATAAATACCCCCAATGCGGTAAGCATTCATATCCGCAGGGGGGATTATTTAAAATCTCCGGTAACTTATGATATTCACGGGGTTATGCCACCCGGCTATTATGAAAAAGCTCTGAATATTTTAAAATCAAAATATAATAACCTGACCTTGTTCGTTTTCTCTGACGACACGAATTGGGCGCTGGCCAATATAAATGTAGCCGACGCAGACACCTGTTTTGTTACCTGTAACCAATCTGCTGACAGTTGGAAGGACATGGCGCTGATGAGTTTTTGTAAACACCATATCATCGCCAATAGCAGCTTCAGCTGGTGGGGTGCATGGCTTTCTCCCAATGAAGGTGATACTTTTGCACCCGTTAATTRGTTCAACCCGGCAAAGGTTAAGTTCAATATAAATGATTTTGTGCCCAATAGCTGGAATATAATTCAGTATGATTAACCCCTTGGTCTCCGTAGTAATGCCCGCTTACAATGTAGAAAAATATATTGCTGCGAGTATTGAAAGCGTGATCAATCAAACTTATTTGCATTGGGAACTATTGATCGTTGATGACGGCTCAAGTGATAATACAGCTTTAATTATAAAAAAATATCAACTTCAGGATCAAAGAATAAAGTATTTCCATCAGAAAAACAGCGGACAAAGTCAAGCCAGAGATTTAGCCCTTAAAAACAGCACAGGTAAGTACATTGCATTTTTAGATGCTGATGACCTGTGGTTAACAAAAAAACTGTCGATATCTGTTGAGGAAATTTGTAATAATAATTTCGATCTGCTATTTACGGACGCGTATTATTTTGAAGACGGCTGTACTGATGATGTATCTAACCTAAAAGTTCTGGGAGTTCAATCGAATATTTACCAGGGTCAAACGGGTTTATCAGCCTTTTTGGAAAGCAATAAAATACCTCATCTTACCGTACTGGTGAAAAAAGAGGTATTATTGGCAGCTGGTGATTATTTAGAAATAATGGTAGCTGAGGATTATGAAATGTGGCTGCGACTTTTATATAATAATGCCATTTTCAGATCAATAGATTCCCCCCTCTCTATCTATCGCATACGGAAAGAATCGCTCACTGCCAATGACAGGTTAGCGATATTCGAAACTATGGTTATAATTAAATTATTCGCCAAACAGCATATTGAATACAAAAAAGAAATCAATAAGATTTTAAAAAACAAACTTAAATATTGGTTATATAACGGATATAAGCCTACAAAAATCAACTACAGAAAAATATTACTGGGTATGTCTCCAAACCTGATTACGTTTTTTTTATACCTATTAAGTTTTGGGCTATCCTTTAAATGGATAAGAAAAATAACTAATAAAATTTATTTTACCGCTAATTGATATAAAATAATTACCTGATGCCACCCATTTTAGTTTCTATAATTGTCCCTTGTTATAACCAGGGTCAATACTTACCGGAAGCGTTAAACAGCGTATTAGGGCAAAGCTATACAAACTGGGAATGCATCATTGTCAATGATGGCTCAACTGATGGCACGGAGGAAATATCTACTGAATATTGCAGGAAGAACAAACAATTCAAATACATTACAAAACCGAACGGTGGCGTAAGTTCCTCCAGAAATGAAGGAATGAAGCATATCAGAGGAGATTATGTGAAATTTTTAGATGCTGATGATTGGCTGGCTCCCACATCGTTGGAAAAGAGCATCTTGTGCAATAATAACAACGATTTAATCATCAGTAAGGTAAAATCATTCATTGAAGAAGAAAAGGAATTTGTTGATTACTACTTCGATCTGTCAACAATTGAGATTACCTACCAAAAAATACTCTTAAACTGGGCTGTAAACTTTGACATTCCTATACACAGTGCACTCATATCGACAAAATTGCTAACAAATTTCCACTTCAATGAGGAATTAGATATAGGTGAAGACTGGCTAATGTGGTTGCATATTTTCAAACAGAAACCTGCCATTTTCATCATTAATGAGCCATTGGTTTTTTATCGTAAGTGGCACAATAGCGCGACAACCCATTTGAATAAAACGCTGATCAATGAGTTTTGGGCTTATCAATATGTTATAGCACATTTCAATTTAGATCAAACCGAATCAGACATACTTAACAACCGCATTTTAAAAAAGTTAACTGATAAAATCGAGTTCCTTGAACAGAGCAATAATTATATAAAGAATTCTACCTCATTTAAACTTGGGTATTTCTTTGTCAGCCGATTTAAATTTCTTCATAATCTTTTAACGATTAAAAAGAAATGACTATTTATACAAATTCCATCTATAGATATCAATTTTAATGAATATAGCCTTTATTACTGAGATGGCCGGACATCCTTGGGGTGGCAGTGAAGAGCTGTGGTCACGAACAGCAGTCCGATGTAGTAAAAATAACCATAAGGTCTTGGCATGTGTTTATGATTGGGACCCTGAGCCTATTCAAATAAATAATTTGATTGCCGAGGATATCCAGGTTATAAAATTAAAACCTACTTTAAATGCCCCAAAAAGATTCTACAAACGTCTATTCAACCATTTTGCAGGCACTTCCCCCCGTCACGCGCAGGAAAATACGTTAAAAAAAATCCAATCTTTTAAGCCGGACATAATTTGCATATCTCAAGGTGGAACATTTAATATCAGCGCGAATAAATATTTATATAATTTTCTAATGGGTTTGACCACCCCGTTTGTGATCATTTGCCATCACAATAGTGAATATGGCGGGGGATTTTCCGATCAGCAAGCTCGCTATGAAAAATCGCTGTTTAATAAAGCACGATCTGTTTTATTTGTAGCTGAACGAAATCTGGAAACGGCCGAAAGGCAGCTGGGGTGTAAAATCCAAAACGCAATGGTCATCGGCAATCCGGTAAACCTCAAAAATAAAGGCATAAAAAGTAATCATAACAATACGGATCAACTTAAAATGGCCTGCGTAGCCCGTTTGGAAACTGCTTTTAAAGGCCAGGATATATTATTGCAGGCGTTAAATGAGGATCTATGGAAGGATAGGAAATTTCATCTGAAATTATATGGAGCGGGACCAGATATGGAGTACCTCAATCGCCTGATTAAATATTATGATCTCCAGGATAATGTCACCATTGTTGGCCACACCATGGATATTGACAGCATCTGGCAAGAAAATGACCTGTTAATACTTCCATCGATCAGTGAAGGAACTCCTTTAAGTTTGGTAGAAGCAATGTTAAGCGGAAGACCGGCATTAGCAACGGATGTGGGCGGAATATCAAAATATATTATAAACGGCGTTACGGGGTTTTTAGCTCCTACCGCATCAGTTAAGTGTCTGTCAGCCGCAATGGAAGACGTTTGGAACAATAGAGAAAAGTTAAAAAAAATGGGAGAAGAGGCCTATATACATGCCCTGTCCATTACAGACCACGAACCAGAAATGACCCTATTAGGCAAACTGATCTGAAATACCGAACCGGATTTCCACTTATCACAAAACTATGATTAAAGAAGGCATATCTGTTATTATTTGTTGCTACAACAGTGCGGAAAGGCTGCCGGAAACCTTAAAGTATTTGGCTTTGCAGCAAATTCCGCCCGATACGTCATGGGAAATCATCGTGGTTGATAATGCTTCTGTTGATGATACAATGAAAGTTGCAAGGGAGCAATGGAACACATACACTGTACCATATGTTAATTTTAAAACACTGGAGGAATTACGCCCGGGTAAAAATCATGCGTTAGAGACCGGTATCATTAACGCAGCTTATGAACTTATACTCATTTGCGATGATGACAATTGGCTTAGGGACGATTATATCGACAGGGCTTTGCGTATTATGCGAAGTGCTCCTGCAATTGGAGCCGCAGCCGGCCAAAGCGTAGCGGTAACCGATGGGGCGATACCCGATTGGTTTGAAACTGTGCAATACTCATACGCGGTAGGCAAACAAAGCGAGACAACAGGGTATATAGATAAAAAAAAAACGCTTTGGGGTGCAGGCATGGTTTTTAAAAAAGCTCTATATAACAGGGTTTATTTAAATTCCCCATCCTTTTTAACAGGGCCTAAAGCAAACACCCTGGCGCGCGGGGAGGATGTGGAATTTTGTATGCGCTTAAGAATACTTGGTTATGATCTTTATTATGACGAAGACCTTTTTTTTAAGCATTACATGCCACAGGAACGGCTAACGTCGGCGTACCGGCAGCGTTTTTTTGAGGGATCGGATTACGAAAAACGGATCCTAGGTTTATGCGGGTTGCAATTATCAATAAGTAATTTATCAACGCTTAACAGTGCTATACTCCTGTCCGCCAGTATTTTGCGTTACATACTGATCAAAAGCAGCTTTAAAAGCCGCTGGAGCAGCAAACATGAATCGGAAGTCATTTATTTGTTAACCGGAATTAATTTAGAAGCTGTTCCAGAGGACATCAAGCAAATCAGAAAGCTATACCTCGATTTATCGTCGGACAAAAAAAAACAAATGTTTAATATAATATATACCTGAATTTTTACCGGATGCTTTTGGACACCGGGCAATAAGCCTAAGAATACAAGATAAGCAGCGCCATAAAGTATGATACTCATATGTTAAACATATATAAACATTCTCATTTTTTGCCTAACCAATTTGGACATGGAGGCGAAAAACGAACTGCTCAAATCAGTGAAATTGTGAGTAAGGCCGGTATCCCGTTTACCGAAGCCGACTTTTCTGCCTATGCGCCATCAACCAAAAGCGTGCTTCATTATTTAAGAGGAGTAGTCTACAGCAAAAATATTATCATTGGCCTTAAAAGTAACTACGCTATAGGCCGGTATTTAAAACAGTTTGAAGATTTTGTAGCTGATACAAGACCCGACTTTTTTATATGGGAATCAACCGTTGAGTATAATTTATTGCTTGCCGAGGTTTTGCATAAACACAGGGTTCCGTTTGTAGCTATACCTCATAATATCGAATCGTTGGTAAAAGGTGCAACCAGCAGGCTTTCAAAAAAAAAGTCATTTAGTTGGTTAACCGAAGAACTTGGATATTTAAAATATGCCGACCATATCTTCGCTATATCAAAAGAGGAGCAATGGCTTTTGTCTGTGTACGGTATTAACGCCAGCTACCTTCCTTATTATCCCCCCGAGGAATTAAAAACAAGTTTATTAGCTACACGGAGCGAAAGGGGCAAACGCCCACAAATTCAGCAACCCGTAAAACAAATTTTGTTATTAGGTACTTTTTATAATAAACCCACCTACAACGGGTATGTTGAAATTATAAACCAGGTTAAAAAATATCCATCCATACAAATACAGGTTGCGGGCTTAGGCTCCGAGCAGTTAAAGGGAACTTTCAACCGGGATAATATAAAAATATGGGGGAGCGTAAGTAACCAGGAGCTAAATCATTTACTTATTAATTGCGATTACGCCCTGGTGCACCAGGAACCAAGCTCGGGTGCGCTAACCCGCATACCCGAATTACTGCTTGCCGGCTTACCGGTAATAGCAAATAACAGCGCGTCAAGAAGCTATCACGGGCAGCAAGGGATATACACATATCATAACTATACCGAATTAGCTGATTTTATTAACAGTGAATTGCCCGTGCCGCCGGCACCAGACCGACCGGCCGGCGAAAAATATTTCATTGATTATTTAAAAAGCGCCATCGGCCACCTATAAAAACAATTTATTTTCATCAACCAACCTTTGCATATAGCTTACATTTCCTATGAACATCCCTTAGGCATTGCCAGTGGTGGCATTGGCACTTATATAAGCCATGTGAGCAAACTGATGGCGATGCGCAGCCATGATGTAGAAGTTTTTAGCGGAAGCCCAAATGCTACTTCTTCGGTTATAGAATTGGATGGTTATAAGCTACATCTAATAGCTACACAAGATAAAGCCACATTTAAAACAAGCGTTTTGCCTGTTTTTGCCGAATCACATGAGGTGTTACCGTTTGATATTATTGAATCTCCGGAATTTGGGGCAGATGGGTTAGAAATAAAAAAAGCTTTTCCAGCATTACCACTTAGTTTAAAACTTCATACACCCTCTTTTTTAGTAGGCAAATTAAACTCAAATAAAATCACCATTCTTGATAAGTTACGGTTTATAGTAGGCGGTTTAATTCGATTGCAGCGGGTAAAATTTTACTGGCGATACAACAAACACAACGATCCTGAATACGAGTTATTCAATTTAGCCGAATCTGTTGTAAGCCCGTCGGCAAATTTGTCGGCTATTGTAAGGGCCGAATGGAAAAGCGACAAAGAGATACAGGTAGTGCCAAACCCTTTTATCTATAGCAATCACAATTTTAAGGCTGTTATGGCCTCCCCAAAATCAAACACAGTAATAACCTTTATTGGCAAACTGGAAAAAAGAAAAGGAGTATTAGATTTGATGAACGCGATACCACAAATTTTAAAATCATTTCCAGATACGGAGTTTGTTTTTGTTGGCAGCCCCTCTCCATCTCCCAACCGGCACCTGAATATGATTGACTATATGAGCGAAAAATTAAGTAAGTATAGGCGTTCATTGAATTTTTTGGGGTTTCAACCCCACCACAAAATTTCGGCTATAATTGAAGGAAGCGATATTTGCATATTTCCCAGCCTATGGGAAAACTTTCCATATGTATGTTTAGAAGCCATGGCAATGGGAAAAGCTGTTATTGGAACAAACAACGGCGGCATGGCCGAAATAATTAACGATAATTTTAATGGGCTGCTTATTCCGCCCAGGTCGCCAAAAGACATTGTAATAGCGGTAAAAAAACTTATTACAAACCAGCACCTGATAGTTTCATTAGGCAATGCGGCAAGGGAAACACTTGCAACCCGATACAGCGCCGACATCATCGGAAAGCAAACAGAAGATGTTTATTTTAATACTATCGCTCATCAATGATTAAGGTTACAGTAATAGTTTGTACTTATAACCCCGATCCGAAAATATTAAAGGAGACATTGCTTTCTCTTAAAAATCAAACTTTAGATAAGCGGTACTGGGAATTGATAGTTGTTGACAACAATAGCGCTTTTCCCATACCAGAGTTGAATCATCTTGACTGGCACATCAATTCGCAGGTAGTCATCGAACAAAAACCTGGATTAGTTTATGCACGTTTGGCTGGTTTTAATTTATGCCAGCCTGGTTCCCTGATCGTATTTGCCGACGACGATAACATACTCAATGAAAATTATTTAGAAAACTGCCTGGCATTTAGTTTAACCCACCCTCACGTAGGTTGTTTTGGCGGCCGGTCGTTACCTATGTATGAAACCACTCCGCCTGATTGGTTTTTTACCCTCGGCATTAATTTGGGCTGCCAGGATTTTGGCGACAAAGAATATATTTCCCGTTATAATGACATCGATTATAAGCTCAGCCATTATCCTGAAAAGGCCCCTATAGGAACAGGCTTAGTTGTAACCTACGATGCTTTTTTGGCCTATGCAAAAGGGGTGAATGATGATAAATTAAAGTTAGGGAGAAAAGGCGCGGATTTAACATCGGGCGAAGACAACGATATTATATTAACAATAGTAAGCAATCAATTTGAAATAGCCTACGTTCCCACGCTAATTGTTAATCACATTATCCCCAAAAAACGATACAGTTTTACTTACCTTAAAAACATGGCCTACAAAAGTAATATATCATGGATTAAGGTTTTAGAAATGCACCATATCAACCCCCACCTAAGCATCCCCAAATGGACTGTTCCGCTTAGGCAGGCCAAAGCTTGGATTATGCTTAGCGCGTGGAAAAACAAGGCAAATTATATTAAATGGGAGGGTGCTTGCGGAGTTTTCCGGGCTTTATCAGAAATAAACAATGGCTGAAAACACGCCTCTTAAACCAATACCACTACCAGATTATAGTTCATATCAGTCGCGGTTATATGAGTTATATCCTCATGCCTTCCCGTTAAAAGACGTGCCTTTTAGTGCAAAAGGGAATCTAAAACATATTCCATCCCCGCTCCATCAGCAAAAAAATGGCTGGCCGTGGACTATTGAATCAACCGTAAAATTTCAAGACAAAAATAACTGTCCAAAAGTATCAGTTGTTGTGCCCAGTTATCAACAGGGTATGTTCATTGAGGAAACCATCAGGTCTGTGCTTTTACAAAATTACCCCAATCTCGAACTCATCATTATGGATGGCGGATCAGGTGACAGCACGGTTGATGTTTTAAACCATTATAAAGATTTCATAAGCATGGCGGTCAGCGAAAAGGACAGAGGCCAATCGCATGCAATCAATAAAGGTTTTTCAATAGCTACCGGCGAAATATTTTATTGGTTAAACAGTGATGATTATTTAACCATCAACGGCCTTAATAACGTTATACCACATTTTATAAGCGACGCAAACCTTGATATAGTTTACGGCGATGGATTAACATTGGATGACATTACTGGTGATGTAAAAATTCAATATGCCCCGCTTGTATTAGAACGCTATTTGCGTTTCGGCGGTATTATACTTTCGCATTCGGTTTTTTGGCAAAAAAAAGTGCATGCCCAAATATGGGAAGACTTAAACTGTGCCATGGATGCCGAATTATGGCTGCGTTTATTTCCCGGAAGAGCAACCAAGCACATTCGCATCCCTATAGGAACCGCCCGAAAACACGCTGATCAAAAAACCACAGATACTGCCACCTGGTTTAAAGAATGGCAGGATGATTATGACAAATACATTTGGCAATATTATAGCCCGATAAGTAAATCAATTTGGAAATATCGGGTTTACGAATACAGGATCGTTCAGAAACTGTATCATTTATTATATTACAAATCCCTCAAAAGTTAAAACAGTTTGCTTAATAAGATTCTGCCTCAACCTGTTACAGATTTTGCATGCGGTGGCACAGAAGACTTTGTAGCAGCCTATCACCAGGAAGTTATAATGGCACAGGCAGCAACTTATATGATTTGTATAAATTCAATGCCGGGTTATTATATGTTTTCCCAGGAAATTAAAGCTATGCCATTGGATAATGTTGTAGCAAGGCACTACACCAGTAACGTAAGACACCTATGGCGGGATGTTTTTTTCAGGATATAATTTGCCTTTGATACAGTTAATCATTAATGTTTTATACCGTTACCCTAAAGCCAACTTAAAAAGGCTGGCGCGCTTCGGTGGATATTTTGCTTATCGTAAAATGATGCATGGGCAAAAATTAATGATGCAGGCATCAAAGAATCTCCCCCCCGTTCACTCACCTGCCGATGGCTTACCAGTTTACTTTTTAACCGGGAAAAAGTATTTATACCAAACCCTGTTTTGTATTCAATCATTAGTAAAAGTTAGCCGGGCTTCATTTAAATTCATATTGGTTGATGACGGCAGCTTCGACGATCAATTAATTGAACAGATAAACACACAATTGCCCGGGGCAGAAATTGTGACGCGGCAAATGATCAACCAAAACCTCAACAATTCATTGCCAAAGCATCAATACCCGGCTTTACACCACAAACGCGAAGTTTATCCGCATATTAAAAAACTGACGGATGTACATACCATTCCCGGTAAAGATTGGAAACTCGTTTTAGATTCGGATATGATGTTTTGGGGTAATCCGCTGGCTTTAGTTAATTGGCTGCAAAAGCCTGAAAAACCGGTATATATGCAGGATTGCCAGGAATCATATGGCTACACCAGGCAATTGATGGAAGAACTTTGCAAAAACAAGATTCCGGCATTGTTAAACGTAGGCGCTATTGGCCTCAACAGCAATGCAATAAACTGGCACAATTTAGAAAGCTGGACAAAAGGGTTGGAAGACAAAGAAAGCAGCTCATATTACCTCGAACAGGCTTTAACTGCTATGCTATTAGCCAATGTTGAAGCAGTTGTTTTACCGGCAGATGAATATATTGTTAATCCGGATACGAACAGGATTAACCATCATATTGGGGCACTTCATCATTACGTAGATTTATCAAAAAAAGGATACTTTAAGAAAGCATGGAAAGCGATATAAATAAAAATATCCAATCCTTATGGATAGGCGGCCAGTTGTCGAAGGTTGAACAATTATGCATCCAATCGTTTATTGATCACGGGCACAATTTCCAATTGTATGCCTATGAAGAAATAACCAATGCACCTAAAGATACCCAAATTCACGACGCAAGGAGTATTATTGGCGAAGATGCTATTTTCAAATACAAAAACCGGCTGGGGCGCGGGATCAGTATCGGGTTTTGCCGACCTGTTCCGTTTGCTGATGGTTCAGCAAAATGGGGGCTGGTGAGTTGATATGGATATCATTTGCCTCAAAAAATTCGATTTTGAAGCCGATACCGTTTTTTGTTCAAGCTACGAAGGCGAATATGACCAGTTGGTAAATAATTGCGTTTTTAAAGCGCCAAAGGGCAGCGATTTTGTACAATACTGCCTTAACCAAATTGAGCAGATTGATCTTAAAACAATGTCTTTCGGTTTAGCTGGTCCGTTTTTATTTCAAAAAGCGGTAAAAGAGCTGCAACTGGAAAAATTTGTACTTTCGTATCGCTACTTTAACCCCATCGCCTGGAAAAACGTAAGCGAACTGATTTTAGGAAAAATGACCCCGGTTAATAAAATCAAAGAGGTGTTAAGACCTGTATTAAAACCTGATACTATGTCCGGAAGAAAAATAAGCACGGAGTCATATAGCATCCACTTTGGGAACGAGATATGGAATACCGGAAAACTTGATAAAAACGGCCGGTACGATAAAAACTCGTTGTTTGAAAAATTAAAACACAAACTCGGTATAAAACAAAGATGTCAGCGCAAAGTCCATTAGTTTCGGTTTGTATCCCGGCTTACAATTGCGAAAATTATATCAAGGATACCATTGAATCTGTAATAAATCAAACCTATAAAAACATCGAAATAATTATAGTTGATGATGGTTCTACGGATAACACTAAAACAGTATTACAAAAACTCAATTACAAGCATATAAGTATATTCCGTCAAAAAAATGCAGGAGCTGCCGCTGCACGCAATGCAGCCTACAGTAAAGCAACCGGGCAGTATATTAAGTTTTTGGATGGGGATGATCTTATAAATCCGGAGATGATAGAAAGCCAGGTAAAACTTGCTAATGAAAACCAGGGTTGTATAATTTCTGCTAAATGGGGCCGGTTTTATAATAACGACCTGGGAACTTTTAAACTAAGTCCCGAAGATTGTTGGAAAACGCTACCTGCCTGTGAATGGATTTGCTCGTCATGGAAAAACGGCCATTCGATGACCCAATCAGGTATGTTTTTATTACCGAGACAGGTAATTGAAAGCGCCGGCTACTGGGACGAACAACTCACCTTAATTGACGACCTGGATTTTTTTACCAGGGTAATACTAAAAAGTAAATTGGTAGTGTTCGATCCGGGATCGATTTTATATTATCGTTCAGGAAATAGTGGCAGTTTATCGGGGCGTACACAACAGGAAGCTATGCTTTCTGCATCCAGATCATTAGATAAAGCAACAAAAAATTTATTAGCTGTACATTCAACTCCCGAAGCTAAATTGGCTTGTGCTAATGTTTGGCAACATTTTATTTACATTATTTATCCAAGGTACCCGAACCTGGTAAAAACTGCACAAATAAAAGTTAATGAGCTTGGTGGTTCATCGCTTAAATTTATGGCTGGTGGATCAACAAAAATTATGGTCTCCTTTGTAGGATGGAAAATTACCAAGCTGGTGAAGCATTTTATTAATCGTTCATAACTTCACCTAAGCTATCCATGAACCTTTCTGTTGTATACAATCCCTATAAACTTATTAAAAGGTTAGCACTTGAATTAAACAGGAAACGAAGACTTGCAAAACTCCGAAACACTCCGGGGCTCAATCCTAAGCCCGGTCATCTCAATTCGCTTGAATTGCTTGAAAATATCTGCAATGGCAGATTGATAAAAGCTAATCCTGCAATATTTGATATCGGCAACAATACAGGTACCTGGACTCTGTTTGCAAAATCAATTTTGGCATCAGCTATTGTATATACCCAGTTCTTAGACATCGCCAATTGCCTTACCGGTTTTAAATTTCAGCTTTTTGCATTAGGTAATAATACACCTGTGGGTACCGAGCTAAACCAGATCGACGTTTTGTTCAAACGTCTGCCATGAGAATACTGTTATCGTTTTTACAGGATATTGACACTAAACCGCATGCCATACCTGCATACCGTTTCTGGCCCTATTATATCAAAAATGGCATTGAAGAAGCCGGAATGCAATGGCTTGAAGTACCAGGGCTTGACTGGGCCGCTGGTTTAGTCCCCTACGAAAACGATCCGGCGCTACAAAAATGGAAAGAGCAAGCCTGGGAAAAAACCTTAACTTATATTAAGGCAAACCGCCAGCACATTGATATTTTCCTTTGCTATTTATACCCTAAACAAATTGATCTGCAGGCCATAAAACAAATAAGGGCATTAGGGATTCCATGCGTTAATTTCTATTGTGATAATGTTCGGTCGTTTGCCAAACTGCCGCATGAATTTAAAGTGTTCGATCTGGTTTGGGTTCCCGAGTTTGAAGCTTTGGACATGTACAAAAAAGCAGGTGTAGTCCATATCAATCTGCCTATGCCCATGTGGGTTGATTCCCGCTACCGGACCAGCCCTGAACAGGAAACAAACAGCATTTCATTTATTGGTTCAAAAGATTATTTAAGGGCGCAGCTTTTGGCAGATGCCATCAGTAAGGGACTGCCAGTACAGATCAGGGGAACTGGCTGGGATAACTCAACAGTACAGGCAACAACATTGCAGGTGTCAAATTTTTCATCCAAAATTAAAAACCAGGTAAACCTCATCCGTAATTCGGGGGTCAAGGGTTTTGCGGCTTACCATCTTAAACGTTACGAAAAAGTAACACCGGCAAACATACCCGGTGAAAATATATTTGAAAAGCCCGGTTTTGAAGAATACATGAGGCTTACCCGCGAAAGCAGCATAACCTTGGGTATAAACAGGGTGCCGACATTCAATACTTTTAATAAAAATATTTTAACCTATAGCAGGCTCCGCGACCTGGAAGCCCCTATGCTGGGCGCATGCTTTTTAACTGAATATACCGCAGGTTTGCCCCATTTATATGAATTGGGCACCGAGATTGAAACTTATTCCAATGCAGATGAGTTAGTTCTCAAATACAGGGAACTGGCAGCTTCAAAAAGCAAGCGGAAAGAACTGAGAATAAAGGGACAACAAAAGGCACTTAGCGCGCATTCCATCCCTCAATCATTACAAAAAATTAAATCCAGGCTATTCAACTAACAGTAAATCATTGCCTAAAAATATCTGTATTATAACCCAATCGCACCTCTGCCGTAACCCAAGGGTTTTAAAAGAGGCCACTACTTTGGCCACAGCAGGTTATGAGGTTTGTATTTTAACGGGTATTATTTCGGCAGATTTGTACCAACAGGATCTTGACGCCATCAAAGCCTTTCCCAATTTAAGTTTACAGGTAGTGTCTGATCTTTCGGCATCAACAATTTACTCATTTACAGATAAGCTTTTCAATAAGCTCGGCCGCTTGCTTACCCGTAATTTCAAAATAGAAACTGGCTTATCGCTCGGTTATGGGGCTGTCCGTTATTATAACAAAGCTAAAGCCATTAAGGCCCAACTGTACATCTGTCACCAGGAACTGGCTACCTATATTGGCACTAAATTATTAAATGCGGACCTTAAAGTTGCTTTTGATTTTGAAGACTGGTATTCTGAAGATCTGTTACCCGATGCACGCGCCGAAAGACCAATCAATTTACTGCACCGGGCTGAATTGGTAGCCTTAAATAGAGGTGTATTTTGTATTACTACTTCAAATGCATTGGCAAAAAACCTTTCAGCTGTTTATGCATGCCCAACACCACAGGTTGTATACAATGTATTTACATCACCCGGTATTCCATTTAAAAAGGAGTTTTCAAAACCTTTAAAACTGTTCTGGTTCTCCCAAACGATAGGACCAGGCAGAGGGCTGGAGCAATTCATTAAATTGTTAGGTTCAATTAAACCCAGGCTTGAAATACACCTGCTTGGTAATATTGATAATGGATATCGTGAAAAACTGAATGCACTGTTGACAAAACAACACCTTCTATTTTTTCATGACACGGTTGAGGCGCATAAACTGGCCGAAAAAATTGCAGAATTTGATGTAGGGCTGGCTTTGGAACTTGATACCCCCATGAGCCGTAATTATACAATTACCAATAAGTTTTTTCAATACATTCAATCTGGTTTACCTGTTATTACCAGCGAAACCGAAGGGCAAAACGAGGCGTTTGAAATGTTTAAACCCGGCTTTAAGTTACCACTGCAACCAGGCGATGTGCAAATAGCCGGGCTGGAAAAATGGCTTAATGACCCTGTAGAATTACAGGCCGCAAAAAACAGGGCAATTAAAGCGGCCGCCTTTTATAATTGGGAAAATGAATCAAAAAAATTGCTTGCTTTAGTAAAAGATGCTCTTGAAAAATAAGGTTAGCCTCCGGATCAATCTTGCGCCAGGTGATTATCCCCATGCAAAACACATCCTAAAACACCAGTTAGATATACTTTCAAATCAGGTTGATGAGATTATTTTGACTGTAGATACCCGGCAAAGTAAAGGTAAGTTTGCGAAGGTATGGGATGCAAATAAAGATCTGTTAAACCAGTTTCTTTCTGTATTGGTTTTATCACTTATGATATATGTTCCTTTATCAGGCGGCCACTGGACAGGGCTTTGTGGCAAACGGATATACTGTTCATTAAAAAAACTCACCAGCTAAATCAGAATAAATATTGGGATTGAAAAAGTTGCTCATCATTTCACCCTACTTCCCCCCGGTAAACGGCGCTGATATGCAGCGGGTGCGCATGAGCCTGCCCTATTTTGCGGCTAATGGCTGGGATGCCGAAGTAGTTATGGTTGATGAAAAGTATACTGATTTGAATATGGATGGACTGTTAACGCAAAGTGTACCGGCAAATACAAAGATCCATAAAGTTAAAGCATTCAAAAAGCAATTTACCTCTAAATTAGGTCTGGGCAGTGTCGCTTTACGCTCGTTATGGTTTTACAAACAAAAGGTAAGCAAACTTTTAAAAGCTCAAAAATTTGATCTTATCTATTTTTCCACCACTCAATTCCCGGTTTGTATTTTAGGGGTCTACTGGAAAAAACGTTTCGGCATTCCTTATGTGATCGATATGCAGGATCCATGGTTTTCCGATTACTACCAGGATAAGCCAATAACTCAAAGACCACCTAAATATTGGTTCTCCTATCGCCTTAACAAATACCTGGAACCAATAGCCATAAAAAATGTAGATGGTTTAATCAGTGTATCTGATGATTACATCGATGATTTGAAAAACAGGTATCCTAAAATTAAAAACATACCTGCTGCTACCATAACTTTTGGGGCGTTTGAACCAGATATGCAGATAGCGGGGGCAAATAACAAAACATTCGATAACCTACTTACAGAAGGATTAGTCAACATAGTTTATATAGGCCGGGGTGGGGCAGATATGCATAAGGCCATAACGCCTTTATTTAAAGCGCTTAAAACTGCATTACGAAATGAAAATGAGGCTTTTAAATTGCTAAAATTTTATTTTATCGGCACAAGTTACGCTCCAAATGGTCAGGGCAATCCAACTATCCTTCCACTTGCCAAACAGTATGGTGTAGGGGACCAGGTAATTGAAATTACCAATCGGATTAGCTATTATCATACGCTGGCTACTTTGCAACAGGCCGACGCTCTTTTTATTCCAGGGTCTGATGATCCTAAATACAGTGCTTCAAAAATATATCCATACCTGCTAACTCAAAAACCAATATTGGCTGTTTTTAACCCGGCAAGTTCAGCAATAAATATTATGAAGGAATATGGAGTTAAGCATGTTTATGATTATGATACCATATCAGATGCAAATATTAACGCGTTCTTATCAGCTTTGCTTAATGGCAATCCAGAACTGCCCCAATATCACGCCGTAGCTGTAAATAAATATTCGGCAGAGCAAATGACCGTAAACCAATGCAAACTTTTTGATAAGGTTATTAGTGGAAAAAATTAAAAGAACGTTTGGCTTTATATTTAACCACAGTTTAGCTAAAAGGCATCCGGTTAAGGCGCTCACCCGGTTTTTATGGTGGCAAATCCAAAGCAGCTTCAGGCCATCAAAGCTAATTGTAAAGCCTTATTTGGCAGGAATAAATTTTTATGCCCGCAAGGGTTTAACCGGTATTACCGGCAATATTTATACGGGCTTACATGAATTTAATGACATGGCCTTTTTACTGCACTTTTTAAGGCCCAATGATATTTTTTTTGATATTGGCGCCAACGTAGGCTCTTACACTTTATTAGCATCCGGGGTATGTAAGGCCAAAACCATCGCCATTGAGGCCTCTGCAAACACTGCGGTTATTACCAATAAAAATATGGGGCTAAATCGGCTTCAGGATAAAGCTACCCTGATTAACGCTGCAGCCGGGGCAAAAGCGGGTGTACGCACATTTTCAAAAAACGAGGATACTACCAATCATATCATCAGCCCGGACGAGTCCCAAAATACCGAAGTAGAAACAGTAAACGTAATCAGCGTAGATTCACTTACCGTAAAAGATAAACCCGCATTAATAAAAATTGATGTAGAAGGTTTTGAAACCGAAGTATTGAAAGGGATGAATAATACACTAAAACAGGAATCGCTTAAAGCTATCATCATCGAACTTAATGGCAGTGGCACGCATTATGGATTTAATGAAGAGCGTATCCATCAGTTACTCCTGGCAAATGGATTTAAACCTTACCAGTATGACGCTTTCAAAAGGGATTTAAATTTGATTTCCTCATTGGGTATTTATAATACCATTTACTGCAAGGATCCCGACTATATTAATGCGCGGTTAAAAACTGCCAAAGGATTTAAAATTATGGGCGAAACCATCTGATATGCGCCTGGCCATTATAACCACTCATCCCATCCAATATTACGCCCCGGTTTTTAAACTAATGAATGAACGGCAAGGGGTTGAGATTAAAGTATTTTACACCTGGGGCGAAAAAGCTCAGGAAAAATTTGATCCCGGTTTTGGAAAAACTATATCCTGGGATTTACCGCTAATGGATGGCTATCCGTATGAGTGGATGAAAAATATTTCCACCGACCCGGGTTCACATCATTTTAAGGGCATAGTTAACCCCGAACTTAATGATCAAATAAAAGCCTGGCAGGCCGATGCAATATTGATTTACGGCTGGGCATATGACAGCCATTTAAAAGCAATAAGACATTTCAAAAACAAATTGCCGGTTTATTTCAGGGGCGATTCAACTTTGCTTGATGCTCAAAAGGGATTTAACGTGTTATTAAGGTTTGCTTTTTTAAGGTGGGTGTATCATCATATTGACCATGCATTTTATGTGGGCAGCAATAACAAAGCCTATTTTATGAAACATGGTTTAAAAGAACGGCAGCTTAGTTTTGCTCCACATGCAATAGATAACGAAAGATTTGCAGCGGATAGCGCTATTGAAGCCGGCAAACTAAGGCAAAACCTGCGCATTAATGCCGGTGATACATTGATATTATTTGCGGGTAAGCTCGAAGAAAAAAAATCACCTCAATTATTGCTGGATGCTTTTTTAACTTTGAACATGCCAAACACGCATTTACTGTTTGTTGGTAATGGTATTTTAGAAGTTTCACTAAAAACCAATGCCGGCAAAAACAACAATGTTCATTTTATGGGATTCCGGAATCAATCATTAATGCCTGCAGTATACCAGTCCTGCGATTTATTTTGCCTGCCCTCAAAAGGACCTGGCGAAACCTGGGGGCTCGCAGTAAATGAAGCTATGGCCGCAGGTAAGCCTGTACTGGTTTCTGATAAATGCGGCTGTGCTATTGATTTGGTAATACCCGGCTCTACCGGAGAAATATTTGAAGCCGGAAATCTCGCAGATATCACCACAAAACTAAGCGGGCTTGTTAATGATAAATCAACGCTGAAGATTTTAGGCAACAATGCTAAGGATAAAATAGCCTCCTGGAGCTTTAATAACCAGGCCGATGCGATTTTAAACGTAATAAATAATAGCGATGCAAAGTAAACAGGCGCCTGTAGAACGCATCCTGGTATTATTCATCCCCTGGGTTTTAGCTGCTTTGCTGAAGAGTGATTATGAATTATCATACATAATCGCCTGGCTTGGATCATTCCTGATATTTTTTCTGACGCAAACTGGTTGGGTTAAGCCCTTGCCTGATGACAGGAGTGTTGCCGAACAATTAATGCGACCAATTTTTTTAGTACAGATAATTTTTGCCGGATATATGGCCTGTACCTCTATATTCTATTTCATGGATGTATTAGGGTATCAAAACTTTGAAAAAGTAAGCACTACGTTAGTTGACCAAAACAGGCTGCAATTGACGGCGCAATGCCAGCGGTATTACTGTTTAGGGCACGCGGCCTTTATCTCTGGCGTTTTGATCTTTATGGATTATTCGGCAAAACCTAAATATTATGTTGCAAAAGATAAACTGGCAAACTTATTAATGTTGTTAGCTATTTTCAGTTTCCCTGCTTCTATATTGTTTATTAAAATTCCTGGTTTATCGCAATTTGCAAATCAGTTCAGTTCATTGAGTTTTATAGCAGGTACATTAGCTCTTGCATTTGCTATACCACTTAAAAAAATTGGTAATACATTAATTTGTATTTGCTTTTACTTTTTTAACTTTTACCAGGCCCTCATATCGGGTTTTAAAGAACCCATTATTATAAGTGTTTTGGTTTTGGGCGTTTTCCTTTACCCCAACTATAAAAAGTTGGTGGCGGGTATTTTCATCCCCCTGCTACTTCTTCTGTTTATGTTTTTGCCTACTTATAACCGCATATTCAGGCAAAATGCCTGGTCGGGTGAGACTTCCGCAGATGAAGCCAGTCAACTGGCTCTGGATGCCGCATTAGGAAATAATTCCGGAGAGGAAGACAATTCAAACTGGGGCTTCCTTGCTTTCAGGTTAAGCGAGATTGATATGTTTATAAAGTTTACGCAATCAACACCAAAAAACGTCGACTTTTATGGTGCAAAATTGATTAAGCAATCGGGCATGGCCATTATTCCACGTATTTTTTGGCCAGGCAAACTAAGTACCGAAGATTTGATCATGGAACGTGTTTATGATGCCGGTGTGGTAAACAGGGCATCAACCGTATCAGCAAAGCCGGCTTTTGTTGTTGATGCATACCTCACTTACGGTACCGTGGGGGTATTTTTATTCATGTTTATTTATGGGGCAGTAGCACAGCTGATCTCTGTTAAAGCTGAAAAACTTTTTGGCGGGTATATTTTAGGAACGGCCCTCGTGTTTAGCGGGCTATTCCAGGTCATGTGGCGCGGCCTCAGCTTTGAGTTCCTGGTCAATAGCGTATTTTGGAGTTACATCAGTATGCTGCTTATCCATAAAATACTTGTATCGTCTAATATATTAAAAGAGGTTTGAGAATTTTACAGATTTCGCCCTCATACAAACCAGCCTATATTTATGGCGGGCCAATTATGTCTGTAGCTATGCTTTGCGAACAGCTTGTAAAAAGCGGCAACGATATCAGTATGTACGTAACCACAGCTAATGGCCCTCACGAACTCGAGGTAATCCCTAATCAAACGGTGATGGTTGATGGTGTAAGCGTTACCTATTTTAAGCGTATTACTAAAGACCATAGCCATTTTTCTCCCGCATTGCTAAATGCAGTTTGGAAAAACTCCCGGGCCTATGATTTGGTGCATGTACATGCCTGGTGGAACCTTGTTTCGGTACTATCCTGCCTTATCGCAGTAATCAGAGGGGTGCCTGTTTTAGTTTCAACAAGGGGTACGTTAAGCCCTTATTCGTTTCAAAATAAAAACCAGGGTATCAAATCAATCATTCATAATTTATTAGGGAGGCCGGTATTAAAGCGTTGCCATATCCACGCAACATCTCCAAGAGAAAGCGATTCGGTTAACTGTATTATTAATCCAAAAAGTACTACCATAATACCCAATTTTGTAAAACTGCCTTTTTTTCACTCATCTTCTCAAACCGCGATTTCGTGGCCAATTAAACTGATCTTCTTTTCAAGGATCGAGGAGAAAAAAGGACTGGATATCCTGTTCAATGCCCTCGGGATGGTTAATGCCTCTTTTCATCTTACCATTGCCGGCAATGGCAATGAACAATATGTTGAAAGTTTAAAATCACTGGCCATAATTAATGGTATTGCCGATAAAATAACATGGACCGGCTTTATTAATGAAGATAAGTTTAAAATACTACAGCAGCACGATCTGTTTATATTACCGTCGTACGATGAAAATTTTGGCAACGCGGTAATTGAAAGCCTGAGTGTGGGCACCCCTGTTTTGATCAGCGAGGAAGTTGGATTAGCTGACTACGTAAATAAAAACAATTTGGGTTGGCTTTGCAAAACAACCGCAGCATCTGTTGCAGAAACGATTGATCAAATTGCAAACAAGCAGAGTGAACTTTTAAGCATCAGGGAAAGTGCACCCATTATTATTTACAATGATTTTTGTATCGACAGCTTAGTTGAAAAATATATAGGTTTGTACAATAAAATAATCAAGCAGTATTGATCCCGGCATACTCATTCATCATCCTTACTTACAATGAAGAGCAGCACCTGCCGCGTTTGTTGGCATCCATCAGTGAGTTGAATGCACCTCTTTTTATTTTGGATTCGGGCAGTGATGACGCCACTATCGCGATAGCAAAAAAAGCAGGAGCAACAATCTTGCAGCACACTTTCGAGAATCATCCTAAACAATGGGACTTCGCACTTAAAAACTTCGATATTAAAACCCCCTGGATTATTTGTTTGGATGCCGACCAGGTTGTTACCCCGGAACTGAAGGAGAAACTGATCAATTTTAAAGAAGATGAGTACCGCGATGTTAATGGGATTTATTTCAATCGTAAAAATTTTTTTAAAGGCCGCTGGATAAAACATGGCGGTTATTATCCTTTTTACCTGCTTAAAATGATCAGGTACGGGGTTGGCTATTCTGATTTGAATGAGAATATGGATCACAGGTTTATTGTTCCCGGCAAAACCGAAGTATGGAAGAATGGCTATATCCTGGAAGAAAATCTGAAGGAAAATAACATCAGTTTTTGGATAGCCAAACATAATCGGTACAGCGATCTGCTGGCCCAGGAAGAGGTAGAGCGAATGCAAAACATGCGGCAACAAACTATTAAGCCGTCATTATTCGGCCCGCCGGATGAGCGTACAGCCTGGTTAAAGAAACTCTGGTGGCAACTACCACGCTATGCAAGGCCGATGCTTTACTTTATGTACCGCATGATTTTTCAATTAGGTATACTGGAAGGGCGCGTTGGCGTAATATTTCATTTTTTACAGGGATTTTGGTTTAGGCTGATTGTTGATGTTAAAATTGACGAGATTCTGAAAAGCAAGCAAGAAACGGCACAGACAAATCAAACCAACATCTCCCCCTTCAAATTTGTATTTACATTTCTACTCCTGTTCCTGCTGTTCTATTATTTTAATATTTTGTTTTTTGGCATCACCAGCCCGGGCAGCCACTATTATCCTTTTTTGGCTGATTATTTAAACTACATACAAGGGCTGCGATGGATATTGTTAAGCGCTAGTTCACAGGTGCTCGGCTGGCTTGGTTTCACAGCTATACACAATGGCACCGAATTATTGGTAGCCGGCAAGGGTACCATCGTATTGGTATACTCCTGTCTTGGGCTTGGGTTAATCAGTTTCTTTTCGGCATTTGTAATAGCTTATCCCAAAAAGCCGAAACAAAAAATGTTTTTTTTGATTGCCGGTATTTTAAGCATCGAACTCTTAAATGTTATTCGTTTTGTGCTTTTAGCTTTGTTCTGGAACAAAAAGGCTAACCAGATAGTTGATCATCATACCATTTTTAACATCACTTTGTACATCATCATCATGATAACCCTGTATTTTTGGGTAAAAAAAAATGATAATACAATCAATAAACATGCTTAAAACCAACCTTTCCGCCTATAATAACTACCCTTTCCACCCTGGTGGGAATGCGATAAAAAGGCTTTTATGGTTTTATGTGAACGCTATCTTTTTAAAGACAAGTATTATCCCATCCAGTAGCTTTAAGGTGTTTTTATTGCGGATATTTGGCGCGAGGATTGGCAAAAACGTAACTATTAAACCCTGTGTAAATATCAAATACCCCTGGTTCCTGCAAATAGGCGATGAAACCTGGATAGGCGAAAATGTATGGATCGACTGCCTGGTGATGATTAACATTGGAGCTAATGCATGTCTTTCGCAAGGGGCTATACTGCTCACTGGGAGTCACAACTATAAAAAAACATCCTTCGACCTGATAACCAAAGGGATCATTTTAGAAGATGGTGTTTGGATTGGTGCGGGGGCCATAGTAAACCTCGGTATTACTGCTGCAAGCCATTCGGTACTTAACAGCGGCTCTGTAGCAACCAAAAACCTGGAGGCTTACGGCGTTTACCAGGGAAACCCCGCTATAAAGATCCGCGAACGTGAGATAGGCTCATAAAATACTTCAAACATATGATATTAAAAAAATCACAAACCCATCGAAATATCCTGATAGCATTAGGTATAATGGTATTGGTAATGGGTGTACTGATATTTATTGCCCCTACGGCTATCTTCCCTGACCCAAGCTGGGGCTTCCACGTTTTGCAAAAAATGCAGGCTGGTGGGGGCTTTAATATGGCAACCAAACCAGATCCGGCCGACATCAGTAAAAACTATACCGAATTTTTATCGTGGTGGTCGCCGGGACAGTATTTGGTTCCTTACCTTTTTAAATCTGTTTTTGGTATTAATACCGGGCAGGCATCGGCAATTACCATTACCGTATTTAGTTTATTGGGAATAGCCGGATTTTATATTTTTTTTAAAAAAGCTGGATTTTCTCAGCTTCTGGCAGCGGTTAGCGTGCTGGTAATTGTAATTCAACAGGCTTTTTTTATTCCTTACGTTTTTTATAATGGTGGCGAAGTTTTACTTTTTGGCTTTATTGGGTGGTTCTTGTATGGTTGTATAAGTGTTGATAAAACCACCTGGAAACTTGCACTCTTCCTGCTGCTTTCAGGATGGATAGGCTTTTTCTGCAAATCATCCTTTTTGTGGATGTATGCTGCTGGCTGTTTGTATATCTGGATCAAACTATCCCAAAAGCAATTAAATTTAATGGTGTGGATTAAGAACGGCGCCTGGATTGGAATTCCTGGTATAATATCGATAGGTACTATTATTATTTGCTACCTGTCTAAGGGGGCAAACCCGGCATCAGATTCATCAGGATTATTGCTAAACTGGGAAACTTTTAGCTTCCCGCTGGCCTCCCCTATTTTAGCCGGTTTCTCTTTAGATGATATGGTGAACGGGTTACTGTTCCACGGTAATGGATCTGTATTGAGTCCTTTTTGGTCGTTAATTGTACTGTTATTAGCGGCACTATTAAGTATATTGCTCATCATCAATGTCATCCGTACCGTACCAAGTAAGAACTATACCTTATTGCTTTTTATTTTTTATGTGCTTTCGGTACTGTTTTTTGGTTATAGCTTTTTGCGACAGGCAAATATTTCGTACGAAGCAAGGCATTTTAGGATCATAGGTTTATTGGTAACACCGGGCGTGGTTTACCTGGTAAGCCGGTGGAAACAACCTTTTAAAATAGCGTTCACCATTGTATGCCTGTTTATTGCATTCTGGAGTATCAGGTATTTTGTACCCAGTTACCATCAAAATAAAACATTAAACGCGAGGGGCACATCGGGTATAGCGCAACTATTTATAGATCAGCAATCTCTGGATTATATTATGGATCTGGATAGAAAAACAAAGAATGCGCTATTCGTTTTCATCAGCCCCGACCTGGGCCTGGAGATTAACCATAATCGTTATATCATCTTAGATCCTATCGATTCGGATATCAAAATTGAATATGACAGCTATGTACACTATGGCCATGCCGGACCGATCTACATCCTGCTCCCGGCAGGCTACATGGGGCCAAAATCAAACATTATACGTAAATGCTTCCCAGGTTACAAGGGTTTCCGAATGGATATGCTGAGTAACAAATACGTGCTTTATTCGGCTAAGTAAGTATAGTTTTATTGCAAAAAAAAGAAGTTTTAATCACTTTTAAACAGGTTTTATTTACAAATATTAAACCCGTTTAAATTTTACTTATTTATCTCGGCCCAAAGCAGGTCCTTCAATCCCATCAAGTTTTTTTGTGCTACTGATGAAATAAATATCGAAGGAATACCTTCCGGTAATTCGTTTTGCATTTCTGCCTGCAGTTCATCATCCAGCAGGTCTGTTTTGGTAACAGCTAAAACGCGGGGCTTATGCATTAGTTCGGCATTGTACTCCTGCAGTTCGTTCAATAGTATTTCGTATTCCTCTTTGATGGTGCGGGTGGTATCAGCAGGTACCATAAATAACAATACCGAGTTACGCTCGATGTGCCTCAAAAACCTAAACCCTAAACCTTTTCCCTGCGAAGCTCCTTCTATGATCCCCGGAATATCGGCCATCACGAACGATCGGTTATCACGATAGGATACAATGCCCAGGTTAGGTACTAATGTGGTAAAGGCATAGTCAGCAATCTCAGGCTTGGCAGCAGATACAACAGACAGCAGTGTTGATTTACCTGCGTTAGGGAAGCCAACCAAACCAACATCGGCCAGTATTTTAAGTTCAAGTACGTTCCAGTCCTCTCTGCCGTCTTCGCCGGGTTGGGCAAAGCGGGGGGTTTGCTGGGTTGGCGTTTTAAAATGCCAATTACCTAAACCGCCACGACCGCCCGGTGTTAATATTTTAGTTTCGCCATCCTGGGTTATCTCGAAGATGATTTCCCCGGTTTCGGCATTTTTAATGGTTGTACCAAGGGGCACTTCCAGTATCTCATCCCTGCCGGTTTTACCACTCCGTAATGAACTTCCACCCGAATCGCCATCTCCAGCAATTACGTGCTTGCGGTATTTAAGGTGCAGCATGGTCCACAACTGGGCATTGCCCTTTACGATCACATGACCGCCGCGACCGCCGTCGCCGCCATCAGGACCGCCTTTTGAAGTTAATATATCACGATGTAAATGCGCTGAACCCGCCCCTCCGTGACCACTCCGGCAACAGATCTTCACATAATCAACAAAATTGGAACCTTGCGACATAGTTTTTATTTTTTTGTCGAAAAGTCTGAAAGTCAGTAAAGTCCGGAAGTTTAAGAATTTTAACGTTCTTAACTTTCGGACTTTACTGACTTTCGGACTTTCCCGACTCTTTAATACGCTTCAATAACTTCACCTATCTGACCAAAAATATGGTCGATAGGGCCGATACCGTGTACGCTTTTAAATTTCTCCTGGTTTTTATAGAAATCGGCAACAGGGGCCGTTTTATCATTATACTCTTTAATACGTTTACGGATCACCTCCGGATTGGCGTCATCAGGCCTGCCGGATGCTTTACCCCGCTGCAATAAACGCTGCTCCAGTTCATCATCATCTACCTCAAGCGCTATCATACCAGATATGGCATCACCTTTACTGGTCAAAAGCCTGTCTAAAGCTTCGGCCTGCGCAACTGTACGCGGGAAACCATCAAAAATAAAACCTTTTGCATCCTTGTTGGCATCCAGCTTATTGCTGATCATACCTATAACAACCTCATCCGGAACCAGCATTCCCTCGTCCATCAGCTTCTTAGCTTCTAACCCAAGTGCTGTTCCCTGCGAAATTTCGCCTCGTAAAAGGTCACCTGTTGATAAATGGATCAATCCATGTTTTTCAATAAGCTTTTGCGACTGAGTCCCTTTCCCGGCTCCGGGAGGACCAAACAATACCAGGTTTAGCATGCTCGTAATAAATTAAAAGCCTTTCGGTACAACACAGAAAGGCTTAACGTTATGGGTGCACTTGAAGGGAGTCGAACCCCTAACCTCCTGATCCGTAGTCAGGTGCTCTATCCAATTGAGCTACAAGTGCATTATTTCATCTATCCACACAAAACCGGGTAATCTCCCACTTATGGTGCTTTTTGAAACGGAATGCAAAGATAGGATTTTATATTACCGATGCAAAAAATTTATAAAAAAGTTTATTAAACAACAAAGTTTAGCTGCCCTATACCCAACCTTGTAATCAACAACCTGGTCAATTAAAACTACTTTACAACTGCTGCAATTGCTTCAAAATTTGGCAAATCGGTGGCTACTTCCAAAACTTCGGCATAAATGATGTTCTGTTCCTCATCAATTACAAAAGCGGCACGTTTAGATACCCCTTTTAAACCCATCACAAAATCAGCATATATAGCCCCGTAAGCGGTGGATACTTCTTTATTAAAATCAGACAACAAGTCGAACTGGTAATTATTTTCTTCCTTAAACTTAGCCAGTGTAAAAGGCGAATCAACCGAGATCCCTAATATAGTGGCGTTTAAACCATCATAATAGCCAAAGCTATCGCGCATGGTACATAACTGTGTAGTGCAAACACCTGTAAATGCTAAGGGGAAAAAGTGCAGCACTACTTTACGACCCCTGAAATCGGCCAGTGATGAGCTTTGCAATGATGATGATACTAATGTAAATTGTGGTGCCGCCTGGCCTTCTTGTAATAACATAGCGAATTTATTTTTTGCAAATAAATTGTATTTATGGCGGAGTTGCTAATTACACAGATAATTGAAATGTCAATTTTAGTCCTTTAAATACCCGGCTTGCCTAAACTAACTAATTAGTTTAACTTTATTTAACAAATAGATTACTATTGATTAACTAACTTGGAGCTATAAAACTACTTATGTATAACCGTTTTACAATGTATAGGTTATATATATGCATTCAACCTGTAAAAACTTTGCGGCCATGATTAAAACCTTTATCAAAATAGCACTCAAAAGCCTTCTAAAAAACAAAGCTGTTACCATTATCAACATTTTAGGGCTGGCCATGGGCCTGGCTACCTGCCTGCTGATTGTGTTTTACGTAGTTGATGAATTAAGCTACGATAGGTTTAACGTTAAGGCCGATCGCATATTCCGTGTTAATGCCGACATAAAATATGGGGGCAACAGCAGTTCATATGCGGTAACACCTCCCCCCCTTGCCGCGGCGCTTGGCAATGAGTTTCCTGAAGTTGAGAAAGCCGTAAGGATGATAGCAGCTACCGATATCCGGTTTAAAAAAGGCAATGAGCATGTGAACGAAAGCAAGGTAGTTTATGGCGATGCCGGCATATTTGATGTTTTTACCCTCCCCCTGCTTGATGGCGACCCGAAAACTGCTTTAAAAGAGCCCAATACTGTTGTACTAAGCGAGACAGCAGCCAAAAAATACTTTAACCGCACCAATGTTGTTGGGGAATACATTACTTTAGTTAACAGTAATATCAACTATAAAATAACCGGAGTAGTACAAAACATCCCGGCACAATCGCATTTTAATTTTGACTTCTTCCTGTCAATGTCATCGTTGGAATCGAGCAAGGCCACTAACTGGAATGGTTTCAGTTTTACTACTTATGCTTTACTTAAGCCGGGCGCAGATACTAAAGGATTTGAGAAAAAGGTTGATGACTTGTTCCGCAAATACTTTGCTCAACAACCCGGTTTCAACTGGCAAAACTTCGAAAAAAATGGCAACGCTATCAGCCTGAATTTAACTCCGCTTACAAAGATCCACCTTACCTCAAACCGGCAATACGAACTTGGGGCCAACAGCAGCATGGATTATGTATACATCTTCTCGGCCATTGCATTGTTCGTACTGCTTATTGCCTGTATAAACTTCATGAACCTTTCAACAGCCCGCTCAGCAAACCGGGCACGGGAGGTAGGGGTACGTAAGGTATTAGGCTCGTCACGCAAAAATCTCATTTTTCAGTTTCTGTCCGAGTCCTTATTGATTACATTATTTGCAACAATAATTGCCATTACAGTAGCTTGGTTTCTTTTGCCATTATTTAACCAGGTATCGGGCAAGGAACTTACAATTTCGGTTCAAACAATCCAATGGCTTTTCCCTGCGCTACTTGCAATTATTATAGTGGTTGGGGTAATTGCAGGATCATACCCTGCATTTTACCTTTCCAGCTTTGAGCCCATAACTGTCTTAAAAGGCAAACTATCTACTGGCTTTAAGGGCGGTGGTTTTCGTAACTTTTTGGTAGTAGTGCAATTTTCCATATCGATATTTTTGGTGATAGGCACATTGGTGATCTATAACCAATTAAACTTCATTCAAAATAAAAACCTGGGCTTTGATCGCAGCCACGTATTGGTAATCAGGAATACCATAGGGCTTAACAATGCCAAACTATTTAAGCAGCAGGTTAAGGAAATTACGGGGGTTACTAACGCCTCGTTAAGCGGCTTTATACCAACCAGCAGTCTCAGGCAACCAAACTCGGTGTTTACCAATAAGGTACCGAATTCCAGGAATGCACTATTTACCGAAGTCTGGCCTATTGACGGGGATTATTTAGCAACAATGGGTATGAGTCTTTCAAAAGGGCGCAATTTCTCAGATCAAATGACCACTGATTCGGCAGGTATGATCATCAACGAAACCGCCGCCCGCATGCTTGGTTTTAGTAAAACCCGCTGAACCGTTCATTATATTACATAGCCGACGGCTCAAAAAAAGGTGTACAGGAATACCATGTTATCGGGGTTGTAAGGGATTTTAATTTCAGCTCGTTAAGAGACAATATAACACCGGTGGTAATGATACTGGAAAATAACACTAATGCTTTAAGCATCAGGTTGAATGGAAATAATGTGAAACCATACATACCACAGATAGAAAACAAATGGAACGCAGTATCACCCAATCAGCACATGGCTTACTCATTTATGGATGATGATTTTAATTCGGCATATCATACCGAACAGCGCACTGGCTCATTATTTTTAATTTTTACAACTTTAGCGGTAATCATTGCCTGCCTTGGCCTGTTTAGTTTAGCCGCTTACGCGGCCGAGCAGCGCAATAAGGAAATAGGCATCCGTAAAGTATTAGGCGCAAGTGTTTCAGCCATAGTTACTATGTTATCAAAGGATTTTATTAAACTGGTAGCTATCTCGTTTGTAATTGCCTCCCCCCTGGCATGGCTAACTATGCAAAAATGGCTGCAGGGTTTTGCCTACCGTGATAATGTTCAATGGTGGGTAATAATTATATCAGGCTTAGGCGCTATAACTATCGCATTCATCACCATTTTTACGCAATCATTCAAAGCGGCCATAAGCAATCCCGTTAAAAGCTTAAGAAGCGAATAATCCGCTGTTTTACCGGCTCATTGACAGGTCTTCACCAAGATAGGGAGCTGGTTGCCTGGTATAAATATAACAACGCGATAGCAGATATATGTCCTGTTGACAAATAAAAACACCGTTGAATAAAATTTAGGTAACTTCTTAGCGTTTAGGAGTTGAGTTTACATTTTTCAAGTTAAGAATACATTTGCCGCATATTTATTACCTCTATGAAAGCCGTAATTATAACACAGCCCGGCGGGCCTTCTGTTTTGCAAATAGCCGAAAGACCAAAGCCTGCTTATGGCGATAATGAAGTACTTATACAGGTGATGGCGGCAGGCGTAAACCGCCCCGATGTTTTTCAGCGTAAAGGTAATTATCCGCCGCCGGCAGGTGCACCTGTTGATATCCCCGGCCTGGAAATTGCCGGTATTGTAATTGCAATTGGCTCAACCGTTACCCAATTAATGGTTGGCGATAAGGTTTGCGCACTTGTTGCAGGTGGTGGCTATGCCGAATACTGTAACGCACCCGAAGCACAATGTTTGCCTATACCTGATGACCTTTCTTTTGCCGAAGCGGCATCACTGCCAGAAACATTTTTCACGGTATGGAGCAATGTATTTGACAGGGCTGCTTTAAAACGAAAAGAAACCTTGCTGGTTCATGGCGGCTCGAGCGGCATTGGTGTGGCTGCCATACAAATGGCAAAAACGCTGGGACATAAAATTTATGTAACAGCCGGATCGGATGATAAATGCCGCTTTTGCGAAGCTTTGGGCGCAGTAAAGGCCATCAACTATAAAACAGAAAATTTTGCTGATGTTATTATGGAACTTACCGGCGGCAAAGGCGTTGATGTGATACTGGATATGATAGGCGGCAGTTATACCGAAGGAAATATCAGGTCGCTTGCAGTTGATGGCAGACTGGTATTAATAAATACCATGAATGGCAGTAATGTACAGATTGACCTGGCCCAGGTGATGAGGAAGCGACTGGTAATTACCGGCTCGACGCTGCGTTCACGGGAAGTGGAATTTAAGGGGAAGATAGCCCAAAATTTAAAGGCGACCATTTGGCCGCTTTTAGCATCCGGTGATATTAAGCCGGTTATCCATTCGGTTTTCCAGGCCGCTGATGCCTGCAAAGCCCATGAGCTGATGGAAAGCAGCACACATATTGGCAAAATTATACTCAATTTTGACCATCAGTAACAATAATTAAAGCCGGTATAAATTATCATGCAAAAATGTTGTCTTTGCTATTTAAATATTTGGATAGAAATCATAACTTTGCGCCTCTGAAATAGCATCTTATATTTTTTATATAGAGTTATTAAAAAGGAAAATTTTTTAAACACCAGGTTATATATGCCAAACATTGGAAAAATATCACGGATCATCGGTCCGGTAGTTGACGTAAGTTTCGCTGATGACGCTCATCTTCCCAAAATTTATGATGCGTTAGAGATCACGAAAGATAATGGCCAAAAAATCATTTTAGAAGTTCAACAACATTTAGGCGAAGATCGTGTGCGCGCGATTGCGATGGATTCAACAGACGGATTGCTACGTGGCATGCCGGTTGTGGATCTGGAATCGGCTATTAAAATGCCGGTTGGCGAAAACATTAAAGGCCGTGTATTTAACGTAGTAGGCGATGCTATTGATGGCATCCCTGATCTTGATAAAACCAATGGTCGCCCTATTCACAATATTCCTCCGCGTTTCGAAGATCTGTCTACCGAAACTGAAGTATTGTTTACAGGTATCAAAGTTATCGATTTATTAGAGCCTTATGTAAAAGGTGGTAAAATTGGTTTGTTTGGTGGTGCTGGTGTAGGTAAAACAGTATTAATACAGGAGCTGATCAACAACATCGCGAAAGCTTATGCCGGTCTTTCGGTATTTGCGGGTGTTGGCGAGCGTACACGTGAAGGTAATGACCTTTTGCGCGAGATGCTTGAAGCAGGCATTATAAAATATGGTGATGCATTTATGCATTCAATGGAAGAAGGTGGCTGGGATTTGTCTAAAATAGACAGGGAAGCCATGAAGGATTCTAAAGCGACATTTGTTTTCGGACAGATGAACGAGCCTCCCGGTGCCCGTGCACGTGTGGCCTTATCGGGTTTAACTATTGCCGAATATTTCCGTGACGGAGATGAGGACGGTAAAGGCCGCGATATCCTTTTCTTTATCGATAACATTTTCCGCTTTACACAGGCAGGTTCTGAAGTATCGGCGTTATTAGGTCGTATGCCATCTGCGGTAGGTTACCAGCCAACACTGGCAACAGAGATGGGTACCATGCAAGAGCGTATCACTTCAACCAAACGTGGTTCAATTACATCTGTACAGGCCGTTTACGTACCTGCGGATGACTTGACCGACCCTGCACCGGCAACAACATTTGCCCACTTAGATGCTACAACCGTACTTTCACGTAAAATTGCCGAGTTAGGTATTTATCCTGCGGTGGATCCTTTGGATTCTACATCACGTATCCTTAGCCCCGCTATTTTAGGTGACGAGCACTACAATACAGCTCAGCGTGTTAAAGAAACTTTACAACGCTACAAAGAGCTGCAGGATATCATCGCGATTCTTGGTATGGACGAGTTATCTGAAGAAGATAAACTGGTTGTATCACGTGCGCGCCGTGTTCAGCGTTTCTTGTCACAACCATTCCACGTTGCCGAGCAGTTCACCGGTTTAAAAGGTGTATTGGTTGACATTAAAGAAACCATTAAAGGTTTCAACATGATCATGGA
Organism: Mucilaginibacter sp. P5_A4; assembly: GCF_056400605.1. NCBI lineage: Bacteria > Pseudomonadati > Bacteroidota > Sphingobacteriia > Sphingobacteriales > Sphingobacteriaceae > Mucilaginibacter > Mucilaginibacter sp. P5_A4. The sequence goes on along the minus strand of NZ_JBFUKX010000019.1, from coordinate 71,668 downwards.
TGGCGAAGTTGATGAATACCCTGAGGGTGCATTCAACTTAGTTGGAAGCATTGAAGATGCCATTGAAAAAGGCAAGAAGTTATTGGCTGAAGCCAATAACTAAGATATGAGATTTGAGATATGAGATTTGAGATTTAACATTTCAAATCTCATACTCATATTAAAATAACAAGAGGTATCAGGTATTAGATCGAAGACATTCCAGTCTCACATCTCACATATCATATCTCACATCCAAAAAGAAATGACTTTAGAAATTCTTACTCCCGATAAAAAAATCTATGAGGGCGAAGCCACATCGGTAACTGTTCCTGGTATGTTGGGATTATTTGAAATATTAAACCACCACGCCCCTATCATATCAACCCTTCAGGATGGTAAGCTAACCGTTCGCGGTGGCAGCGCTGTTAAAGAAGAAGTGTTTTTTATAAAAGGCGGTGTTGTTGAAGTACTGAACAATAAGGTCATTATTTTAGCTGAAGGCATTCAGCATAAATAAACTATACCCTTATTTTTAAAAACGTCCGGGTATATTGCCCGGACGTTTTTTTTTGATCATTTTTTGAACAGTGAAACCCTATTGTAACTCTCTTAAAAAAACATAAATTTGTATATAAGCTAAACTAATGGCAACAACATTAAGTATCCGCCAAAAATTAATGACCTATCTCGCCGATGCAGATGATAGTAAAGTAAAGGCTATTTATACCCTCTTGGAAAGAGAGATTAAAGAAGAAGGCGACTTTAAACTAACTGATGAGCAACTTGGTATATTGGATAAAGAACGCGCTATGCATTTAAGTGGGAAAACTAAATCTTATACCCGCCAGGAGGCTACTCAAATTATTAAAGGACAGCGCAGTTTTTAATGTACCAGTTGACTATTAAGCCGCGTGCTATTGAAATGGCCAAAGATGCCTATGAATGGTATGAGGAGCAACAAATAGGCTTAGGCGATTTATTCTTAAAGGAATTGGATCGCTGTTATGACAAGATAGAAGTGTGGCCAGCATCGTACGCCAAAATCAAAAACAACTTTCGTCAAATTATCTTAAGAACATTCCCTTATGTGGTCGTCTTTGAGGTTTTTAAAAATGACGTTGTTGTTTATGCCGTTTTCCATACCAGCCGTAGCCCTAAAAAGAAGTTCAAAAAGTAAGCCTGTATATAAGTTATTGATCTTCGTGAAAATATTAAAGAAGCCGGACAGATGCGTGGGCTTCAGATGTGCGGATATTACTTTTTAAGTCGTGAATTTTAGAATAAGACCTGCGAATTTTGACTTAAAGCAACTGCGTCATCATCTGCATATCTGCACATTTGAAATCTGCACATATAAAGGCATATCTGAACAAACTTTTCCCGTCATCTACCCCATTTCAGGAAGAAAATCGGCAACTTACTATGCATGCATAAAATATGTACCGAATACCGTTTTGAACTTTGGTCTATTCTATTAAAATTTATATATCGAATAAACATGTAAATACATAACTTTGTATCGTTAAAACATAAAATTACAATATAATATACTTTTTTAAAAAATAAATCTTAACTATTGTTATTCCTTGCTGCTATATCTACCTTACGTATATTGATTCAAGCAATCAAATAAACCTGGTCAACAACAAGAATAATTTATAAAGTTAGTTTATCTAAACAAATAAAATGAGTTCATCATCAGATACCATAGCGGCTATAGAATTGAATAAGTATAGCAAGAATTTAACGCAAGACCCAACCCAGCCGGCAGCGCAGGCCATGCTTTATGGCATTGGCTTAACTGATGATGACATGCAAAAAGCACAGGTTGGTGTGGCCAGTATGGGTTACGATGGTAACACCTGCAACATGCACTTAAACGACCTTGCCAAGATAGTTAAACAAGGTATCTGGGATGAAGATTTGGTAGGCCTTATTTTTCATACCATTGGTGTAAGCGATGGCATGAGCATGGGTACCGAAGGCATGCGCTATTCATTGGTAAGCCGCGATGTAATTGCAGATTCAATTGAGGCGGTTTGCGGAGCGCAATATTATGATGGATTGATCACCCTTCCGGGCTGTGATAAAAACATGCCAGGCTCTGTTATAGCCATGGGCAGGCTTAACCGCCCGTCGATTATGGTTTACGGCGGCACTATAAAGCCAGGCCACTATAAAGGTGAAGACCTTAACATTGTATCGGCGTTTGAGGCCCTGGGCCAAAAAATAGCCGGCAACATTACGCCCGAGGATTTTATGGGCGTGGTAAAAAATGCCTGCCCAAGCGCAGGCGCCTGCGGCGGTATCTATACAGCAAATACCATGGCATCGGCAATTGAGGCTTTGGGCATGAGCTTGCCTTACTCTTCTTCGAACCCTGCATTAAGCCCCGAGAAAAAAGCGGAATGCCTTGCAGCCGGTAAAGCGATAAGGGTATTGTTAGAGAAAGATATTAAACCATCAGACATCATGACCCGTGCGGCATTTGAAAATGCTATAGTAACCATCATGGTTCTTGGTGGCTCAACCAACGCCGTACTGCACCTGATAGCCATGGCAAAAGCCATTGGCGTTAAAGTAACCCAGGATGATTTCCAGGCGGTAAGTAACCGCATCCCGGTATTGGCCGATATGAAGCCAAGCGGTAAATACATGATGGAAGACCTGCATAAAGTAGGCGGTGTGCCTGCGGTAATGAAATACCTGTTAAAATTAGGCTGGATAGATGGCAGCTGTTTAACAGTAACCGGCAAAACCATAGCAGAGAATTTGGAAGAAGTTCCTGAAATGGAGTTTGAAAACCAAAAGATCATATTCCCGGCAGAAAATCCTATAAAAGCCACCGGTCACCTGCAGATCTTATACGGAAACCTTGCCGAAGGTGGCAGCGTTGCCAAGATCAGCGGTAAAGAAGGCGAACGTTTTGAAGGCCCTGCCCGCGTATTCGACGGCGAGTTTGAACTTATCCACGGAATCACAAGCGGCCATGTACGTGCCGGCGATGTGGTGGTTATCCGCAACATTGGCCCTAAAGGCGCACCGGGAATGCCCGAAATGCTGAAACCAACAGGCGCCATTTTTGGTGCAGGCTTAGGCGCTTCGGTAGCGTTAATTACCGATGGCCGCTTTAGCGGTGGTACGCATGGTTTTGTGGTTGGCCACATTACACCCGAGGCTTATGATGGTGGTTTGATTGCCTTTGTTAAGGATAATGACACCATTGAAATTGATGCCACAACAAACACCATGACGCTGAAGGTATCCGAAGAAGAAATTGCGGCACGCCGAGTCAACTGGGTACAGCCCGAGCTAAAAGCGAAAAGAGGGTTACTGTACAAATACGCCAAAACGGTAAGCACAGCTGCAGAAGGTTGTGTAACAGATGAAATGTAGCCCCACCCCCTAAAGGGGGAACAGGAAAAAGGGCAAAATATAAACAAAAAATATACACTTAACACTCCCCCTTTAGGGGGCTGGGGGGCAAAAAATGGAGACGCAAACAATAATTCAGGAAATTGGTGAAATCACAGGAGAATCTGAGAAAGCACCAGTAGTTGAAGTTTCAGGATCGGTAGCATTATTGGAGGCATTGATTGTTGAAGGTGTTGAAACCATCTTCGGTTATCCGGGTGGCGCAATTATGCCTATCTACGATGCCTTATTTGATTACAATGATAAGCTGAACCATATCCTGGTCCGCCATGAGCAAGGCGGCATCCACGCCGGCCAGGGTTATGCACGTACATCCGGCAAAGTGGGTGTAGTGTTTGCTACCAGCGGTCCCGGTGCAACTAACCTGGTAACAGGCTTAGCTGATGCACAAATAGATAGCACACCATTGGTATGTATTACCGGCCAGGTTTTCGCGCACCTTTTAGGTACCGATGCTTTCCAGGAAACCGATGTGATTAATATTACTACCCCGGTAACCAAATGGAACTACCAGGTAACCGATGCCAATGAGATCCCTGAAGTGATTGCCAAGGCGTTTTACATTGCCAAAAGCGGCCGCCCCGGACCAGTATTGATCGACATTACAAAGAATGCGCAGATCCAGCTGTTTAACTATAAAGGTTATACACCCTGCAACCATATCCGCAGCTACAGGCCAAAACCTATAGTTCGCCCGCAGTATATCCAGGAAGCCGCCGCTTTAATTAACGAAGCGAAAAAACCATTTATCCTTTTTGGACAAGGTGTAATTTTGGGCAGCGCCGAGCAGGAGTTTAAAACTTTTGTTGAAAAAAGTGGCATCCCGGCAGCATGGACTGTTTTAGGTGCGGGCGCTATCCCAACAGATCATCCGCTAAATGTGGGCATGCTGGGGATGCACGGTAACTATGGCCCAAATGTGTTGACCAATGAATGCGATGTATTGATAGCTATCGGGATGCGTTTTGACGACCGTGTAACCGGCCGCCTTGATAAATATGCAAAACAGGCTAAGGTGATCCATTTGGACATCGACCCGGCCGAGATAGATAAAAACGTAAAATCAACCGTACCGGTTTGGGGCGATTGCAAAGAAACCCTGCCGTTGCTTACTGCATTGGTTGAGGCCAAACAACATACCGAATGGCTTGCTAAATTCAATGAATACACCCGCCAGGAAGTAGAACAGGTGATTGAACCTGAACTAAACCCAACATCGGCAGAAATGACTATGGGCGAGGTGATTAAGCAACTTAACGAAATAACCAAAGGCGAAGCTGTAATAGTTACGGATGTAGGCCAGCACCAGATGGTGGCCTGCCGTTATGCCAAACTTAATAAAACCCGCAGCAATGTTACCAGCGGTGGTTTAGGTACCATGGGCTTTGCCCTGCCGGCTGCCATTGGTGCTAAATTTGGCGCACAGGACCGCACGGTTGTTGCCATTATTGGCGATGGCGGTTTCCAGATGACCTGCCAGGAATTGGGTACTATAATGCAATGCGGCATCGATGTAAAAATCATCATCCTGAACAACCGTTTCCTGGGCATGGTAAGGCAATGGCAGGAGCTGTTCAACTCACGYCGTTATTCGTTCGTTGATATCCAAAGCCCCGATTTTGTGGCGCTGGCAGCAGCATACCGCATCCCCGGTAAGTGTATTGATGACCGCAAAGATCTGCCATCGGCATTAAATGAAATGCTGAGCAACAAAGGGTCATTCCTTTTAGAAGTAATGGTTACCAAAGAGAACAACGTGTTCCCGATGGTACCGCAAGGATGCAGTGTAAGCGAGATCAGGTTAAAATAGAGCCCCTAACCCCCGTTGGCTAACGGGGGAACTTAAAAAAAGAAATCATGACCCAGGATACAGAAAAACAGGAATTTAACATAACGGTTTATACCGAGAACCAGATTGGTTTGTTAAACCGGATAGCTATTATATTTACCCGTCGTAAAATCAATATTGATAGTTTGAATACTTCTCCATCGGAGATAGAGAGCATTCACCGCTTTAATATCGTGATCAACGAATCGGAAGATGTGGTGCGCAAACTTACCCGCCAGATAGAAAAACAGGTTGAGGTATTAAAATGCTATTATCACACCAACGAAGATGTTATTTGGCAGGAAATGGCGTTATATAAAGTATCAACCGATGTTATTGCCGAGAAGGTGAGCGTTGAGCGTTTATTGCGCGAGAACGGAGCCCGTGTAGTAGTGTTGCGCAAGGATTATACCGTGTTTGAAACCACCGGCCACCGCGAGGAAACGGATAACCTGATCAGCATTTTGCAACCTTACGGCCTGATAGAATTTGTTCGCAGCGCACGTGTGGCAATTATTAAAGATAGTGACGGATTTAACCGTAAATTGCGCGAGTTTGAGCGCCTTGAACCGGGCGAAGACGTTATTGAGAACGAATTTTTAAACCAGGGGCAAAAAGTATTTACGATGTAAAAGCCCCCCGGCCCCCTGAAGGGGGAGTGAGAAGCGTAACCTTAAATTAATAATAATCAAAATCGGTGAAATCATCTTTAATCGGTGAAATCCCAACTTTAATATAAACTTTAACAATAAAATCGGTGAAATCATCCTTAATCGGTGAAATCACAAAAAATCAAAAAACAATGGCAAAATTAAATTTCGGCGGTACCGAAGAAAATGTAGTTACCCGCGATGAGTTCCCTTTATCAAAAGCTCAGGATGTTCTTAAAGACGAAGTTGTAGCAGTAATTGGCTATGGCGTTCAAGGTCCAGGTCAGGCGTTAAACCAAAAAGACAATGGTATCAATGTAATTGTTGGTCAGCGTAAAGGCACCAAAACATGGGATAAAGCTATCAGCGATGGCTTTGTACCGGGCGAAACCCTTTTTGAAATTGAAGAAGCTTTAGAAAAAGGAACTGTAATTTGCTACTTATTAAGCGATGCAGCGCAGATTGCCTTATGGCCAACTGTTAAAAAACACCTTACTCCAGGTAAAGCATTATACTTCTCTCACGGTTTTGGTATTACTTTTAACGAGCAGACAGGCATCGTTCCACCTGCTGATGTTGACGTATTTTTGGTTGCCCCTAAAGGCTCCGGTACTTCATTACGTCGCATGTTCCTTCAGGGCCGTGGCTTAAACTCAAGCTACGCCATCTTCCAGGATGCAACTGGCAAAGCATTTGATCGTGTTATCGCTTTAGGTATCGCTGTTGGTAGCGGTTACTTATTCGAAACTAACTTCAAAAAAGAAGTATTCAGTGATTTAACCGGCGAGCGTGGTACGCTGATGGGTTGTATCCAGGGTATTTTTGCTGCTCAGTATGATGTACTGCGTGCTAATGGCCACTCACCTTCTGAGGCTTTTAACGAAACCGTTGAAGAGTTAACCCAATCATTAATGCCTCTTGTTGCAGAAAACGGGATGGATTGGATGTATGCCAATTGCTCAACTACAGCACAACGTGGTGCTTTGGATTGGTGGAAAAAATTCCGTGATGCCACTAAACCGGTATTTGAAGAATTATACAAAAGCGTTGCAACCGGCAAAGAATCACAACGTTCAATTGATTTGAACAGCCAGCCGGATTACCGCGAAAAATTAGATGCCGAACTGAAAGAATTACGCGAAAGCGAATTATGGCTTGCAGGTAAAACTGTACGCAGCTTACGCCCTGAAAACCAGGTTGTAGAAGCGTAATAAAAAGGTGAAAGCCGAAAGGCGAAAGCCAAAAGCCCCCATGTCATTGCGAGCGTAGCGCGGCAATCGCGAACTATGCATAACTACATGCAAGGTTTGCGATTGCTTCGTTCCTCGCAATGACATATTTAATAAAGAAATACTATCATGGGACAAACATTATTTGATAAGATTTGGGATGCGCACGTCGTCAGTAGCAACGAGGGTTTTCCTGATATCTTATACATCGACACACACTTCATTCACGAGGTAACCAGTCCGCAGGCATTTGATGGTTTGCGTGCAAGGGGTTTACCTGTTTTCAGGCCAAAACAAACCGTGGCCACTGCTGATCATAACGTTCCTACAATTAATCAGCACCTTCCCATAAAAGAAGAACTTTCCCGCTACCAGGTTGATATGCTCACCAAAAACTGCAAAGAGTTTGGTATCGAGCTTTATGGTTTAGGTCACCCTTTCCAGGGTATCGTACACGTAATAGGGCCCGAGTTGGGTATCACCCGTCCGGGTGGCACTTATGTTTGCGGCGATAGCCATACTTCAACACACGGCGCCTTTGGTGCCATAGCGTTTGGTATAGGCACCTCACAGGTTGAGCAGGTAATGGCAACGCAGTGTTTGCTGCAATCGCGCCCAAAACGTATGAAGATTGAGGTTAACGGCAAGCTGCAAAACGGTGTTGGCGCAAAGGATATTATCCTGTATATCATCTCCAAAATTTCGGCAGCCGGCGGTACAGGCTATGCGGTGGAATATGCCGGCGACACCATCCGTGCATTAAGTATGGAGGGCCGTATGACCATCTGTAACATGAGCATCGAAATGGGTGCCCGCTGCGGATTGATAGCACCTGATGATACAACCATTGAATATGTAAAAGGCCGCGAATTTGCCCCTAAAGGCGAAGAGTGGGACAAAGCAATAGCTTACTGGAAAACTTTATACTCAGATGCTGATGCAGCTTTTGATGAAGTATTATCCTTTAAAGCCGAAGATATTGAGCCAATGATCACGTACGGAACAAATCCGGGTATGGGTATTGGCGTTACACAACACGTTCCCGAAACTGCTTCGTTCGAGGCAAAAGAACAGGGATCATATAAAAAAGCCCTTGATTACATGGGCCTGCATGATGATGAGCAATTATTAGGTAAACCTATTGATTATGTTTTCATCGGCAGCTGCACCAACTCCCGCATAGAAGACCTGCGCCAGGTAGCCGAATTTGTAAAAGGCAAACACAAAGCAGATAACGTAGTGGTATGGGTAGTTCCCGGCTCCAAACAAGTACAGCAACAAGCCATCCGCGAAGGTCTGGACAAGATCTTTGATGCCGCAGGTTTCCCGCTTCGCGAACCGGGCTGCAGCGCATGCCTTGGTATGAATGAGGATAAGATTCCCGCAGGTAAATATTGCGTATCTACCTCCAACCGCAACTTCGAAGGCAGGCAGGGACCAAACAGCCGCACCTTCCTGGCAAGCCCCTTAACAGCGGCAGCAAGTGCTATTACCGGGAAGGTAACGGATATCAGGGAGTTTTTGTCTGAATCAGAATTAGTTTGAATAGATATGAGACGTGAGATATGAGATTTGAGACAGCTTCAAAAACCTCATATCTCACATCTGATATCTCAAATCTAAATAAAATGATACTTGAAGTTGCCATACTGAATGTGATACCCGGGCAGGAGGATGACTTTTTAAAAGCGTTTTCACAAGCACAGGGCATCATATCAAAAATGATCGGTTACCATTCCCATCAATTGAAAAGATGCATTGAGCACAAAAGCCAATTCATTTTACTGGTAGAATGGGAAAAACTTACCGATCATACAGTGGGCTTCAGAGAATCAAAAGAATATCAGGAATGGAAAGGTCTATTGCATCATTTTTATAACCCTTTCCCTACTGTAGAACATTATACGGATATTGAGATAGCGGGCGAAAATCTCAAATCTCATATCTAACATCTCAAATCTAAAAAAAGATGGCAACCAAAATATTCAAACATATACAAACCAGCGTGGTGCCTCTGCCTATCGAGAACATCGATACAGACCAGATCATCCCCGCAAGGTTTTTGAAAGCCACTACCCGCGATGGTTTTGGCAATAACTTATTCCGCGACTGGCGTTTTGACGGAGACGATAACCCTAAACAGGATTTCGTACTCAACAACCCAAACTACAGCGGTAAAATACTGGTTGCAGGCAAAAACTTTGGTTGCGGCAGTAGCAGAGAGCATGCTGCCTGGGCCATTGCCGATTATGGCTTTGATGCCGTAGTAAGCAGCTTTTTTGCCGATATTTTTAAAGGCAACGCCCTTAATAACGGCTTGCTGCCGGTACAGGTGAGCGATGAGTTTTTAAAGAAGATCTTTGATGCGGTTCATGCCGATGAACATGCAGTTGTAGAGATTGACCTTGTTGACCAGTTCATTAAAATTGTAGCCACCGGCGAGCAGGAAACCTTTGAGGTTAACCCCTACAAAAAAGCCTGCATGACCAACGGTTATGATGATATCGACTACATCCTGAGCAAAAAGGAGCTGATACAGGAATTTGAAGACCAGAGGTAAAAGGTTAAAGCTGAAAGGTTAAAGGCGAAAGGTGAGAAAAACCATACCCGACTGCAAAGACCAATGAACTAATGAACCAGTGAACTAATGAACCAAAATAAAACAATTCAAAGAGAAGGTAAAGGTACGGCGAAGTTGTTTGACGAACGTAGTTTGGCGAATGATTATGCAACGCTCGCATCTGCCCTTAAACCTGGGTTGAAGGTTTTGGACGTGGGTTGCGGTACTGGCGCTATCAGTAAAGATATAGCTGCCAAAGTTGGTTCAACCGGTCATGTTACGGGTATTGATAATACGGAGTATTTTATACAAAGCGGTAAGGAAACTTATGCTGATATTAAAAATCTTGATTTGATCTATACCGACCTGTTTGCTTTTGAACCTGAAGAAAAGTTCGACCTGGTTGTAGCTGCAAGGGTTTTGCAATGGCTGAACAACCCTGTTGAAGCTTTAAAAAAGATGTACTCGCTGTTAAAACCGGGTGGCATAGTGTCTATTTTGGATTATAACCACGAGGCACTGGAATGGCAGCCGCAACCGCCGCCAAGCATGCTGCGGTTTTATGCTACCTTTTTAAGATGGCGCGGTGATGCCGGCATGAACAACCACATAGCCGAAGACCTGCCCGGATATTTTGAAGAAGCCGGTTTTGCCAACATCGCGGAGTTTAACGCCGACGAGGTTTACCAGAAAGGCGAGGAGAACTTTACCAACAAAGCAGGCATCTGGGCAAAAGTGGCCATGTCAAAACAAATGGTTGAGGAAGGTTATATTGATGATGAGCTGCGCTTGTTAGCGATAGACGAGTATACCGAATGGGTAGAAACCGACGCCGAGCGCATGACAATGAAATTAAAAGAAATACGCGGCACAAAACCGCATAATATCTAACTATAAAAAACATTCCTCCGACTACTGGCGGAGGTTAGGGGGCGCATGAAAAAACACATTTTAGTAATACCCGGCGACGGGATAGGTCCCGAGGTTACCACCTGGGGTAAAGCAGTTTTAGAGAAAATCGGTCGGGATTTTGGTCATGAGTTTACTTTCGATGAGGCCCTGATGGGTCACGCGGGTATCGAGGCTACAGGCAATCCACTGCCCGACGAAACTTTAGCAAAAGCAAAAGCCAGTGATGCCATTTTATTTGGCGCCATCGGTCACATAAAATATGATAATGATCCATCTGCAAAGGTTCGCCCCGAGCAGGGATTATTAAAGATTCGTAAAGAACTGGGCTTGTATGCCAACCTGCGCCCCATCATGTTATTTGATGAGCTGCTGGATGCTTCAAGCCTGAAACCGGAAATTTTGAAAGGAACCGACATTCTTTTCTTCCGGGAACTTACCGGTGATGTTTACTTCGGCGAGAAAAAACGCAGCGAGGACCGCAATACAGCGTCCGACCTGATGATCTATTCACGTTACGAGGTTGAGCGCATCGCCATAAAAGCATATGAAGCTGCCATGGTACGCGGTAAAAGATTATGCTCTGTTGATAAAGCCAACGTGTTGGAGGCTTCACGCCTGTGGCGCGAGGTGGTGCAGGAGATAGCAAAAAACTATCCCGAGGTGGAAACCGAGCACATGTTTATTGATAACGCCGCCATGCAATTAGTTAAAAACCCTAAAAAGTTTGATGTGGTATTAACCGCCAACCTTTTTGGTGATATTTTAACTGATGAAGCATCGCAGATTGCGGGCTCAATGGGCATGCTGGCATCGGCATCAATTGGTGATGGTACCGGCTTTTTTGAACCTATCCATGGTTCGGCACATGATATTGCGGGCATGGATAAGGCTAACCCACTGGCATCTATATTATCCGTAGCTTTGATGTTAGAAATTAGTTTCGGCCTAAAAGACGAAGCAAAACTAATTACAACAGCTATTGATAAAACGCTGAAAGACGGTTACCGCACCGGCGATATCGCGGATGCAAATACCGATAAAAGCAAAATTTTAGGCACTAAGGCTATGGGGCAAAAAGTGCTGGAATATTTGTAGCCCCCCAGCCCCCTGAAGGGGGAGCCGGAAAACTTAAATCGGTGAAATCACGTTAAATCAGTGAAATCACCCTAAATAAAATCGGTGTAATCAAAAAACATCGGTGTAATCATAATAGATATGAAGTGGAACGCAGATTTATACGACCAGAAACATTCTTTTGTATTTCAATACGGGGAGGATGTATTGGCTTTGCTGGATGTTAAACCCGGCGAGCATATTCTTGATATAGGTTGCGGCACGGGCCATTTAACCAAGCAGATACAGGATAAAGGTGCGATAGTAAAAGGCACCGATTCTTCGCCCGAAATGATAGCCCAGGCAAAAACTTTATTCCCTGGCGTTGATTTCGCGGTAGAAAATGCTGCCGATTTTTTTACCGAAGAAAAGTATGATGCCGTATTCAGCAACGCGGCCCTGCATTGGGTATTGGATGCCAACGGTGCTATCAAAAGCATTTATAATGCCTTGAAACCCGGCGGCCGCTTTGTTGCCGAAATGGGCGGCAAAGGCAACGTTGCAAAATTATTGGAAGCCATCCGTTTAGTACTGCAAAACCATGGCTACTACCAAAAAGCCGATACCAAAGTGTGGTTCTTCCCATCAACCGGCGAATACGCCAAAATGCTGGAAGAACATGGCTTCAGGGTAACCTTTACATCCCATTATGACCGTAAAACGCCGCTTGAGGATGGCGACCAGGGTGTAGCCAAATGGGTAACCATGTTTGGTGCACAATTTTTGGAAGGCATCCCCGAAGACGAACAAGAGCAAATATTAAAAGAAATAACCCGCAAACTTAAACCCTACTATAACGAAGGCGGCCAATGGTACGCCGATTATAAAAGGCTTCGTTTTGTGGCAGTGAAAGAATAGATATGAGATGTGAGATTTGAGATATGAGATTTTTTTTCTATCTTAACTCAGATGTGAGATTTAAGATATGAGACGTGAGATCTCTCCTTAAATTCAAACTTCTATCTCAATAATAAATTAATAAATACAAAATCAGATAAAACTGACGCAACGTATGAGTCTCAAATCTCATATCTCACGTCTCAAATCTAAAATAAAAACTGATGAAAGAGATGAGTCTCAAATCTCATATCTCAAATCTAAAATCTAAATAATATGTTACATGATCCCAACCGCGTTTATGTTTTTGATACCACGCTTCGCGACGGCGAGCAGGTACCAGGCTGCCAGTTAACCACTCCCGAAAAGATTGAGATAGCTAAAGAACTGGAACTACTGGGCGTGGATATTATTGAAGCCGGTTTCCCGGTTTCAAGTCCGGGAGATTTTCAGAGCGTTGTCGAGATTTCCAAGGCTGTTAAAAACCCTACCGTTTGCGCCTTAACCCGTGCCAACAAAGGTGATATTGATGCTGCTGTCGAATCATTAAAATATGCCAAATATCCACGGATCCATACCGGTATCGGCTCATCAGATATGCACATCAAACATAAATTCAACAGCACCCGCGAGGAGATTCTGGAGCGCGCCGTTGAAGCAGTGAAATATGCAAAAAAATCTGTTGAAGATATCGAGTTTTATGCCGAAGATGCCGGCCGTGCCGATGTGGTGTTTTTAGCGCAAATGGTTGAGGCCGTTATTGCCGCCGGCGCCACCGTGGTTAATATCCCCGATACCAATGGTTATTGCCTGCCAGATCAGTACGGCAGCAAAATCCGTTTTTTGAAAGAGAACGTTAAAAATATTGATAAAGCCATCATCTCGGTACATTGCCATAACGATTTGGGCCTGGCAACTGCCAACTCCATAGCCGGCTTACAAAACGGCGCCCGCCAGATTGAAGGTACCATTAACGGCATTGGCGAACGTGCGGGCAATACAGCTATCGAAGAAGTGGTGATGATTTTGAAAGTACACCAGGTGCTGGGCCTGCATACCCATATCGATGCTAAAAAATTCTTCGAACTTAGCCATATGATCAGTACGCAGATGCGGATGCCGGTGCAGCCTAATAAAGCCATTGTGGGTCATAATGCCTTTGCACACAGCTCGGGCATCCACCAGGATGGTTTCCTGAAAATGCGCGAAAATTACGAAATCATTCGCCCTGAAGATGTAGGCTTTCCGAGCGCCACAATAGTGCTAACCGCGCGCAGCGGCAGGCATGCTCTGAAGTTCCATTTGGAACGCCTGGGTTTCACCTTAGATAAAGTAGAGCTGGCCCTGGTATACAGTAAATTTTTAACGCTTGCCGATGCCAAGCTTAATATAAACGATGAAGACCTGCAGGGCTTAATGGCCCACAGGCTGGTAAAAAATTAATAATGGAAACCGAAACTAAAAACCTGCTCGATTTCGATTCGGCATACGAACGACTGAAAGGGGTTGTTAAACGCACACCACTGGAGTACAACGCCGGATTATCGGCAAAGTACGAGTGCGAAATATATTTAAAACGTGAGGACCTGCAAATTGTACGCTCGTACAAATTACGCGGTGCCTACAACATGATAAGTCAGCTAACCCAGGACCAGCTCGACCGCGGCGTAGTTTGCGCCAGCGCCGGTAACCACGCGCAAGGTGTAGCTTTTAGCTGTAGCCGCCTGGGTACCAAAGGCGTAATTTTTATGCCCGAAATTACCCCGAAGCAAAAGGTTACCCAAACAGAAATGCACGGCAAAGGCAATATCGAGATCATTTTAACCGGTGATACTTTTGACGATTGCCTGCGCGAGGCTTTGATATATACCGAAGCCCACCAGATGACCTTTATCCCTCCTTTTGATAATTACCGCATCATTGAAGGCCAGGGAACAGTGGGCGTTGAGATTTTACAGGACCTGCCCGACATCGAAGCCATCATTATGCCCATAGGCGGTGGCGGCCTGGCAGCCGGAACCGGAAGCTACCTTAAACAAAACGTACCCGGCATTCACCTTATTGGTGTTGAGCCCGAAGGCGCCCCATCCATGCTGCAGGCTTTGGAGCAGGGCGGCCCCGTTGCACTTAAAGAAATTAACCGTTTTGTAGATGGCGCGGCCGTAAAATGTGTAGGCAAGCTCACCTACAACCTGTGCCGCGAAGTATTGGACGAAATGCTGCTGGTACCCGAAGGTAAAGTTTGTACCACCATACTAAAACTGTACAATGAGGATGCCATTGTAGTTGAACCCGCAGGCGCCCTATCCGTAGCGGTACTTGATGCCTGTAAGGATAAAATAAAAGGCAAAAAGGTAGTTTGCGTTATCAGCGGTGGTAACAATGATATTGCCCGCATGCAGGAGATCAAAGAAAAATCGCTGCTGTACGAAGGGTTGAAACATTACTTCATCGTTCGTTTTCCGCAACGCCCGGGAGCGTTAAAGTTGTTTGTAAATAACGTGTTAGGTCCGCATGATGATATTACCCGTTTCGAGTTCATCAAAAAAACCGAAAAAGAAAACGGCCCCGCCCTGGTAGGCATCGAGCTAAAAACAGCCAGCGACTACCCCGCCCTGTTAAACCGCATGGCCGCCCACCGCTTTGAAGTAATTGAGCTGAATAAAGATCAAACGTTGTTTGAGTATTTGGTGTAGGTTTGAGGTGAGGGGTGAGTAGTGAGTAGTGAAAGGTGAATGGTGAATAACGAAAGGTGAATGGTGAAAAGGGCCGGTCATGCTGAGCCTGTCGAAGCACGCGGGCAAGGGCCTCGCCGCCATGTATAACCGCCATGCTTCACCCACCCGTCATTGCGAGAGGAACGAACCAATCACCAACTTACAGAGCAACGCTGCAAATCCGGGATCACCTCCCTCACCGACATTGCGAGGAACGAAACAATCCCCGACTATGCGCCACAGCACATCGGTTACCCCAAATAAAAAAGCCTCCCGAAGCCAAAAACTCCGGGAGGCTTTTGTTTATCGCCATCATCCTCCCCCCAAGTCATGCTGTCCGCTGGCCAGCGGATCAGCACCCCACAGGACAATTCCCCAACATGCAAATCCTTTTGACTTTTGAATTTTAACTTTTGAATTTAAAAACTGCGGGCCGGGTTTTACGTCTACACAGGATAGAGGCACTCGAAATTGGTTTACAATCAAACGAAAACACCTGACTGGCTGAGACCTCAAATCTAAATTTCGTTCAATTTTGGAAAATTGGGGCTATAAATAAGTCGAACCAAACAAAGATATAGTGAAAATTAATTTATAATTTTATTGAAGACTATTTTTAATAAGCATTCTAAATACTTAAGTTTATTGAATTAAAAGTTGCCTAACCTTATTAAACAAAGATTACCATGCCTGACCCACTGAAAAAGCCACTCGATGATGCCTTTGTAAAGGTTATTGTAGGTGTTAATGCAACGGCACAATGGTACGCAGATAAAAAAAGCAAGCAAAGTAACTGGTCGCAATCAATTCGTTTTTTATCCATCATACTGATAGGGCTTGGCGGAATATTTCCTTTAATTGGCAAGATCGAATCTGAAAAAACAATAATTGTCGATTTTACAAATTGGGGCTATGTAACCATTGCCGCCGCCGGAACTTTATTATTTCTGGATAGATTTTTTGGCTTCTCGTCAGCATGGATCAGATATGTTACTACTGAACTGGAAATACGAAAACAAATAAGGGAGTTTGAAATATCGTGGCAAATTGAAATGGCTAAAATTGATTTATGCCTCATTGAGCTTACCTGCGATAAGATGGTACAACTGCTTACTATGCTAAAAGATTTTTCGACAGTGATTGATGAACTGGTAAAGCAAGAAACCACTAATTGGGCTACAGAGTTTCAAAATAATATTTCCGAGCTGCAAAAAATGGCGAGCGCTAAACTATCTGAACTAAAGCCGGGCTCTGTTAAAATAGTGATGAAAAATGCAGCGAAATATAAAAAGATAACCATAAAGGTTGACAATATAGAGCGTAAAATAATTGTAGGAGCCGAAGCCCTGATTGATAACATTAGCCCTGGTTCGCATACCATACTTGCCGAGGGCGAGCCTATTTTAGCAGGGGTAAATAATTTGATCACATCGGTAATTACTGTTGAGGGCGGAAAATTGAATACAGTTGAAATGTCCATGCCCTAATCCCCCTTTACTTTCATTTTTAATAATAATATAATGACTTTACTGGAAATACACCAGCGGCATAAAGAGGAATTACAGCAAGAACTTGTAGATCTGTACAAAGGAAAGATAAACGCCGGCATTGGTACCGTTGGCGACTTTAAAAATAGAATATCGGAGCTTGAAAAGCAGTTTAAAGAGATAGATGAGAAAATTGACAATGAGGCATGGAGCACGTACCCGAAATCCAACAGCCTACCGATGATTTCCAGGTCATTAAAATCTTTCTTGCATCCTCTTCCGAGTTGCGAAGTGAAAGGGATCAGTTTGAGATTTTCATTAACAGGGAAAATAATAACCTCGTTAATAAAAAAATATTCCTTCGGTTAATAGTGTGGGAAGACTTTATCGATGCCTTGTCGCAAACCCGGTTACAGCAGGAATATAATAACCCTTGCTCTCTGAAGTATCCCCGCTGTTCGATTTCTGACTTCGAACGATTATGCCTGTAGTTTACAAAACCGAATTGTATGGTTAAAGCAACGGCACAAGTAGTCTGGAAACTACCTGACATATTGGTTCGAAGTCGGAGGCATTCGAACAGCGTCGGTTTATTTCTGCTAGCTTATTCACGATCAAAAATCAAAATGTTATCGCGGATCTGCCTATTTCAAATATACATTATAGAGCGAACTAAGCGAAGCTAATAATCGCGCAGGAAGGCGTAAACAGCCAATTAACCGAAGGCTATTTTTGCGCATTCTTCGCAAATACTTCCAAGATTTAAATATCTTTATCCGTACCCTATCCCAAATGACACAATGAAAATAATACTAATTGCCCTCATTGCCATATGTCAAGTTTTTATAACAATCATTCCCAACAAGTTTAAAATATCTGATAATAGGCGAAAATTCCCTAAAGACTTTACCTGGACTGGATGGGGTCTTATTATTTTATGTTCCTTGACTATGATCAGCTCTGTATGGTTATTTTTGATATCTGACAATGAACAAAACGCCTCTCAAGCCAGGTTAGATACGAAATTAAAAACGAGGGACTCACTCCATGAAGTTAGTATAAAAACATTAAGTAAAAACTATTCAATTAAGGTCGATAGCAGTTACAAAAAAAGCGAAGAGACTTTTATAACAGTCACAGCCAAATTTGGCCTGCACTATGACTCGGTTAACCAAAGGCTTGAAAAGAAAATTGATACAAGTAAAGTTGAAATTCAACCGGATCTGTCGTTGAGAAGTAGTGATGGCATGATTTTGGACTCCATCAAACGAAATACTTACTTTCTAACAATATATCTACAATCTAAGGACGCTGTTTCTAAAAATATTGATGTTAAAATGTATGTGATTGGTGAAGATAGAAGCAGCAATTTAATTCTACCCTTTAGTTATGTTAACAAAAATAAGTTGATTTCAAAAGGTCAGTGGGTTGGTATTCCTGTTCATTTTGAAGCACATGATTTGCAAATAATTAATTTGTATGTTAAAGGACATTATACAAATTATAATGGAAATAAAATCCACCAAATTGATGAATTTTATTCATGTACTACTGAAAAAAAAGGATCATTTGGCGCACCAGGAAACGCTTACGAAGCCGCATTAAGAAAATTCTTAAAGGACAATCAAGTGCTTTGATATATTATCAATCTTATCCATCGTAAGTTACTCCGCGGTTGTTGGAGTTGCTCTCCAACAACTTGCTTATCAGCCACAAACCCACTGAAACGTAAAGTAAAAAATAATTCTTTTTCTACAGTAATTGGCCTGTTGGTAACAATACCAACAGGGAGCGGGTGATTAGGCCATTAATAGATTAATTGACAATGGTTAAGTTATCGTAATTACAAGCTTAAGTTCGTAAAACCATATCCCTGCTACAATTACTAAACTGTAAGATGTAGCCCAGGCAATAGTTGACGGATAACCTGAAGGATCGTCGTGCCCGAATATTAGCGCGAAGGGTAATGCAGTGAGTACGGTACCAACTATGCTAAGCCATAACTTAGTCGCCATTATATTTAATTTCAACCTGCTGACGCCATATGTAGTAATCCAAAGGATAACGGCGCTTGGTACCGAAAGTATTAAACCATAAGGCACCGAAAGTGCAATAAAAAATAAGGTGCCAGAAAAATCGTCTGAACTCTTTGGCACAAACAAAATATCCGACAAGATGTATATTACCGGCCCTAAAACCACACTGCTAATCCACACTTTAAGTGTATAAAATAAGGTTTCCTTCATTTTAATATTTAATAAACGCATATCCACTCTCCGAAGTCTCCCCGCTGTTCAAAGCCTTCGAACGATTTACCTGTAGTTTGCAAACTACACGTAAATATAACTAAAGCAACGGCACAAGTAGTCTGGAGACTACCTTACATATTGGTTCGAAGTCGGAGGCTTCAAACAGCGCAGGAGGAACACCTATCTGCATTATTTAACAAGGCTCATCATATATGGGCCGTACCTACGGTACTCAATCATCTGCTGTTTTTTATTACCACGGTTAAAACCCGTGGCTACCATACCAGCCGAACCTACAGTTCTGTTTTATTTTGCATTTAATATCAAGAGGGCATAGTGCTGCCGCGATATAAGCCAGGCTATGGCTTTGCTCGCCGGGTTTCAACCCGGCGATTAAAATTAACAACAGCATAGAGTACTGTAGGCACGGTCCATTTTAGTAACCGATACATGTAATTATGTTGAAAATAAAAGAGAGGGTACTTAACTTATATTGTTTGCTTGAAGTTGGCAAATTAATTTAAATTATTGTTGCATAACTTAAAAGAGAGCGTTAAATTTATGTCAATCGCTGTTAAAAAATATATGAATAAAACAGCGAGTAGCGCTAAAAATCATTCATCAACTCACTGATAAATAAATATTTGCGAAAAGGGGGACTCGTTTTGCCATGTGGATAAAGGCTGGTACAGATGCTTTACCCGGCGGATAAATGGATAACATTTCTTATTTTTATTAAGGCTAAACTAATGATGGATATTAAAGCACCGCGTCTCCTTATTTTTATCTTCATGATACTTTATAGCTGTTCATCGCCCCAAAGCAATAATGTAACCGCTGATAAAGTTGCGCTGCAAAAAACCAAAATGGCCATGGGCGCCGCTTTTGCCCGCGGCGATGTGGCAGCAATAGTAGCGCTGCACCATCCGGATGTTGTTAAGTACTTTGGCGGCGACAATGTAGTTACCGGCCGGGCAGCATTGGCTAAACAATTAACGGCAATGTTTCATGCATCCAAAATGGAGCTTATTAAAAACCAAATTGAAAGCACGGAATTCAATGGTAATACAGCGATAGAAACCTGTATTTTTGCTTTCAAAGTAACCCCGGTTAATGGTGGAAAATCATCAATTGCCCGCGGCAGGTCAATGACGGTTTTCGCGAAGTATAAAGACAGCCCTTACGGATGGGTCTCTTTACGGGAGATGACCCAGGCTGCTCCCGCCGCCCCACAATAAAGGCGCCCGGATTCCCCTTTATTGGTCAATTTATATTATTGTTAATCTCCGGTAACCAAGGCTATCGGCCGCCACCCCAAATGTGGCCCCATTCGGGTAACAATTGAATAATACAGCAAATTATTTTCAAGCATCCTACCCATCCCAACGCCTTGCTGTCTGAAGTATTCCCGCCCTTGCTGTCCGACGTCTCCCCGCTGTTCGAATATCTCTGAACGATTATGCCCGTAGTTTACAAACTACCCGTAAATATAGCTAAAGCAACGGCACAAGTAGTCTGGAGAAACCTTACATATTAGTTCGAAGTCGGAGGCTTCGAACAGCGTAGAGTGCAGTGCTTTTTTGTGGTTATCCTGAAAGCTCTCGTGTTCCCTCCCCGTCGGCAGTGGAGCTTCGGGCGAAAGCGGTCAGAACCATGGTGGGCTGTGCGGCTGCAGGGCATAGGGAGTTTTTGCAGAAGTGGGCAAAGCGGGCGAGGGCAAAATAATCCCAGCCCAGGTTCTGGCCGGTTTGCGGGGTAAAGGCCTGTGCGGCAAAGAAGCATTTCTGCCGACAGCCGTTTGGTTACTTTGCGGCTTCAAAGTAACAGCGCTCCCGCGGCGATTGAGCGGGCCAATGCTTGTTGGTTACTACTTAATAACGTTAGTACCTGTACAACTACCCTGTATAGCTTCAAGATTGCCACGCAATCACTTATAATGACGCACTTGCAAATCACTGATTGTCAATGCTATTTTTCAATATAATCTATGTCATTGCGAGGCACGAAGCAATCGCATGCTATACAGGGCGGACCTGCACAGTTCGCGATTGCCGCGCTGCGCTCGCAATGACATGGTTGTTGTTGAGTCCTAAACCCTACACGTCATCCCCATTTTTTCCAGGATTATCCTGGTCGTACTTCTCAACAACATATTTTTGATTTCGAACTTTAGCTTTTTTCTTCCCAACCGCCTATATTCGAATAATCAAAACCATGCTTAATTTACCAATAATACCATGACTGTAGCAGAGATCCTTACAAAATTGGAGGCACTTGGCAACGAGAAGATGCGTGCCCATAACACAAAATTCGGGGCGCATGAAAACCAATTGGGCGTAAAGATGGGCGATATCCGCGCCCTGGCTAAAAAAATAAAGCCTAATAATGAATTCGCTAAAGCCTTATGGGAAACCGGCAATATTGAAGCAAGATTTTTGGCAACACTCATCATGGTTCCAAAGGCATTGTCTGCCGACGAAATAAACAGCATGGTACGATCCGAAACGTTTGCGCAGGTTATCGACTGGCTATATGCCAACGTGATAAAGGAGTATCCCGATAAAGAGCTATTACGCCAGCAATGGCTGTTTGCCGACCACCCCATGGCTGCCCGCTTAGGCTGGAGCCTTACCAGCGGCAGGATAGCCAGGAACCCCCAAGGATTGGATATCCCCGGCATTCTCGACCGCATCGAGACCGAAATGCCCGTTGCCCCTCCCGAAGTGCAGTGGACCATGAACACCACACTGGCGCAAATTGGCATATACCACGCCGCTTACCGCCAACGTGCATTGGATATAGGCGAACGATTGGGCATATACCGCGATTACCCCGTATCAAAAGGCTGTACCTCGCCCTTTGCCCCCATTTGGATCAACGCAATTGTGAAAAGGCAGGGCTAAGCTTAAGTAGTTTAAAGGGCAGCTTTACCAGCGATGATTCCAAATATTTAATAATTGATTTTACCGAATGGGATATATCAATACTCAGTAGCCCCAATGTCAAAAGCTCCGGCATCGGGGCGTTGGGTGCCATAATAATCAAATCCTACGCCGTATGATAAAACGTTTGCCCCGGCATTGATAAGCGGTGAAGATGATTGTAAATGGAAATTATTTGCGTTATAATTTACAAATTTACATGCGCTTACAGCCTTGCCTACATAATTATTTGAAGCTGTAAGCATAACATTACTGCTTATTTTAATTATCGGCTGTACCGATGCCGATTGGATAAAAACATTATTAATAACGGTATTCATGGGGATAGTTTCGGAATTTAGTTTGATACCGCCTAAAACTGAAGCAATAATGGTATTATTGATAAACTGGAAATTAGGGCCCGGCGTATACCTTGAATCTGCAAAAATACCATAGCCTTTTGAGTTTATGATATAGTTGTTAAATACCAGGTTATCCCCAAGCCCCAGAACAATAATGCCATTGCCGGGAGCATCCTTAACCAGGTTGTTATAGCATTTCCCCCCGGTACCTTCGCCTATTTGTATACCGTTATTTTGATAGGCCGAAAAAGGGCTTATTCCCGGCTTCCTGACCGTGTTATTATAAACTTCACATCCTAAAATGGCACTGCCAACCTGGATACCTTCGGCGCCCGTAGAGTCGGTAACGTTTTTGTATATTTTTACATTAACCATATCATTAGGCAAAACCTTACCGCAGGAAAGCGAAACGCCATCGGCATAAAACGAATTGCCGACATAAAGTCCTTCGCCGCCTGTTTTGTGAACATAGTTGTCGTGAATAATTATATTTCGCATCGTAAAGTGGCCGCGCCATGTTGCCGTATCACAAGATGGATCTGTTTTGGCCATAATACCTGCAAAGCCGCTATTACGGACTTCAACATTTGCTATTTCGAAATCTGAGCTCAGATCGTCCATCGTTATACCGATGTTGCCGCCATTTACATCAAAGCCATATTCGATATTCGGATCGCCATTTCCCAGCATCTTAAAATACCGGCAGTTTTGTGTTTTAAACCCGTATGAAGCTGTAACAGATGTAGAAAAGGTTACTTTACCGCCCTTGTTAATAATAACAATGGGGGCAGCCGCAGTTCCTTTAAAGTTTTTAAGCAGCAACGCGCCTCTTGTTCCGGCCGGGATGCACACGATAGAACCTGCAGGTAAATTAGTTCCGTCGACCATCCACTCAGAGGGCTGAACCGTATACGTGCAATCGGTGGTAGCTAAGGTCGAAAATTTGCCATTTGTAACCGTGGGCGGGCTTAGCGTCTGGTCAATTTTATTTTTGGTACACATCGCAAACGATGATAAAACTAATACACCGGCGATGGTGCGCATCAGGTAACCTATATTTTCCATGTATAAATGTATTGGAGCGTTAAATATGACAGATTCAAAGAATCGCCACATACCAGGCTTTCAAAATAAAGCTGTTATACGTTGTTTTTGGAATATAGTTACCGAGGGGCTGGAGGTTCCCAAAATCCGAAATCAAAAATCCCAATTCCGAAATGGCTTCAGGTCACCCATCGCTCAAAAGGTAATTGTCTGAACCGGAATTCACAGAATTAAAGAATTAACAGAATGCATAGCGAAACATTTTATACCCTCCAGGGAACCCAGGCGGGAGGACGTCGAAAGCTCTTGTGTTCCCTTCCCGTCGGCAGAGCAGCTTCGGGCGAAAACGGGCAGAACGATGCGGGGCTGTGCGGCTGCAGGGCATAGGGAGTTTTTGCAGAAGTGGGCAAAGCGGGTTGTTCGATTTATCTCCTTAGTTGTGCAACGGCCACGGCACGTGTACACCAGCGGCGAAGTCCGAAAAGCCGCAACTTGAAATTTTAAGAAATTACATCTAATGATTCGTCTATTAGCCAATTGATTTTTTCAAACTCTTTAAACATCTTTAATCCATTTATTTTATCAATCGAATAAATAAAGGATATCTTACCTATTAACCAGTCCTGAAATCCATAGTGCTGTCTTCCATTTTGATCGTTAGTATTAGCTAAATGCTTCAAATGGTTGATTGGTCCATATTTTTTACAATAATATAAATGTTTAAAAATTTCTTTCCTCTCATGTTTAGAAACATTCGTTCCATGTGTGACGGTCAATCCTGTAACATACTGTTTCATGCCCCTTTTATAAAACTTTACTTTCGACTGATTTATAAAAAAACCTTCATCATGAATAATTTTTTGAATGATGTTTAAATTCGGAAATTCGCCTTCATTTGTAATGGAAAACGTAAGATCATCCGCATACCGAGTATATCGAAATCCTAATGCTCGTGATAAACTTATAAATCGCTCATCCATTCTTGAAGCAATAATATTCGCTAAAGCAGGACTCGTGGGAGCTCCCTGTGGCAGCACATTAGGATTAGTTTTTTCAAAATGTTTTAATTTCGATATTCCAGTTTCATTTACAAAGGCCCAATAACTTTTTTTATGTCTTGATGTGCATATTTTTGCCAAATCATATGCGAGATTCTCAATATATCCAAGTGATTTAAATACTCCAAAAACTCTTTTATCAGTGATTGTGTCAAAAAATCTTAGTAAGTCCACTTTATATATCGCTTTGGCATTCTCATGGACGATTGCATTTTTCAAAATAGAAAAGCCGGGCCTAAAGCCGGTACATGCATCTGACAGATGAACTTGTTGAAGAATGTTATAATTAATCCATCGCTGTACATATTTTAGCTTTTCATTTGGCACCATTATTTCTCTGACACCAGTTCCTGATTTTTTGCTTAAATTAAAATAAGTATAATTATATGATTCTATCAGATTTGATAAGATATCCGAAGGTATATTGAGATGAATAGCTAAATGAATAGTTGAAAAAATAACGGGTAACTTTTTTTGATCTAATTTTTTTGCATAGTCAATAGTAACATCTAAATATTCTTGCGTATGATTTTGTTCCAAAGCATTTTTTCGAAACTCTTCAAAATTAAAGGGCATAATGAATTACTTTTTCCGGTTTACCGGTCTATTATGAATATACATGAATGTTAAACTCATAGTGTATTTTGAAAGCTTGAGTTTTGTTTTTCCTTCCTTTAAAAAACAAATTACAAAAAACAAAAATTAAGCTTTTAAAATGTTGTTAAGTGACTTTAGTATCTCTCAGCCAACTTGCCCGAGAGTAATTATCAATATGCTAATTCATTATGCTTGACCCTTAAATTGCTTTGGAACGAAAATTAAGTTTTTTAATTCAAAATTTTCCCTTTTTTTCGATCTAAATGTCTGCTTATTTGCATTTTTAAGTAACGTTGTAACGAACACATTACCGGCATAAGTCAATGTGTTATCCTTATCGATTAATTTTTTTTCGATGCCATAATTAAAAATCGACTGTAATTCTGACATTGTTATACCTATGATTTGACATATTAATATTTTATCGTATTTTCTTGAAAGCAAGCACATTACAGTTACCAAAGAGTGATCTGATCTTGAGTTATACGTATATGTTCTATCTCCAATCGTTAAACTTTCATCGTCATAAAGGTCTAATTTCAGCATTTTCATTACCCCTATATAAAATGCCACACTTTTTTTTATTTCTTTGGCTTGTTTTATTTTATCATTTGCAAGCCGTGGAAATATTGGATGCCATTTATCTCCAGACCATATTATAGGAATAGTGTTATTGGGAGGACCGTAGTCAAATGAGACAAGTGCTTCAGACATTCCATAACCAAGAGGGTAAAATATTTCTTTCCCTTCTCTTTTAAGAATTACTAGCTTTTGGCCATACTTTAATGCCAATGCCCGCATTTTTCGAGGCCCGTGCGAAATGATAAATGGTGAGTTTTTTTGACAAAAAGCATTGAATCTTACCTCCGCAAAAACCCTTAATTCTGGAATTTTAAAACTTAATAAAACAGTAGCTCTATTCATTACAATTGCGGCCAATAAATAACATTCATAATATATATTAGAATTATTTCCCATAAAAACATCAATATGATGTTCTTTGTAAGCAGTTAAAAATGAGTCTCCAGTTCCGATAAAATCATCTATAAACACAAGGACCGTCTCTTTTTGATACTTATAATCTTTAAAATCTCTAGTTATATCAATTTTTCCTTTTTTTTTCATATCTTGAAAAATCATCGTTTTAGAAATTAAGTAGGCTATTATATCATTGCTCTTTACATATTTAGCAAATGGGATTAACAACATTTTCTGATTTTCAGGAATTGTCTTATTTAATAGTGATAGCTGCTCGGTTAACCTCAATTGAAGTTCATTTAATGTGATAAATTCAAAAAACATTAAAAAATCAATCGCATAGTCAACTTCACTTTCTTCAAAGTTTTCTAGCCATTTTATTATATTACCTATATAACTGGAATATTTTATTTTAGGAAGTACATATTCAATTTTCCGGACATTTTCCGGGGTAAAAGAAAATTTATGTTGGGACATGGTTTAATTATTATGTCTAAATATAATATATAGTTTGAACTTTGTTGCGGTGAATATTAAGGCGTTTTTTGTTGAATTGATACAATACCGCCTTGCTTAGCGCAAGTCTTGAGTGGTCGCCCGGTGGGCGGATGACTTGTGATTTATTTAGAAAAAAATTCCGATCTCCATCAATATAATTACCCGCACTTCGCACGGTCCTGAGCACTACGTCAGGCCGGTATTGTAAACTGATAATTACAATTTTTACAAGTGCAATCATTGGTCTTTCGTACAGCACCTATAAAGGTGTGTAATCCACCATATACAATAAATGGCAATGACAATAAGCTTAGACCGCTTCCATCGCCCAGCCCGATACCCAATAGTACAAGACCAACTACATCGGCAATTATGCCTTTATATAAATGTTCTTGTTTAGCTATTAATTTAACAAAGTATGCTTTACAGTTGGGGCATTGGATTTGACTCATGATAATGGTTTAAGAGCAGCTAATATAATAATTTACTTTGGGCCTTATAAATGCTTACCCTTGCTATCTGAAGTCTCCCCGCTGTTCGAATGTCTCTGACCTCGAACGATTATGCCTGTAGTTTGCAAAACCGGTATATATAGCTAAGGCTGCGGCAACAAGTAGTCTGGAGACTACCTGACATATTAGTTCGAAGTCGGAGGCTTCGAACAGCGCAATGCGTGTTTGCATAACCGCGAGGCCCGGCTTTACAAACACGAACCCCACTCCCCGCAACCCGCTCCCCAAAAAAAACCAAACCCACTTCCATAAACCTCAACATTTGTTGATATTTATTGATTTTTACCAATAGATGCCGGTAATACTAAGGCATTTAAGCATTAAAATAGATGCTGTAGATTTTATAGTGTAAACCTATTTCAGGACAAGACACAAGACATTATTCAAAAGCGAAAAAACGTAACAATTTGATAATCAATACAAATGGCGTTCCATGCTATATTTTGATAAAATCTAAAGAACTGATAATCAGCACGAATGCGTTCCAGACCGTTCCATGCGTACCACCCGTTCCGTTGGAACACCCGCATGTTAATTCAACACCCATATTTTTACCTCATTATCCGGCATTGGGTATTCAATGTTGAATAGGGCCGCCAACAGGCTAAAGATAATTCATACCTTTAGCCTTTAGCCTTTAGCCTTTAGCCTTTAGCCTTTAGCCTTTAGCCTTTAGCCTTTAGCCTTTAGCCCTAAACCCACACATAACCGTCATATTGTTGCAATTAGAAATAATTCGTGAAATTCATGTACCTTATCATCCTTATAAAAAATTAAATTTGCACCTGCAAAACAATCATTCTTTTGGACAGAAAACTGATAATAGGAACAAGGGGTAGCGATTTAGCGCTATGGCAGGCCAATTTTGTTAAGGATAGCCTTGCTGCTTTAAACATAACTGCCACACTAAAGATCATTAAAACCCAGGGCGACCGCATACTAAACCTCAGCTTTGATAAGCTGGAAGGCAAGGGTTTTTTCACTAAAGAATTAGAAGAAGAATTATTGGCCGGCACTATTGATCTTGCGGTTCACTCGCATAAAGACCTGCCAACCGAAAACCCTCCGGGACTCATCATCGCAGCAGTTTCAGAACGGGAAGACCCCTCTGAACTGTTGCTGATATTGAAGGATTGTGTAGATGTGCACCAAAAGCTGTCGGTTAAATATGGCGCAACTGTGGGTACATCATCAAACAGGCGCAAAGCACAACTGCTGGCCTACCGTCCCGACCTGGAGATAGAAGACCTGCGCGGCAACGTGCCTACCCGCATAGGCAAGCTGCGCGATGAAAAATATGATGCCATTATGCTGGCCAAAGCCGGCGTTAGTCGTTTAGGTATTGATCTGAGCGAATTTCATGTAGAAGAACTTACCCCCGCCGAGCTGATCCCTGCACCTGCGCAGGGCGCTTTGGCTATCCAGATCCGCGAGTCAGACCAGGAGCTTTTTGAGGCCCTGCAAGCCCTGCACCACCCCGATGTGGCTGAGGAACTGGCTGTTGAGCGTACGGTACTTAAATTATTTGGCGGTGGCTGCCACCTGCCCCTGGGCTGCTATTGCCGCCGGGACGAGGGCATGTTCCAGGTGTTTACATCCAAAGCTAATGAGGGCGATCAGTTTCCCGACCGCCTGTTTGTAGAGGCCCCAACTACCGAAGGACTGGCGCAAAAGATAGTTGCAAAATTTGCTAAAAACAGGAAATTTCCTTTGAAGGTTTTTATATCAAGGGAACTATCCGAACAGAGCTATTTCAAAAAATCGATGGAAAACCGGGGGATAAAGGTTGAGGCACGTTCGCTGATCCGTACCGTGCCGGTGATGACCAAACTCGATCCTTATATATTAAAAAATATCGACTGGGTATTTTTCTCCAGTAAAAATGCGGTGGAGTACTTTTTCCAGTTGAAACCAACTTTCCCTAAAAAAGTAAAGTTTGGCGTTATGGGCAGCGGAAGTGAAGAGATGCTGCGCCGCAAAGGTTACTTTACCGATTATGTAGGCGAAGGTACAGATACAGCCGAGGTGGCCGAGGAGTTTGCCAAACTGGCCAACGGCACCATAGTATTGTTCCCCGGCGCCGAAAGTCCGATGAGGAGTATACAGCAAGGATTATCTGCCGATACAAAAATTATTGATCTGCCGGTTTACGAAACCGTGCTTGAGGAAGATGTTGAAGCCAGCGGCGCGGATGTGATGGTGTTTACCAGCCCATCAAACGTAGAAGCTTATTTTGCCGGTAACCTGCTCGATCCATATCAGAAAGTGGTGGCGATAGGTAAATCAACCGGCAAAAAATTTGATGAAATGGGTGTAAAATACACACTGCCCTACTCGCCCGACGAAGTTGGCCTGGCAGAGGCGGTGTTTGGATTGTAAGCCCCCTAACCCCCTAAAGGGGGAACATTTAGTGGGTTAATAATATTATAAAAAGAAATTTAAAAACTCCCCCTTTAGGGGGCTGGGGGGCTTATGTTACAAAGACCACGTAGAAACCGGAAAAGTGAAGTGATACGCCAGATGGTGCAGGAAACGCATGTTAGCGCGGCTAACCTGATTTTCCCACTGTTTATTGTTGATGGTACATTCCAGAAAACTGAAGTATCATCGATGCCGGGAATTTACCGTTATTCGGTTGATAATTTGCTGCGCGAGATTGAGAGCTGCCTTAAATTAGGGTTAAACTCATTTGATCTTTTCCCTAATATCGAGGAATCTTTAAAAGACCAGATGGCTACCGAAAGTCACCGTGAAGAAAGTTTGTATCTACGGGCTATCCGCGAGGTAAAGAAGAATTTTCCGGAAGCCTGCATTATTACCGATGTAGCTATGGATCCATACAGCAGCGACGGCCATGACGGTATTGTAAAAAATGGCGAGATCCTGAATGACGAAACGCTGGAGGTATTGGGTAAAATGGCACTTGCTCATGCCCAATGCGGGGCTGACATTATTGCCCCCTCGGATATGATGGACGGCCGTGTAGGTTATATTCGCCACGTACTGGACGAAAACGGCTTTACAAACGTTTCTATCATGTCGTACTCGGCCAAGTATGCAAGCGCGTTTTATGGACCGTTCAGGGATGCCTTAAATTCGGCACCCAAATTTGGCGATAAAAAAACCTACCAGATGAACCCGGCCAACCAGCGCGAAGCATTGATAGAGGCCAACTTAGACGAACTGGAAGGGGCCGACTTTTTAATGGTAAAACCAGCGCTATCTTATTTAGACGTAATAAAACTGATAAAAGATAATACCGAACTCCCTGTAGCTGCCTACAATGTAAGCGGCGAATACGCCATGATAAAAGCCGCCGTACAACGCGGCTGGCTCAACGAGCAGCGTGCCATAACCGAGGTACTTACCAGTATCCGCCGGGCTGGAGCAACAGCTATTTTGACGTATCATGCCAAGGAAGTATTGGAGAATAAATGGATTTAAAAAGCTAAAAACAGAAGGCTTAAAAGCCGAAGCTTTTGCTAAACGATTATAAACAAGCTTTAAGCCTTGTGCTTTTAGCTTTACGCTTAAAAAATGTTAGATTCAATAAAAAAGATGTTTTCGGGTGATACCAATGAGCCGGTAAACACCACGGGTAAGCCAGATATCAGCAGGGAAAAATCTGCCGAATTGTATGCCAGGGCAAAAACCTATTTCCCAGGTGGGGTTAACTCACCGGTAAGGGCGTTTAAATCGGTTTACGGTACACCTTTGTTTATACAAAAAGGCGATGGCAGTCACATTTGGGATGCTGATGGCAATGAGTTTGTTGATTTTTGCTGCTCCTGGGGCCCGCTCATCCTTGGTCACAACAACGTCAAGGTACGGGAAAAGGTAATTGAAGTAATGCATCATGGCATGTCGTTCGGCGCACCAACTGCCCTTGAGAACGAACTGGCCGATCTGATCCTGAGAAACAATAAATTTATTGAAAAGATCCGTTTTGTAAGCTCCGGCACCGAAGCCGTTATGTCGGCCATCAGGTTGGCAAGGGGTTATACCGGGCGCGATAAGATCTTAAAGTTTGAAGGCTGTTACCACGGCCACGTTGATGCATTATTGGTTAAAGCAGGTTCGGGCCTGGTAACCTTTGGCGAAACCTCATCCGCAGGCATTCCAAAAGCCTTTGCCGATGAAACCATCGTAGTATCACTGAATGACAAAGAAGCGCTTACAAAGGCTTTTGAGGAGTTTAAAGACCAGATAGCAGCTGTGATCATCGAACCTGTACCTGCCAATAATGGCTTGCTGTTGCAGGAAAAAGAATACCTGCAATTTTTACGCGAGATCTGTACCAAAAACGGCACCTTATTGATATTTGATGAAGTAATCTCGGGGTTCCGTGTTGGTTTTGAAGGTGCGGCAGGATATTTCCAAATCAAACCCGATATTATTACCTACGGCAAAATCATTGGCGGCGGTATGCCGGTTGGTGCTTATGGCTCATCTGCAGTAATCATGAGTAATATATCGCCCGAAGGTCCGGTTTACCAGGCGGGCACATTATCGGGCAACCCGGTGGCTATGGCCGCAGGCATTGCCCAGCTAAACGAATTGTTACGCATGGGTTTTTACCGCGACCTGAACAACAAAACAGAAGAATTTACCGAGGCCATACAGCGTTTTGCCACGGCCCGCAATTATAAATTCAAGGTGTTTGGCATCGGCTCAATATTCTGGTTTGCTTTTACAGATAAACAGTATATTCGTAAAGCCGAAGACATTGATGCTTCAAGTATGGAGAAGTTTAAAAAGTTTCATCGTGAATTAATTAACCGGGGCGTTTACCTCGGTCCATCGGGTTACGAGGTTGGCTTTATATCATCTGCACATACTAAAATTGATTTAGAAAAAGCTAAAAGGGCTATTTTTGATAGCCTTGATTTGGTGTTTAAGGGTAAGTAGTGGGGATTTTTCAGTGGGCTGATAAAAAACAAGTTGCGCACTGAACACTGCAAAAGCAAACTAAAATGAAGAGGACATTTGTAATTTTTTACGCACTTATTATTTACGCCATTGCCGAGCTGATCTGGTGGGGTTATATGCTGGTTTCGTTGCAGCCAAAGCGCACCGGGATGATAGTGAGCGAGGGTTGCATGTTTATAACGGTATTTATAATTGGTGCTTATAATCTGCACAAATCTTTTAATCGCCAGCAAAAACTATCTGAGCAAAAAAAGAACTTTTTGCTCTCGGTGACACATGAGTTAAAATCGCCCCTGGCATCCATCAAAATATTGCTGCAAACCATCCAAAAGCGTAATCTTTCTAAAGATCAGATACTCGATTTTATTGATAAATCATTGAATGATGTGGAACGCCTGGACGACATGGTAGAGAACATGCTGCTGGCATCAAAAATTGATAACCGTTCATATTCGTTCCCTAAAGCGAGTTTTAGCCTGTCGGTTTTGGTAGATAGTATAGTTAACCGGCTACAGATAACCAAGTGCGATTGCAACCAGCAGATCATCGACGCCGAAATTGAACCTAAGATCGAGATCACCGGCGATAAGTTCGCGCTTACATCGGTGGTAACAAACCTTATAGAAAACGCGGTAAAATATTCAAGCCCATGCTCGGCTGTTGCGGTTAAACTCTTCAAAAAAGAAGAGAAAATTTACCTTGAAGTTGCCGATCACGGCATTGGGATAGCCGACCATGAAAAAACCCGTATTTTTGATAAATTTTACCGGGTGGGCAGCGAGGATACCCGTAATACCAAAGGCACCGGTTTGGGCCTTTATATAGTAAAAGAGGTGCTGGATAAGCATCATGCCAGCATAAGGGTGAAAGACAACCGCCCGGCAGGCAGTATTTTTGAAGTTGTTTTTGATGGATAACATGAATTTATTGAATAACACGAATTTCACGAATGGAGCTAATTTTCATCAATCTGCTTCTATAATTTGCGAGAATTAGTGTTTTAGTTAATTAAAATTGCTTTGTGCAATCCGATATAATTCGTGAGAATTAGTGTATTTAAATTAAAGTCATATGCTTAACAAGAAGAGAATTTTATTAGCCGAAGACGAAGAACATTTGTTAGAAGCCATCAAACTTAACCTGGAGCTGGAAGGTTATAAAATTTCTACAGCTAAAAATGGTAAAAAAGCTTTGCAGTTATTTAAAGAAGAGCGTTTTAACCTGGTGATATTGGATGTAATGATGCCCGAGATTGACGGCTTTGTGGTTGCCGAAACCATCAGGCTGGAGAATACCGAAGTACCTATCATGTTTTTAACTGCTAAAAACACCAATGAGGACAAAATTGCCGGTCTTAAAAAAGGCGCCGACGATTATTTAACCAAGCCATTCAACCTTGAAGAATTAATTCTAAGGGTAAACAACCTTATAAAACGCAGTTTGAAAGGTGATGATCTTAAAGAATTTAACAGCTACAAGATAGGCGAAAAAACCATTCACTTTAACTCTTTTGAACTGGTTAATGAAGACGATTCCATCACTCCGCTTACAAAAAAAGAAACCATGCTGCTTAAGCTCTTAATTGAGCGCAGAAACGATGCAGTATCGCGCGAGCAGATCCTGGAAACAGTTTGGAATTATGATGTATACCCATCAACCCGTACCATTGATAACTTTATCCTAACCTTCCGTAAGTATTTTGAACCAGACCCTAAAAACCCGGTTTATTTTCATTCTATTCGTGGTGTAGGCTATAAATTTACCGATAATCAACATTAATGTTCAGTAATAGGGTACGCATATTCATCGCATTTGTTTTCCTGTTATCATTGGGTTTGCTGCTGTACCTTCGTATTTACGAATTGGCCACAGTAGCAGTATTGATGATCATTTTATTGGTCTGGGATTACTTTAAGCAGGGCACCCTTGTTATTGCCGCCCGGTATTTTCACCATAAGGCTTTTGATAAAGCCGAGGCATCGTTAAAAGAGATCAGCAATCCGCGATGGCTTAGTAAAAAACGCCGTGGTTATTACGAGTATATCTACGGTGGCATCTGCATTCAAAAGCAGGATTTTGAAGCAGCCGAAAAGCATTATGAAATTGCTGCACAATATCCATTACAATCATTAAATGATCATGTGGCTGCACTGGTTACCGTAGCCAACATCAGTATAAGGTTTGGCAATTATGAAAAAGCCAAGGCCTACCTGGAGTTAGCCGAGCAGCATGCCGATAAAATTACCGCCAAAATGAAGGATGTTATTAACAAGCTTCACAAGGAATTAAAAAAACACTATAAAAAGAGTTCAGAATCAAGCGTAAAGAATTAAGATAAGACCAGGTGGTTTAATGATAAAATCGTCCTTAGGATATACTGATGCCGTAAAGCCATCGATCCGATTACAAAAAATCTTAATTCCTTACTCTTAATTATTGGTTCTCTTCCAAAGATATGAGAGATTCGTTATTAATAAAGGCAGCTTTTTCCGAAAAAACAGAACGCCCGCCGGTGTGGATGATGCGCCAGGCAGGTCGTTTCATGAAAGAATACTGGGACATTAAAAACAAGTATTCGTTTTTAGAAATGTGCAAAACACCAGAGCTTGCTGCTGATGTTACCATGTTGCCGGTTAATTTACTGGGTATTGATGCTGCCATCCTGTTCTCGGATATATTGGTTACAGGCGAGGCAATGGGCGGCGACTTAAGCTTTAACCAGGGAGTAGGCCCTAAGTTTGCCAACCCGGTACGTACACAAAAAGATATAGATAACCTGCAAACTGATGTGGGCGATAAGCTGCAATACGTGGCTGATGCCATTAAAGTAATTCAGCAACGTTTAAATTGCAGTATCCCGCTGATAGGTTTTGCCGGCGCGCCATTTACGGTAATGAGCTATTTGGTTGAAGGCGGGTCATCAAAAGATTTCAAGCTTACCAAACTAATGCTGCATAATGAGCCGGAAATGGCTCATCAGCTGTTGTCAAAAATTGCTGTTGTTACGGCAAATTACCTTAATCTGCAAATTGAAGCCGGTGTAAATGCCGTACAGATCTTCGATAGCTGGGCACAGGCCCTGGCCTGGGATGATTATAAAGAATTTAGTCATCACTACATCCAGGAGATCATCAGCAAACTAAACAGGAAAGATATCCCGGTGATATCGTTCTGTAAAGGCAGCTCGGTATTCGCGCCGCTAATGGCCGAAGCAAAACCGGATGTAATCTCGATAGACTGGAATGTTGACCTGTTGAATATTAAAAAGTGTTTACCTGAAGGCATAGCTGTACAGGGCAACCTTGATCCGCATATATTATATGCGGATAAAAAAGTAATTAAAGACCGCATACACCGCTTGTTCGACCGGATGAAGGACGAATCTGGCTTCATCTTCAACCTGGGCCATGGCATTATGCCAGATATCCCGTTTGATAATGTGAAGTATGCGGTGGAAGTAATTAAAGAATACAGGAACTAATAAAACCTTACATGTCATTGCGAGGAACGAAGCAATCGCGAATTTGCATATCAGATTTGCTGAGTCTGCGATTGCTTCGTTCCTCGCAATGACATACTTGATATATGTACGAATACGTTCTTGCCATACATATCATTTTTGTAGTCTGCTGGATGGCCGGGCTGTTTTATATGGTGCGCCTTTTTATTTACCATACCGAAGCGCAAGACAAGCCCGAACCAGATCGTAGCATCCTATCTGCCCAGTTCGAGATCATGGAGAAGAAGCTGTTTAATATTATAACGGCTCCATCGATGCTGATAGTAATTGTTGCCGGGTGTACCATGGTTTACTTGCGTCAGGCATATCTGCATATGGCCTGGCTGCAGATTAAGTTACTATTTGTGTTGGGCCTGGTAGCTTATCACCACATCTGCGAGCACAAAATGAAGCAGATGCGTAAAGGTATTTTTAAATGGACATCAACCCAATTGCGCCTGTGGAATGAATTAGCTACAATCCTTTTGTTTGCTATCGTTTTCCTGGCCGTATTAAAAGATGGTTTCAGCTGGATATTTGGTGTGGTGGGGATAGTATCATTAGGCGTGATATTGATGATTGCGGTGAAAATTTATAAGCGGTTTAGGGAGAAAAAGTGATTTATCCATCAAAGCTCATTACCTTTAATGAAGAGTGTTGGGCTATAAATTGAAAATCTCTGTCATCATTCAATAAAGTAAGCTTATTGCTCATGGCGTAAACAGCAATTAAGCAATCATTTGGTTTACGAATCGTCACACCTTTTTTTCGAAGGTCTCTATACAAATTTGCGGCTTTAACAGCCATATCATAAGAATTTTCGTGGAGTTTAGTCAGGTTGTCAAAATGTGATTTTACTATGCGCTCACTAACGTCAGAGGTTATACCTTGCAATACCTCCTGAACTATAGTTGGGCAGGTGGCAATTACTATATTAGCCAAATTACTCCTTAGAAACTTGCTGGATTCCGTTTCAATACCTTTAAAAAAGTTGATCCATACCGATGTATCAACTAAAACAATCTCCCTATTCAAAAGCCTTGTCATCTATTTCAACCTTGCCCCACAAATCAGCAAGTTTTTGTTGATTTTCAAGAGTTACATAAAGTTTTAGTGCCTCTTCAATTATTGCCTTTTTAGTTTTTAAACTACTTAACTTTTGAGCTTTTTGCATCAGTTCATCGTTTATATCGATATTAGTCCTCATACACACAAATTTTAATAAATATACACATTTTAATTTGAATACAAATGGTTACTTTGCTTATCTGTTTAAAATTGCTTTACATAACATCAGGTTCCAATAATTAAAAAAATATTTCACACCCCATGCAACCATTTAACCTCCACTTTCATCTTGCTATTAAATGATGTTTTTGGAACCTAAATATACTTTTGAACAATTGGTCGACCGCTGCAAAGCCGGCGAACGCAAAGCACAGGAATTGTTGTATAAACAATTAGCTGGCAAAATGCTGGCTGTGTGCATGCGCTATGCTACCGACAGAATGGAGGCCGAAGATATGTTGCAGAATGGGTTTATAAAGGTGTTTCAAAAAATGGTTGATTATAGAGGCGATGGTTCGTTTGAAGGCTGGGTAAGGCGTATTATGGTACACAGCTCTATCGGATACTATCGCAAGCACCATAAAATGATGCAAATGGTTGACATGGGCGATGCGGGTACAGAGCCTTCGGTTAACCCGATAGCAGCCGCAAACCTGGATGCCAGGGTACTGATGGGATTGATACAACAATTGGCGCCGGGTTATCGCATCGTATTTAACCTGTACGCTTTAGAAGGTTATACACATAAAGAAATTGCCGATATAGTGGGCATTACCGAAGGTGCTTCAAAATCGCAGCTATCAAGGGCACGCACAATATTAAAAGAACAAATTGCAAAAATGGAGGGTAAAAGTTATGGATATGCAGGATAAGGATCTGGACAAATTATTTCAATCGGCATTAAACGATTATGAGATAGAGCCATCTGCAAAAGTGTGGGAAGGAATTACCGAAGAATTAAAAGCCGGTAAACGTAAAAGGTCGTTGGCGCCTTTCTTAAGCATTGCTGCGGGCGTAATATTATTGGTAACCGCAGGTATCCTGTTTATCCCTAAGGAAGTCAAGGTAATAAAAACTAAAACTGATGGAATCGTTGCAATTAAACAACCCGTAAAATCCACCCCGATTGCAAAAACCGTCGCAGATGTGCAGCCTGTTAATCAAAGCAAAGCAGACGCAGTTATAGACCCGGTTAATAGTATGGCAGGCATAAAAATAAATAAAACACATAAAGCAATAATTGTTGAAAAGCCAATTATAAATCAGCCGGTAAAAGATGTAGTACGGCCCGAAGATCAGCCGGCATTAGCCTCGGCCACGCATAAGCAGGAGGTAATTAAACCGGTTGCGCCAGATACTGCTACCCAAATAATGATAAAGCATATTGATGAGACCCCTGTTTTTGCAAATGCGCCGCAGATCCAGCCCATACCAACACAGATCGCCGCCACAAACAACAAACAGCCCCCGGCCAAAAAACATAAGATCCGCAGCCTGGGAGATGTATTCAATGTAATGATAGCTGCTGTTGATAAACGCAAAGACAAGATCATTGAATTTAGCAATACCGATGGGGATGATGCCACTATAACGGGCGTAAACCTGGGCATCATCAAAGTGAAAAAAGAAAAATAAAATCTAAAGGATATATATACACAAATAATATGAAACGCTTAATTTTCACAGCAATGCTATGCGTTGCCGCAAGCTACAGCTTTGCCCAAACCACCACAAC
Source organism: Mucilaginibacter sp. P5_A4 (assembly GCF_056400605.1). NCBI lineage: Bacteria > Pseudomonadati > Bacteroidota > Sphingobacteriia > Sphingobacteriales > Sphingobacteriaceae > Mucilaginibacter > Mucilaginibacter sp. P5_A4. The sequence goes on along the minus strand of NZ_JBFUKX010000019.1, from coordinate 33,468 downwards.
CGACTCAACCAAAACTACCACAGATACTGTTGTCACCAAAAAAGGATTAAAAGTAAAATTTGGTGTTGGCCAGGATGTGCCTTACGTATCGGTAAATGATAATGATACCACTATCCGTTACCATTCAAAAGCACCCGGCTTTTCCTTCGGTATCACCTTTTCCAGGATCGACCTCGGTTTTGCTACCTTAATTGATAACGGCAGCTTTACATTATCTGATAAAAACAAATTCCTGAGCTACCGCCAGGCGAAAACCGCCAACTTTGGGTTTGACGTTGTACAATTTGGGTATCGTTTTAACAGCGCTTTCAAGATCTATGTTTCGGGAGGGTTCGACTGGACCAACATCCGCCTGCGCCAGGATATCACGATACAACGCAATGCGCCGGTTTTAACCTACGTGCAGGATAGTATCCACTTTAGCAAAAACCGTTTTTCGTCAAGCTACCTACGCATCCCGTTGTCATTTTATTATCGTAGTCATGAAGATAGCCGCGGTAACTACTTCCGCCTGGTTGCCGGCCCCGAAGTTGGGATCTTGCTAAACGGCCGTGTAAAACAGATAAGTGACGAGCGGGGCAAGCAAAAGTTTGATGATGATTACCACTTTGCCAAACTGCGCAAAGGCGTTTTCGTTCGCATGGGCTATGGCATCATGGGCATCTACGCCAAGTACTACTTTAATGATATGTTTGAAAACAGCCCTGAACAGGAGGGATTAAAGAACTTCTCGTTTGGGTTGACGCTGGGATTCTAATAAACACGAATTTCACGAACCAAAACGAATTGCACAAATTTTAGCTACAAGCGGATTTGTGGAAATTCGTCTTCATTCGTGAAATTCGTGTCAATCAAATTCGTGGGATTCGAAATAATTCGTGGCAATTAGTGTTTATGCTATCTTTGTAACACAATGTCAGATACTCCTTTTTTGCAGGCTATTGCGGTAAGTAAAATATATCCCGGCAAGCAGATGGCCGGTGTTAAAACAACAGATATAGCTATTGAGCAGGGCAAAATAACGGCTATTATAGGCGAGAGCGGCAGTGGTAAAAGCACTTTACTACGATTACTTTATGGTTTGCTCTCTCCTGATACAGGTGAGGTTCAATTTAAAGGCGAACGCATCTGGGGGCCCGAAGAAAAGCTGATCCCCGGCCATGACGCCATGAAAATGGTTACCCAGAATACCGATGACCTCAACCTGTTTGCCAAGGTTTGGGATAACGTGGCGGCTATGCTGCCCGCAACCGATTTGAAAGCCAAACAACAAAAAACAGAGCAGGTACTGCAACAACTTAATATGGCCCACATGGCCGATAAGCGCGTGGCCGACCTAAGTGGTGGCGAGAAGCAAAGAGTAGCCATTGCAAGAGCAATAATAACCCGTCCGCAGGTATTATTGCTGGATGAGCCTTTTAACCAGGTTGATACATCGTTCAGGGAAGGCTTACAACACGATATCAGGGAGATAGTAAAGGAAATTGGCCTTACGGTGATCATGGTATCGCACGACCCCGCCGAAGTACTATCTATGGCTGATAAACTGGTGGTGATCAAAAATGGACAAATTGTAGAGCAGGGTCCTCCTAAAACACTCTACCAGCAGCCAAAAAATCTGTATACTGCGCAACTATTAAGTAATTGCAGTGTACTTACCGCTCAGGAAGCCAAAAGCTGTGGTATTAAAGCCATTAGAGATCATGTGGTTATATACCCGGAATGGATCAAAATAAAACTCATTACCAAAACAAAAAAATGGACTGTTAAACAGGTACTTTTTAAAGGTTCTTATGAGGATCTGATCCTCCAAAACGGAAGTATCCTGTTACGCGTAGCCAATGAAGAACCAGGCAGTTATGTTGAGGGAGATATGGTATCGGTACGGGCCGGGAAGTGGCTGGAGTATTAACACATAAAAATCACCTGTGAATACTTCATTTTACACGTTACTGCTACCGTGAGTTTAACGAAGCTGCAACTTGTAGCAGCTATATTAATTGAAGTTATAAGAATTAGTTTTCATTGATCAATATATCCTTAGCCATTATCATAGGCACACTGATATATTTTTTCTCCATGTAATTCATCACCTTTTCCAGGATCTCGCGCGATTGTTGATCCATACCTTGTACCTCATCGGCGAACACAGAATTGATAGCGGTATTACGAATCTCTTTGATCTTTTCGGGCACCTGGCGCATGGCTACTTCAATACGGCGTTGTTTTAACTGGGTTAAAAACTCGGCAATATTTTGTTCAATAATACCTTCGGCGTGTACCAGCTCATGATAACGTTCCTGCAGGTTATGTTTGGCTACCTCGTTTAATGAATGCACCTCGATGAAGTTAACCGGGAATTGCTCCAGCACTTCCGGAGCAGTATCATTGGGAATAGCAAGGTCGACTATAGTTTTCCTACCGGCTTCACCATTTAACAGTGATTTGTATATTTCGGTAGTAATGATGGGCTCAACTGCTGATGTGCAGGTGATAATAGCATCAAAACCTTTATTATATGTTTTAAGCGCTTCGAGGTCATAAGCTTCACCATTCAAATCATCAGCCAGTTGCTGTGCCTTTGAAACTGTACGATTAAAGACTGCAAAGTTGCTAAACTTATGCTTTTGCAGGTATTTGGAAATATTACGGTTGGTTTCGCCGGCACCAATGATGAGTACCCGGGCATTTGAGCAAAGGTTAAGATCTTTAAGCTTGCGGTAAGCCAATGATACAACCGAAATTGGATTTTTTGAAATATTGGTATGTGTATAAACCTCTTTGGCTGTTTTTACCACGCAGTTCATGATCATACGCATAGCATCACCCGTAAGACCAGCCGCTTTGCAATGCTCATAAGCTTTACGCAACTGTGCCAGTATTTCCTTTTCGCCAACTATCAAACTCTCCAATGAACAGGAAGTACGCAGCAGGTGAACCATAGCTTCCTGATCTTCATAAATAGAAGCGCCATCCATAAAAGTACTTAGCGAATGTTCACACAACTCGGTATTAAAAGCTTCAATGAAACGTTTGGCAAAATCCTTATCAACCACCTGCGGGGTAGTCATAACAAATTCCACACGGTTACATGTAGCCAGGTAAAAGATCTCTGGTATCCCAAATTGAGTTTTAACCTGTTGAAGTTTTTCTGTCAGATTTTCCTGGCATACCACCAATCTACCTATTTCCTTCAGTTCAATCTGTTTGTGTGTAAAAGCAATAACCTTTAAATACTTCAAAGCAGTTTTAAATTTGACCGAACAAAAATATCACTATAAAAGCGCAGCAATGTCAACACTTTGTCAAACAGGAGTATTTAGAATGGTTATAAATTAGGAGAAATGACCGGAAAACAACATTTAAACTGCTTAAAACAATATTTAGCAAAATATTGTATATTGACAAAATACCGGGCGGCTTATGGTATCATATTAATGCTGGCAGCCTTTTTGCCGGTTAATATTATGATGACCACTCATACACCGTTTAAATTAGGTAACATAACTATAACGCCATTTATTACCTGCTATTACCTGGGCACAATTAGCTTTACAGCCGGTATTGATGTTGTGGGCCGGAATAGAAAAACATAGTCCAAACAAATAATAAAATATGATCTCATAAAGACTCCGGCAGTTATTAAATCACCTTTATTTATTCTTTGCGACTTCGGGTCTTTGCGGGGAAAATAAAAAACGACAAAACACAAAAACACAATATGGATCTGCAAAGTGTTGAAATGCGAAACCTGGAAGTACAGGATTACCAGGAACTAAAAAAATCGATGAAATCGGCCTATATGGATATGGATGAGGATTACTGGGATGCCAATTCCATTAAAAGGCTCATCCGGATATTCCCCGAGGGACAAATTTGCGTAACCGTTAATGATGTGGTGGTGGGTTGTGCCCTTGCCATTATGGTTGATTACCAAAAATTTGGCGATAACCACACCTACAAACAGATCACCGGCGATAGTACCTTTAAAACCCATACCGAAAAGGGCGATGTATTGTATGGTATTGATATATTTATCCACCCTAAATATCGCGGTTTGCGTTTAGCACGACGCCTTTACGACGCCCGTAAAGCGCTGTGCGAAAAGCTGAATTTGAAAAGCATTATAGCCGGGGGGCGCATTCCCAATTACCAGAAATACCAAAACGATCTTACCCCCCGCCAGTATATTGATAAGGTAAAGTATAAAGAGATCTATGATCCCACCCTATCCTTCCAGTTGGCTAATGATTTCCACGTGCGTAAGGTGCTGAAGAATTATTTGCCCGAGGACAGTCGCTCAAAAGGTTTTGCTACGCTGATAGAATGGAATAATGTGTATTACGAGGAAGTAAGCACCGCCATTAACCAAAAAACCGTTGTACGTATTGGCCTGGTTCAATGGCAAATGCGCCCCTATAACAACATTAGCGAATTGCTGAAGCATGCCGAATATTTTGTTGACGCGGTGAGCGATTACCAGTCGGATTTTATTTTATTTCCCGAATTGTTTGGCACGCCGCTGATGGCAGATTACAACCACATGGATTCGGCAAAGGCTATGCGCGAGCTGGCTAAATACACACAACCCATCATCGAGGAATTTTCTAAACTTGCGGTATCGTACAACGTGAACATCGTAGCGGGCAGTATGCCTACCATCTTCGAAGAATCGCTGTATAATGTATCCTACCTTTTCAGGCGCAACGGCAGTATGGAAGAGGTTTACAAGATCCACCCTACCCCATCTGAAATCAGCTCATGGGGCATCCGCGGCGGCGATGAGGTAAAGGTATTTGAAACCGATGCCGGTAAAATAGGCATCCTGATCTGTTATGATGTGGAGTTCCCCGAGCTATCGCGCATCCTGGCCAGCCAGGATATGCAGATCCTGTTCGTTCCGTTTTTAACGGACACGCAGAACGGCTATAACCGGGTTAAATTTTGTTCACAGGCACGTGCGGTTGAAAATGAATGCTACGTGGCCATAGCCGGCTGCGTAGGGAACCTGCCCAATGTAAATAATATGGGCATCAGCTATGCGCAATCGGCAGTATTTACACCGTCGGATTTTGGGTTCCCTACCAATGGGATACAATCAGAAGCTACTCCCAATAGTGAAATGATAGTAATTGCCGATGTGGACCTTTCATTATTAGACGAATTGCACGAATACGGCAGTGTACAAAATTTAAAAGACAGGCGCACCGATCTGTATAATATTACTTTCAACGGGAAAAAAGTGTAATATTATTTCATTGAAATTACTACGGTTGAAGCGAGAGTTTTAATCTTCCCTGGATCCTTTCCCTTGCACTTATTGCAAACGGGCCCAGGTTACACATTCGCTTATCTGTAAATCAATTCACTATCTTTGCAGCACAATGCAATTAACAGGAGAAACAACACAAGTGTGGGAGAAGGGCTACAACAATTACGGCCCGTGGCTTAAAGAAAAATATAAGGGCCATCGTGTATTTAAAGTGATTGTTGATGGCGGCTTTACCTGCCCCAACCGTGATGGCTCAAAAGGCTATGGCGGTTGTACCTATTGCAATGTAGATTCCTTTACCCCATCGGTTAGCCGTAACGCGCCAACTGTACGTGATCAGGTGATACAGGGGATGGAGCGTGCCCGTACGGGTAATAAGGCTGATAAGTTTATCATATACTTTCAGCCCAATACCAATACCTACGCACCGGCGCATTATTTAAAAATGATGTACGACGAAGCGTTGAGCTATGGCACCGAAGATATTGTGGGCCTAAGTATTGGCACACGCCCGGATTGTATTGACGCCGAAAAGATAGCTTTGCTGGAAAGTTATACCGACAGATTTGACGTTGACCTGGAAATGGGGATGGAATCTATTTATGACGAAACTCTTGCCCAGATAAACCGCGGATGTAACCACGAGGAATTAGTAAAGGCCCTTAAATTGGTTGAAAATAGCAAATTGGATGTTTGTGTACACACCATTTTTGGTTTCCCCTGGGAAACACATGAGATGATGCTGAAATATGCCGATGAGATCAACCGTTTTCCACAGATAAAATTTGTAAAATTTCACCACCTGCATATTGTAGAAGGCTCTGTAATGGGTGTTAAATACAAGCGCGAACCTTTCAAAGTGTTCAGCATTGATGAATATGCCGACTTTTTATGCGAACTGCTGCCTCGAGTTCGCCCGGATATCGTGATCCAGCGCCTGTTTGGACTTAGCGACCGCGAATTGCTGATAGCTCCCAACTGGGGCCTCAAAAAATCGGAGATCCAATACTATATCGACCAAAGGATATTGAGCAGAGGTGTGGTTCAGGGGAGTGCTCTTTCTGTCTGAAACCGGGATTAAACGAATTAAAGAATTTTTAGAACCAATTGATATGATTTTGAGTATAACTGATATACAGGCAAATTCTGTTAATTTCATTAATTCTGTAAATTCCGGTTACAGAAAATGATTCAGACATCTTGGCCTCAATTTTGTAAACCGAAAGTTGAAAAACTTGACTGGAATCTTTAACTTACATCCATTTTGTCACAAAGAGCGCAACAAAACTACATTCCCGCATTAACTGGTGTACGCGCAATGGCAGCTTACCTGGTATTCATATCGCATTTCGCTTATATTTTTGATGAAAAATTTCCTCACTCTGTGCAACGTTTTTTCAATGAGTTCCATATAGGGGTTACCATTTTCTTTGTGCTTTCGGGTTTTTTAATTGCTTTCCGTTATTTTGATAGTTTTAAACTTACTAAAGATTGGTTTAAACAATACTTAAAAAACAGGGTAGCCCGTATTTACCCTATGTATGCCATTTTAACCATCGGGGCTTTCATCTCATTTTATTTTACCAATAACCAAACCGTTACCGCCGATCATAACCCCATAGTGCTGTTTTTCATGAACATCGTTTTTCTGCGGGGCTTTTTCGATCAGCTTAAATTTACAGGAATAGCACAGGGCTGGTCGCTTACGGTTGAGGAATGTTTTTACTTTTCGGCACCGTTCATCTTTCTTATAGCTGCCAGGTACAAGAAGTTTTATATCCAACCTATTGCTATTACCGCCCTGGGCGCTGTGCTGGTATTGATATTCAGTCATGTAAACTGGTATGGCTTTTTCGGCAATTTTACGTTTATGATGCTGTACACCTTTTTGGGCCGGTGCTTTGAGTTTTTTGCCGGAATCCAACTGGCACTCATTGTACGCAAACAAAAACTGGATGGGAGCAGCAATAAAAAACTCACATACTTAGGCTTTTTCATGATCTTCTTCTGTGTTTGGATCATGTCTGTTCTGCCCATACCGGCCGGACAGGAAGCCGGTTTACATAATCCTTTGGGCATCATTACCAATAATTACCTATTGGCTTTATCAATAGCACTATTCTTTTACGGTATACTTACCGAAACTACCATACTTAAAAAAATACTGGCCAATCCGTTTGTGGAACTGCTTGGCAAAAGCTCATATATATTTTACCTGGTACACCTGGGCTATATGTATACCTTTTTGCACCATAGCTTTAACTGGCTTAATGATTACACATTTGAACTTTATGATAAGTGGGGGGTCGATTGGCATTCGCCCTTTGAATACGATAGTTTAAACCTTCTGTATGCTTTTATCGTTTTAAATGTAATTTCAATCACTTTGTTTAAGCTTATCGAGGAGCCGCTTAACCATTATATTCGCAGATCAAATTTCCTGATCAGGAATAAACGGTATAACCCCGAAAATGAGTCGGCAAAGATCATTGCATAATAATTACTTATGACGACCAACTTCAAAAAATATTTACTCTTAGTGGTTACAATAGTCTCCTTTCAGCATGCCTTGGGTCAGCATGTTTCTGCGCATGCTAAAGGCGATACCTCCCCTAAAGAAGATGAAGAAACTATATCAACCGTATTAAACATCAACAATAAAGAAGGCATTTTTAGCTCAACAGCCTCATTCTCCTTTGACGTAAAAAACAGTTACGATACCGAGCAGGTCGGCACTATATCATATGCAATTACCACTGAAAAAGGGGTAAAGGTTAAAACCCTCGTTAAGCCCGTAAAAATTGGCAGGAAAAGCGAGGAACATTACAACTTTGAGATACCATCACTAAAAACCGGGTTTTATAAACTGAATATGATGATCAACGTATCTGATTATGATGATACTACCCGCCGTGCTTTTGGTATCAGAGCCGATGATATTAAGTCCGCCTATCCAAAACCTGCAGATTTTGATAGTTTTTGGAAAACGGCCAAAGCCGAGTTGGCAAAGGTAAAACCCCAGTTTAAATTAACCGAACAACCATCGCAAAATACTGATAACCGTAGGGTTTTTCTTATCGAGATGAAATCTTTGGATAACCTTACCATCCGTGGATGGATGACCATACCCAAAAACAGTAACAAAAGCAAAAAATTCTCGGTATTGCTGGGTTTGCCGGGCTACCAGGTGGTGCTTAAGCCAATTGTAGGTAAAGATGACGACCTGGCTATTATCACTCTTAATACCCGCGGACAAGGCAACAGCCGCGATGTGATCCATACCGAGCGCGATGCATTTATCTCCTATAATATTGAGGATAAAAATAAATATGTGATGCGCGGTGTAATTATGGATTGCGTGCGTGCTGTGGATTTCATTTACTCGCGCCCGGAGCTACGGCACAACCAGATTATGGCTACCGGTGGTAGTATGGGTGGATATTTGGCCATAGCGCTTGCAGGTTTAGATAGCAGGATTACCATTTGCTCGGCGCAAAACCCCATTTTAAGTGATGTACACAACCTTGTTGGCACGGCTGACTGGCCTATTAATGATATCAAAAAATATGTTGCGGGTAAACCAGATGTAACTTTCGACCAGGTTTTACGCAATATGGAGTATTACGATACCAAAAACTTTGCTACCGATGTTAAATGCCCCACGCTGCTGGGTTTAGGTTTGCTTGACCCGTATGTACCGCCCGGCAATGGTTATGCAGTTTATAATTCTTTAAATACCGATAAAAAAGTAATGGTTTATAAAGACCTTGGCCACGAGGTAAGCCAGAAATATAAAGATTATGAGGGCAACTGGATGCGCGATACCTTTGGCCTATTTTAACCTATACCTATGAATAAAACTATGACCCTCAATAATAACGCATTAAAATACCTTTTTACCACTGTTATGTTGCTAACATTAGCGCGCAACAACAGCTTTGCCGATGGCTTCCCTGTAAGGCCGGGCAGGTTTGTGTTATCGCCATCGGTAAGTTACTTTTTTGCCAATAAGCAGTTTGATTCCACCAGTCATAGAACGACTTTTAAAGATAACGGACGCTTCCATGCTATAAGCTGTGCATGGTATGCTGAATATGGTATAAGCAGGAAATTTACAATATCGGCCCTGGTGCCTTACTCCATAAATTACTTTAAAACCAATAGTATCCCTAATGCTATTACTACCTCGGGCCTGCAGGATATTGAAATAGGTATTAAATATTACCTGGCTAACATTAATTACAAATACTATTTTAGTATAAAAGCTACAGGCATTATACCTACGTACAAAAACAATCCGGGTTTGGGTTATAGTCAATACGGATCGGAGCTTAAACTTGCCTTTGCCGGTAGTGGCCACCTGTTTGGCAGGCAAAGTTATTTTGTTGCAGAGAATGCTGTGCGCGAGTATTTTGGAGGCGAATCTGTTTTCCAGGATAGGTATAACCTTACCTATGGTTTAACGCTGGATAAAAACTTTCACGAGCAGGTATCGGTAAGCGTTGGCGGTTTTTATGCAACCAGCGGTAATTCATTTATTAACCCAAATCCCATTATATCTGCCAACCCCAGCACCAGTAAAAACTTTGCTTTTAACCAGGTATCGGTAAGTTACGGGCATGCGTTCGCCAAAAACCTGTCGTTATTTTTAACAGGCGGAACTTTCATTACCGGGCGTAATACAGGTGCGGGTACCAGTCTTTCAGCATCATTAAATTACCGAATCGATACCAGGTAATATTGATTTCATATCAGCTTTTATATAAAAGCTAAAAGGGGATACCCGAATTGAAAAGATAATACATTGACTATCAATTACATTCATTATATGAATTATTTAATAGCCTTAATATAAGTAATCATGACCAGCCTAAAACCTTATATCACTCTAAAAACTTATATCACTATACTTGGCATAATCTGCCTTTTAGCTATAAATGGCGTTAGCGCGAAAGTTCCTGTTCATAAAGATGATGGGGAGCTGTCAACCATGCTTACAGCAGGCAGTAAAGATGCCATTTTTAGCAGCCGTGCCAGCTATACCTTCAATGTTAAAAATGCCACCGATGCCACCCAAACGGGTACGGTATCTTATATTGCAATGACCCCGGCAGGTGTTATTGTTGCTAAAGAAACCAGGCCGGTAAAACTATCTAAGCACAGCAGTGCGGGCTATGATTTTACAATACCATCTCAAAAACCAGGATTTTACAAAATAAACTTCATGGTGAATGTATCTGATTATGATGATACCACCCGCCGTGTATTTGGCATCAGGCCCGACGAGATTCAATCAGAACACGGCCGCCCGGTTGATTTTGATAGCTTTTGGCAAAGCACCAAAGCCGAATTAGCCGCGGTTAAGCCCGATTTTAAAATGACCGAAAAAGTTGATCAATCAAGCAAAAACCGAAAGGTGTACCTGATCGAGATGAAATCATTAGATAATATTACCATTCGCGGGTGGCTTACTATTCCTAAAACAACAGTTAAAAATAAAAGGTTCACCACGCTTTTGGTTTTACCTGGTTACCAGGTTGATTTGAAACCCATGCTTGGCCAGGATGATGACATTGCCATATTTGCCCTTAACATACGCGGGCAGGGCAACAGCCGCGATGTGATCCATCCTAAAAGGCTGGAATTTATCAGTCTGAATGTTGAGGATAAAAACAAGTATGTACTTCGCGGCGCCATTATGGATTGTATCCGTGCGATTGATTTTATCTGTTCGCGACCCGAGCTTGACTCTAAACGCATTGAAGTATCCGGCGGCAGTATGGGCGGTTTCCTTGCTGCAGCCGTAGCCGGGCTTGATAGCCGCACCCAGCTGATATCATCACAAAACCCAATCCTCAGCGACATCCGCAACCTTACCGACCAGGAAGACTGGCCGACGTACGCCCTGTGTAAGTATGCCGGAGAAAAAGGGTATAAATTTGATAAGATCCTGGATAACCTGGATTACTTCGACATCAAGAACTTTGCACAAAACATTCAAACGCCTATCCTTTTAGGAATCGGACTGCTTGATCATCTTGCACCACCCAATAACGAGTACGCGTTTTACAACCTCATCCCCCGGAAATACCGCGACATTATGGTTTTTAAAGACCTTGGCCACGAAGTACCTATGGTTTATGTATTGGAAGACGGACATAGGATGAGGGATAAGTTTGGGTTGTTTTAGGAATACGGGAGAAATAATAAAAAGGGACCTGTAATTGTATTTTTTCTCTATTCTATATTCTTTTTATACCTGCGTTTAACAGCCTCTCTACCAGCTGGTCTGCAATTTCTTTGCCATATTGTTCGGCTATTGTTACTATACAGTCATCATATGTTATAAACCAAACCCGGTATTGTTACAAGAGTTTTTAAAATTGTAAAATTGCTTCATCAAACGCTCAACAATTATGGGACGCATAGTAATAGTAGCCTACAAACCCAAACCCGGTAAAGCCGAAGCATTAAAAGAACTGACCAAAACCCACGTACCGCGCCTGAAAGCGGAAGGGCTGGTAACTGACAGGGAAGCCATAATTATGGAAGCTGCCGATGGTACAATTGTAGAAGTTTTTGAATGGCTGTCTGCCGAAGCTATTCAGCAGGCCCACCAAAATAAAGTGGTGCACCAGCTATGGGCAGAGTATGCCGAAGTGTGCGATTATGTGAACTTAAGCAGCCTTGCCGAAGCCGGGAATATGTTTGCAGAGTTTAACGCGGTGTATTAACAAATCTATCAAAACGCATCAGGTTGTGTTGTTGGGTTTCTGTATTCACAAATAACACGAATATTAACAAATAAATATTACATACAATGAAATTTAAACTTGTATTAATTTGGGGAATTTTTACCCTTTGCGGCTCAGAACAGCGGGCACTTGCCCAACGCCCAAAAAAAACTGCTGATACAGTAGTCTCCGCAACGCCCAAAGAAGTATTGCCGGAGTTTCCGGGAGGGCAGGCAAAACTGGATGAGTTTATCAAATCAAAATTACACCCGGTAAAAGGGTTATCCGGAAAAAAGGTAATTGTTTACTTTGTGGTAGAAAAGAATGGGCAGTTAAACCACGTTAAAGTTATAAAAGGACTTACTGTAGAGGCGAATAAAGAAGCGGTGCGGGTTATTAAGCTTTTGCCAAAGTGGAAGCCTGGTTCGTTAAATGGTGTTATCCGGAGAGTTTCTGACAGTGCATCGGTTGTTTTAATTTAGCGAAGGTTTTTAAACTAAAAAGGCAAACTCAATAAAAGTCTGCCTTTTTTTTCATATGTCTGTTTATATATTGAAGCCGCAAACGGCTGGTTGTTTTTGTAGTGTTTGTTACCTATATAGTTGGGTTTGCATTCTCCCTAAATCATTTACCTGTAAATGATGGTCAAAATCTGGAAAGTTCCAAAGTAAAGTTGAAGTAACCTGCCTTTTATTAACTCTATGTTTTGCTTTTTCATGGCTGTTGTTATTTGATTGACATGTCAAAGGTACTGCCGATACCGCGGCTCATCAATCTCAATAAATCGGTTTTAACAACCAATTTTTCCGTTTAGTGATCATTACCGTCAGGCAATAGTCATAACGGAGGCACGGAAAGATAAATGGAGATTTTTTATTGGAGCTGCTTAAACTCCGAAGGATTACTGCCGGCAAAACGTTTAAAAAAACGGCTGAAATGCGAACTGTTATCGAAGTTAAGCCGCTCGGCAATTTCCTTAATGCTGAGGCCTGATGAGGATAACAGGTATTGCGCTTCAAGGTAAAGGCGGTTATGAATAACATGCAAGGCATTTTGCCCGGTTTCGCCCTTTACAATTTCGGTTAAATATTTACTGGAGATGAATAGTGCATCGGCATATTCCTGCACCGTTTTTAAGGTTAAAAACTGATCTTCAACCAATTTTTTAAACTTATATACCAATTGGTACTGTTTACTTAGGTGGCGCGTGGAGTGCAGCAAACAGTTTTCGCAGGCCCGGTTCATTTCGTACAGCAGATCTGTTAACAACAGGCGAAGGATCTGCAAATGGAAAGCGCCTTGCTCCCGGCTCTCGTCACTTATTTTTTCGTAAAGCGACTTTAAGGATGCGCAACTTTTTTGCGACAGACCATAAATTGGCGGATAATCAGGATTTATCTCCAAAAGATTATCCAGGATGTTTTCTTTAAGAAAATTATTGGTCAAAAATTCTTTTTTAAACAGTACCTGGTACAAAAGCAGGTCGGGAGAAGCATCCTCAAAAGAGGTGATAAACTGGGGCGATACCAAATGAACCGAGTTGGTATAAACTTCAAATACAAAATGCCCTATTGTTTTTTTACAGCTGCCCCTAAGGCACAAAATAACCGAGTAATAATCGGTTTTAATCGGTAAGCTATGGTTTACACCTGGCTCGTTGGTTAATACAGCAAAATCATCCTGGTTCCAGCCATCATTAATTATTCCAAATTCTGCATAGATATTGCCGGCCAGTTCCAGGTGCCGCTTAAGGGTTAAAGGAATAGTTGAAACGGTGATCTTGTCGCTCATAAATATGGCTTGCCGGGTTATTCCTGTTCTATCCAGTTACCATCTTCCTTAATAATCCCAATCAGTTCATCAAGGGCGTTTGCCGCGCTAATGTTTTTCTTTACAGCTTCCTTACCGCGGTAAAGGGTGATCTTATCAGTACCCGAACCTACATAACCATAATCGGCATCAGCCATTTCGCCCGGACCATTTACAATACAACCCATAATACCGATTTTTAGCCCTTTAAGGTGACTTGTACGGCTGCGGATCATCTGCGTAGTGATCATCAGATCGAACAAAGTACGCCCGCAGCTTGGGCAGCTGATATATTCGGTTTTGGAGATGCGTGACCGGGTAGCCTGCAAAATACCAAAAGCAGTGGAAGTAATCACATTGGAAGGAACTTCAGGCGCATCAATCCAGATCCCGTCGCCAAAACCATCAACCAGCAAAGCGCCTAAATCTGTAGCGGCGTAAAGTTGTAGTTTAGATGTGAGATATGAGATTTGAGATATGAGACCTGCCTCACTTTCGGACTTTCCGACTTCCGGACTTTCGGACTCAAACTTATAGCCTCTTTTCACAATCACCGGAACATCTAAGCCCAACTCTTCCATTTTGAAAAAGAAACCACGCTGATCGGCCATGCCATGAAGTTGGTTTGTTTCCAATACAAATACCAGGGTGTTATCAAAAGGCAATGAGCCAAATTCTTCCGAATCTATATCTCCAGGTACTATTTCCACCAGGTTTAATGCCGATGTACGATCTGTTGCCCCGATGTATTCCTTTAGGGTGAATAACGGATGGCAATTGGTTTTATCGGCAAGTTTTTGCCAGGTATTGTAGTTATATAGCTGTTTTAAATTAGCCGGAAAAGTAAACGACGGTAATTCATCTGCCAGGTAAACAAAATCAACCGATTGCTCGGCCATGTTGTATTTATCCAACAATGGAGCGTACAGGTACCCTGCATCTGCCAAAATAGACGGATCTTTCAGGTTTTTTGCAGATAGATCGATCACTACCCTTGGCACCATATGCCCGCCGATGAAGGCATTGGCCTCATAAGTATGACGTTTTTTGTATTCGTAAGGATTATAAGAAGGCGAAAGGCGAAAGGTGAAAGGTGAAAGGTTTTCTTTATCTTCTACTTCAAGGCCTTTCACCTTTTGCCTTTCGCCTTTAACCTCTTCCGTTCTCAAAGTATATCGTTTCACCAATTCAATAGCCACCGGAGCTTCAGCCTCGGGTTCCTCGGTTAGGGAAACGCGGACGGTATCGCCCAGGCCATCCTCTAATAAAGTGCCTATACCAACAGCAGATTTTATACGACCGTCCTCGCCGTCGCCGGCTTCGGTTACGCCAAGGTGCAGCGGGTAGTTCATGCCTTCGGCAACCATGGTTTCTACCAGTAAACGGTAGGCCTGCACCATTACCTGCGGATTGCTGGATTTCATGCTGATCACCAGGTTATAGTAATTCAGCGCCTCGCACATCCGCATAAACTCCATGGCCGATTCAACCATACCCTGCGGGGTATCACCGTAGCGGCTCATGATACGGTCGCTCAGCGAACCGTGGTTGGTACCAATGCGCATGGCAGTACCATATTCTTTACAGATATTAACCAACGGCGTAAATTTCTGGTAAATACGGTCGAGCTCACCCTGGTATTCCAGGTCGGTATAATCTATCTGGTCAAATTTCTTTTTATCGGCGTAATTGCCGGGATTTACGCGCACCTTTTCAACAATACGGGCGGCTACCTCGGCAGCGTTAGGGGTAAAGTGAATATCAGCAACCAGGGGTACATTATACCCGCGGGCGCGAAGCTGCTTTTTAATTTCGGCCAGGTTTTTTGCTTCTTTGATGCTGGGCGCAGTGATGCGTACATATTCGCAACCGGCATCAACCATCCTGATAGACTGCTCAACGGTACCAATAGTATCCATGGTATCGGTAGTTGTCATGCTTTGAATACGGATAGGGTTATTGCCGCCCATAGGCACATCACCAATGTTCACCTCGCGGGTAACAAAACGCGAATATTCGGTTAACGAATTACAATAACGGCCTTGCAGCAATTTAACGGCATCAGTATTCATGCAGCGGATAATTAATGAGATGCAAATTTAATGAATATGTAGGGGAATAAGTTGTTTGGATGTAAATGATAAATTAATAGGCGGTTATTTTATTGTAAGGTTAAAGTAGTTTTTATTTAAGATAAAGGGCGATTCTTTAAATATCTACAATGTAAATAAAAACACCGATTCGATACACCTGGAGTGGGGTAAGCTTAAATATAAATTGGAAAAGAAAAGATAGTTGAATAATTAAAGATTTAATAATGACCTTTTAAAGAATATACATTGATGATATCATCCTMTATGCCATAAATTATCCTGTGTTCGCCATTGATCCGTCTTGACCATTTGCCAGATAATTGGTGTTTTAAAGGTTCTGGTTTACCAATGCCTTTAAACGGCGATTCTCTTATAGAAACAAGAAGTTCACGGATTTTATTTTGAATGCCAACATTGCCGGTTTGTCGCCATTCATTAAGATGAGTTAAAGCTTTGGGAGTAAAAACTACTTCCATAAATTATCAATATCCACTTTAACCCCTTTTCCGGCTTTTAAATCCTCATCTCCCTGGAGAATCATTGCCACAAATTCAGGATCATACGGCTTTTCTTCTTCAAATGAAATTTTAAAAGCTTTCATAAAAGTTTTTAAAGCATCCAGTTGCTCTTTGTTTTGGGGATGTACAATCAGCGTTTCCATATTCAAATTTAAGCATTTATGTTTTAAGCATCAACCGCTATTAAAACAACCGCTCCTTAATTACCACTGTGCCGGCCATCATATCATGCAGGCACTGCTGCTGCTTGTTAAAAAAAGCGAACAGGTAACCGATAAAAAATGTCAATACCGAAAATATTTTACACAGGTTGCGGGCTATAGCCTTACCTACGCTGATGCGATCGCCGTGCATATCCGCTACTTTTATTTTGAGCATTTGCTTGCCAAAGGTGGCCTGGCTTGCAGAGCTTTCCATCACAACATGGTAAATGATCTTGGCAAAGGGCACACATGCCAATAAGCTAAAACTCACTATCATGCGGCTCTCTTTATCCTGCATAAATATAATTACTACCGCAAAAATGATGAGCACAAATACCCCAAACACAATAAACCAATCTAAAAACGAGGCTAATAGCCGCTGGTCAAAACTGCCGAAGTATTGCATCAGCAAAGCTGGTTTGGCAAAGCCTAAAAGCTCCCTTAGTTCGGCAATTTCCTGGGCTTCCTTGTAATCGTCCATTTCGGGAGTTTTCACAAAATCGCCCGGCTTTATTTTTTTGGCCTTTAGCTCATCCATGCTGAAAGGGCCTTCGGGCTTGCCGTTAATAACCAAAATATAGGATTGTGACATGTTACAGGACTTTTTTATTGGAATAAGGAAAAGGAGAAATGTTACAAGCCCCTTCTAAATCTCCCCCGCCGATTGGCGTGAAGGCTTTTTAGCCCCCTTCCGGGGAGGGTTGGGTGGGCCTACATAAACCTCTTCCACCACTCCGAATTATATGCTCCCTTAACCTCAGTTGGTTTACCTGGCTCGGGTACAAAAAGGCTTATTTTTTTGTCTTTTGCCATTTTTTCCAATCGTTCAACAGGCTCGTACCAGGCATGGGGAGCCAGGTTGAAGGTGCCATAATGTATCGGCATCATCAGGTTGCCTTTAAGTGCGATGTGGGCATTTGAAGCATGATCGGGCCCCATGTGGATATCCGGCCAGAACTTGCCGTAAGCTCCAACTTCCAGCATGGTTAAATCAAAAGGGCCAAATGCCTCACCAATCTCCGCAAAACTTGGCGACCAGCCAGAATCGGCCCCGAAGTAGATATTATGTTTTGGGCCTTTTATTACAAAGCTTGCCCACAAGGTTTCGTTACGATTAACTATCCCCCTGCCCGAAAAATGCCTTGCGGGGGCCGAAGTTACTACTACATCATTGCCTATCATTACGCTATCGCCCCAATCCATTTCGGTAATAAAGTTTTTCAATATTCCCCATTGCACAAGGTATGGCCCAACACCTGTGGAACAATAGAACGGTATAGACTTACCGGCAAAGAATTCAATAGTTTCCTTATCCAGGTGATCATAATGATCATGCGACACGATCACCGCATCAAGCGGCGGCAGATCATTTAAAGCGATGGCGGGCTTAAAAAAACGTTTAGGTCCGAAGAGCCTGGAAAAAGAAGCCCGCTCGCCCCAAACTGGGTCGGTAAGGATGCGTTTGCCATCAATCTCTATCAGTATACTGGAGTGGCCCACCCATGTAATACGCAGGCCGCTTGCCGACGGAGTATTATAAACAGTAACATTGGTTTTAAAAGGCCCTATTTGTTTTTTTGGCGAGTTTTCGGCTTTGCTGTTCATGTACTCCCTCATAATAGGGACCAGTTTGCCAAAGCCGGCTTCGTCGGTAGGTATAACATTGATGTACTTTTTCTCTTTTTTGCGGGATCCTGCTAAACTCATAGAACAATTATAGTGCTTATCTTTATTACGATATAATTAACGCAATAAAGTTACGTTTGATTGGCCTGCTGTGACTTTTATTACGCGGGAATGATATTAGTATCAAGTCGTGAGTATCTGGTATCAAGAACTTTTATGCTTGGTTTAGCAGGAATGTTCTGTTTGAGCGGCAAGGCAAATCTTAATAAAACAAAAACTTAATACCTGATATTAAAAAATACCTGATACTTGCAAAATGCAACATATCGAGGACGAAACCTTCACCAAAACCCCGGCTGCACAGCTTACCGGCCGTAACCGCACTTATGAAAACTGCAAATTCATCTCCTGCGATCTTTCCCATGCCAACCTCAACGGTGTAATTTTTATTGATTGTGTGTTTGATGGCTGTAACCTGGCTCTTGCCGATGCGGCCGACGCAGGTTTCCAGAACATCCTGTTTAAACACTGCAAACTCAGCGGACTAAACTTTGGCAAAGCCCGCGATTTTTTGTTCGAGGTACATTTTGAAAGTTGTATACTTGATAATGCCATCTTTTACAAAAAGAAAAACAAAAAGGCCCGCTTCGCAGATTGCTCCATGACCGAGACCGACCTTACCGAAGCCGACCTTACCGAAGCTAAATTCATCAACTGCAACCTTAACCGGGCGTTCTTCAGCCACACGATATTGAAAGGCGCCGATTTGCGCAGCTCTTATAATTACACTATCGATCCGGACGATAACATGATTAAAAAAGCCATGTTCTCTATTCATGGCCTGCCCGGCCTGCTGGCTAAATACGATATTAAAATTGAAGGATAATATTCTGATGGATATTTAGTTATATTTATTCTTCAGAATAAACCTTATGCGCAAAATTGTACTGCTTGTTGGAATGTTAATTATAATGATTGGGGTACATGCTCAAGATTATAAAACTATTTGTAACCACATCAACGAACTTAATACTGCCGTGCTAAACGCATCAATAAAAAAACCTGATGCAGCTAAACAATTTAAATTACTCATCGGGCAGCTTAGACAAAACAGACATGTGCCTGAGGCTTTGGATAACTGGGTATTTCCCCTCCGCGGTTATAATTACCATGCAATAGGAGGCAACGGCAGTGGCTATTACGATAAGGGTTACAATTACCTCGATGGAAACAAACATGCAGCGCATCCAGCCCATGACATATTTATTAACGATAAAAACCAGGATTGCATAGACGATAAAACCGGCAAAACTGTTGACGTGGTATCTGTTGATTATGGCATTGTAATAGCCTGCAGCGATACCTGGCAACCTAATAGCAGTTTACGCGGCGGCAAATATATTTGGATATACGACAATTATGGTAACATTACCTACTACGCCCATAACAACACCATATTTGTAAAACCCGGCGACGAAGTAAAATCCGGCCAAAAAATTGCCGAGGTTGGCCGCACTGGCTATAACGCTTACAAAAAACGCTCGCCAACGCATTTGCATTTTTCTGCGTTCAGGCTGGTTGATGATATGCCTGTACCTTTCAACCCCTATCGGCAACTAAAACAAGCCAAAACCTTATGAAAGTTTTCTTAATGCTAATAGCCTCAATGCTGATGGCCGGTCCGGTAAAAACGGATAACGTGGTAACCCGTTTTAAAATACCCGCAGGTTACAGGCAAAGCCCTGTAATTCCCGGTAGTTTTGGGGCATGGTTGCAGGCATTGCCACTTAAACCTTATGGTTCGCAATGTTTAACCTACCAGGGTAAGATAGCCCGTACCGATGCCTATACCGCCGGGATACTGGATATAAGCGTTGGTAAAACCGACCTGCAGCAATGTGCCGATGCTGTAATGCGCCTGCGTGGCGAATACCTGTACAGCCAAAAGAAATATCAGGATATTGCGTTCAACTTTACCAGCGGCTTCCGTTGCGATTTTGTGCATTATGCTGATGGCTACCGTTACAATAATGACCGCTGGGTATTGAAGGCAAAAAAGGATTACGGCTATGATAACTTTCTCCGGTATATGACTTTAGTATTCAGCTATGCCGGTACACTATCTTTGCAAAAAGAATTGAAAACTGTAATTAACCCGGCTGCCTTAAAAACAGGCGATGTATTTATCAAAGGCGGATCGCCGGGGCATTGTTTTATTGTAATGAATGTGGTGGAGAATGCCGCTCACCATAAAAAGTTCCTGTTAGCGCAAAGCTATATGCCCGCCCAAAGCATCCAGTTGCTTCAATACCAGCAAGATCCCTGGTTTAGCATTGATGAGCCTGCCTATATCCTGTACGGCGAATTGGTTAGCCCTGTTTATTTAAAACAGTTTTAGTAACGCGAAGCCCCTTAACTGTTTGGCATAGCGATTGCCTTGTTTGATACCATGATAGAATTCCTAACAACCGGACTGCACATATTTGTTATTGTAATGATAGGAGGCTTTATCATATTCAGCACCATGGCATTAACCGGAAAGTTTGACCATTGGGATTCCCGTTTTATTCAAAAAAGCCAACATATTTTCCGCCGGGTAAGACGGTATTTTAGCCGTAACCGTAAAAGAGAAAAGCTTCACAAAAAGGAGGATTATGAAGGCAGCCGCCATGAACACTATGTACACCACAGAACGAAGACAATTGAATAAAAATTACAAGGTAAAATTATAATTATCCCGTTTAAAGGCACCGTCTATACTATCGTGGCGAATGCATCAATATTGTTCTCAACATATTCTCTAATGATTTTGGTTTCGTCATCCATTATTTCATAAAATTCGTTGTCGATATATTCAAATTCAGGGTACTGTTTATACATATTTGAAAAATCTTCCTTAGTATTCAGTTTAAGTAATTCATCCTTTTTAAGCAAAAAAAAGTCTGTGGCTTTATCAACTGTTGCAGCAAGTTTTTCGGCCCCCCAAAGCCGGATGTTATTACTGAATGCTTTATTTAAAATATCACTATGACCATTAAATATCAACTGCAAAAAGCCTCCGTTAACTACCTGCCCATATAAATTGTTAAATAATATCAGCGTTTGTTGTTTTAGGTAAAAAAGTCTGGCAATTTCCGAAACTTCTCCGGTTTGCATTACTTCATAATACTTGTCAATAAAAAGGAACAAAAAATCCCAGGCATCATCGCCAGCATTTTCAAGTTCAACCTTTGTAACAATAGGTAATATTTTTTCACTCATAACATTATAATTACCTTTTCTCCACCCTATCATAAAATCCGCCGAAGCTATTATTTTTAACAGCTTCCTCGTTAAAAAAGTCGCCGGGAAAACCTAACTCAATAGCGCTGGCATCGCTCAGGCGTTTCATCTGATCGGCGTTTAAAGTAACATCAACGGTTTTTAAATTATCCAGCAGCTGATCTACTTTGGTAGCGCCCACAATCGGGATACACGAAAAATATTGCTGGCGGGTCCAGTTCAGGGCCACGTGGCTTTCGGATACACCAAGTTCGGCGGCTACTTCCATTACTACTTTTGTAATCTTTTCCGCACGGGCATTCAGTCGGTTGCTTTCGGGTTTTATACGTCCTTTATCACCTTTTAAATATTTACCGGTAAGCGCGCCTCCTGCAAGCGGGGCCCATGGCGTAACCGTCATCCCAAAATGTTTGGCCATTGGTATCAGTTCGCGCTCGGCGGTACGGGCAAGCAGGCTGTACTCTACCTGTAAGGCAATAAACTGGCTCCAGCCCATCAGCTCGGCCATGGTGTTCCCTTTGGCTACCACCCAGGCGGGTGTATCGCTTATGGCAGCATAAGTTATTTTGCCTTGCTTAATCAGGTCTTCCATAGCGCGCAGTACCTCATCAACCGGGGTAATATTATCCCAGATATGCAGGTACAAAACATCAATAAAATCAGTTTTCAGGCGCTTCAGGCTTTCCTCCACACTACGCATCATATTTTTACGGTTATTGCCCGATGCATTAGGGTTGGTTATGTTATCCTTTAGGGTGTATTTGGTAGCCAGCACAAAATAATCACGGTCATGGTTACCAATATAATCGCCGATGATCTTTTCGCTGGTGCCCAGTTTGTAAATATTGGCAGTATCCAGGAAGTTGCCGCCGGCATTGGCGTAGGCGTCCATAATAGCAAAACTGGTTGCCGCATCGGCACCCCAGCCTCCTTCGGTACCAAAACCCATGGTACCCAGGCATAGTTCAGAAACTTTAAGGCCCGAGCGGCCAAGTAATTTGTAGTTCATATAAGCCCCCTCTAAATCTCCCCCTGAAGGGGGAGACTTGTTGTTTTTTTAGATTGATATTTATTAACAATTGCCCCGATATACCTTCATAATGGCATTTTAAAGCCCTCTCCATTGGGGAGGGTTGGGTGGGGCTCAAACAATAACAAATTTGCTTTGTAATATTAAACATTGCAAATGTATTATCATGAAAATTATAACACTCCACTCGCCTATTCATATTCATGAGTTATTTAATATCCTACAGCATAAGCTAAACCCGCTTTTTCATGAGTGCCGGCATAGTGATATTAACTTTACCATAAGCGGGAAGGATGATGTTCTTGAAATAAGTCAGCCGGATTTGTATGAAGGTGTTTTGTTCAGCCTGCACATCAATGGCAACGAACTTTGGATAACCCGAAATGAGCATTATGTAGATGATGTGAACTCGCTGACAATTGAATCAATCCTGAACAGATTGTTTGCCGATGTTGCCGGCAGCCGGGGTACCGACCTGGTGCGGGAAGGCTAATGCCGATGTATACCCAAAGTACGCTAAACAAAAAAAGACGCATTTCCATGCGTCTCTCCTTAAATATCTTTTAATAAACCTTACCCGTTTATCCAGCTAAATTTATATTCCAGCATAGGGTTTTTCATACGGTCGGCTACACGTATCAGGCGGCCGGGCAGGTTCATGATATAATCACGGGCCTTTTCGCCGCTTTCATTAAGGTCGGTAACACTTTCAATATGCCAGTCTTCTATAAGTTCTTTCAGTATATCCACATAGTCGATAGCTGTGTAGATACCCAAACGCTGGGCAGCATCGGTAAAGTGGCCAAAGGTTTGGCCTATTTTTAAACCAACTTCGCGCAGGAAATGGGCCGGCATTACAATTTTTTTACGCATCATATCCTCAAAGGCTATCATAGCCTCATTAGGATCAACTTCAAATATCTTTTCAATAAAGTATTTGTATGCTTTAGCGTGGCGGGCCTCATCACCAGCAATTACACCACACATTTTTGATAGCAGGGTATCACCATCTTTTTTAGCCTGCGATGCTACGCGTCTGTGCGATACGTTTGTTGCCAGTTCCTGGAAAGAGGTGTATATAAAGTTGCGGTAAGGATCGGTTCCGGTACCAATATCAAAGCCATCGGCAATTAAATACTGGGTTGATACCTCCATCATACGCATATTAACACGACCAGAAAGATAAAGGTATTTGTTTAGCAGATCGCCGTGGCGGTTCTCTTCGGCGGTCCAGTGGCGGGTCCATTTCATCCAGCCACCAGCTTCATCTTTTGATACGCCATCAACCATGGTAAGCCATGATTCATAAGTTGGCAGTGCTTCTTCGGTAATTGTATCACCAACTAAAACCGCTATCAAATCATAGCTAAGTCCCTGGGCGCTTTCCTGTAATTCTTTGATCTCGTTAAAAAAAGTATCTCTTGAAGAATCAGGCAAAAAATCTGATGGCTGCCATATCGTGTCAACAGGTTTTAAAAAATCATACATCTTTTCGAGCATGAATTTTTCTATGTGGCTCATTACTTCCCTGCGCTTTTCTACAAAAAATTCCATAACAAATTATTAGTCTTCAAAGGTAACATTTAAAGCACAATAATGTTACATCATTTTAAGGCTTTATAACCTATTGCGTCTTTCATACAGGCCGGTAAATTATCCATTGATGGCTTGCCTGTAAATATAGAAAACGTGTCGTTATAATCCCAAAGCATACCCGGTATATGAAGTTTTTTTAACGCTGTTCTTACGGCCTTAATATACCTGCAGCGGCTATCAATATCAGCATATTTATTATAGGCGCCATATTCGCCGCATATAACCGGCACGTCATACTTAACAGCCCAGGTCTTTACTATCTGCAGTTTATCGTTCACCGACTGTTCGTTGCCATCGAGTTTATACAATTCATAGTTAATTTCGCCGCTTGTGCCCTTAGCCTTCGGGTTAAGCACTGGAAAATTTTCCGCACTATAAGGAAATGATACCCCGGTTGTTGCAACCTGGTTGCCTACCCACGCTGCACCCTGGTGGGTAAAAAAGAAAGGTTCATAAAAGTGAAATGTATAAATAATGTTCTCATCGGCAAGTCTTACAAACCGGCTCAGCTCATATATGCTGTTATAGTTTGATGCTCCAATAATAAACGTGCGTGTTTTATCAACTTTGCGTACGGCAGTTACTATATTATATATTGCGTCTTTCCACACATTGGGGTTCATATGGGGCGGCTCGTTATACAACTCAAAAAAAACATCATCGGCACTTGCATATTTATACCTTTTAGCCAATTTTTGCCATAAACTGATAATTTTAGGAGTTTCGGTATTGTAATTGGTATCTGTTAATTTCCCGTAATGGTAATCCAACACCAATTTAAATCCGTATCTATGACATTGCTTAATTACTTTATCAATGTACCCCTGTATTTGCTCAGACGATACGTGTTCTGATTCGAAAAATTTAAATGCTACAGGTAACCTTATGCTCCTGAAACCAAGCTTTTTTAACAGCAAAAAATCGGCATCTTTAATAGCCGCCTGCCCCGGTATGTTTTTATTCCAGGTTTGCTCCAGCCATGAAAAACTGATACCATTATTTAGGGTATATGCTCGTTTAAAGGCCAGCGCGCGCAAGCCGCCGTTTTTTGGACTACTTTTTGCAACACGGCAACCTGTTGTAATAAATAATAATATTAACAAAAACCTTAACATGTTCGTAAAACATATTGTTTTGTTCTTCCACCTATTTTGTTTAAAACAGTCAACCAGCATAGGCCTTAATTTATAATTTCAAGATAACGAATAATGTTTGTTCAAATTACAAAAGAAGAATTAATAAAAGAGACCTCAAAAAAAGCCTGGTATCAAACCAATAATATTGTTTGGACTATTATATTTCTTTACCCTCTTTTTAGCATAGTTGATTTTATATATGCCGAGGATATTTGGCTCCAGTTTTTTATTGTGCGTATAATTATATGCTTAATAATTTATGCTTTGCATAGTTTTATTCAATATAAAAAGTATAATTATCGCATATTACTTCATATTACAATGTTGTTGTTATCTGTAACATCGGCATTCCTTTGTAATATAGTAAATGTTCAAAATCTAAATATATATTACTCGCTTTTTGCCACACTTATATTATTTTTTAACCTGCAGGTGTTTTGGGAGCCTGTTAACTCCATCATCCAGCTTTTATTAGCAATATTATTGCTTGCCATATTTTTTAATATGCAGCATGAATATAATCTTGATATTGCCATCAGCAATGGAGGGCAATTGTTTTTTATTATTGCTGTTATATCATGCCTTATTCCTAATACCCGTTACAAGGTAATGCAGCGCGACGTTAAATCACAGCTAATGATTGAAAAATCAAATGACCAGCTAAAACAGCAAAACACCTCTATCAACGAGAAAAACAACCTTATTGATATGCAATATGAGCAATTACGTAAGCTTGACGGGCAAAAGAATAGCTTTATTAATATTGCGGGCCATGATCTTAAAAACCTCATCGGCTCGATAGTGATGAGTAATAACATGATAAAAGATGAAGATTACCGGCTAAGTAATGATCAAAAAGAATATGTGGGTTATATAACCGAGTCGACCGAGAAGATGCAGTACATGCTTAATAAGCTGATGGATGTTAAAGAAATCGAATCGCCGGAAATGAAATTTAACCTGGAAATATTTGATATAAATATTGAGGTTATGCAAGTTTTTAAAAGCTTGTTTGAAACCGCCCAAATGAAAAACATCCACCTTATTGATAATATTTTAAAGCTGCCGCTTAATGTAAGGCTCGATAAGGTATTTGCAGGGCAGGTATTTCAAAATCTGTTATCAAATGCCATAAAATTTTCGCAAACCAATAATACTATAAAAGTTGTAACCAGCCTTCAGCGCCAACGTTTTGTATTTGAATTAATTGACGAAGGTATTGCTATTGGACAGGATGAATTGGATATGATGTTCAATAAATTAAAAACACTTAATGATACATCGGGCGTTACCGAAAGCCGACTGGGGCTTGGCCTTTCGATAGCCAAACTCATGACCCAGGAAATGGGTGGCGAACTATCATACCGCAGTGACGAGAATGGTAATTATTTCAGAGTAGAATTTTACGTTATAAATTAATTATTTACAACCAGATGAATAAACTTTTATCCCTCTTAGCCTTTTTATTTCTCTTCAGCACGGCATCAAGAGCACAAAACATGGTAACCTTTAAATCGTTGGGCCATGATGACGGCGTAATATATGGCATGAGCGGCGCCAATTCATTTTATTTTAAAATCACACCGCTTACCGAGATGAATGGCAGCAAAGTGGTTTTATTTTTTGAACCATCACAAGCTTTGTTAAAAGAACGCTCGTTCATCAACGTTATTATTAATAATAAGCCGGCATATAGCGGCAGAATGACCAAAGATTCTATCCAAAAAATAGCCCTTAACTTAACCAGGGCCGATCTGTCGAACGATAAATTCCTGAAAGTACAGATAAAAACCCTCCTCACTATAACAGATGATGAGTGCCGCGACCTGGATAATCCTGCCATGTGGATAAAAGTTAAAAACTATTCATACCTGTCGCTGGTGCGCAGCAATAAAAGCTTTTTTAGTAACGTAAACATCAGCAATTGCTTCGATTCAAAAAAAGCGATCGTTTACCCCGCCAATCCATCACTGCACGACCTTAAAGCGGTAGCATGGGCTTATTCAAGACTGAAAAAGACCCAAACAAGAGACATCATGGTGTATGACGAATCTCATGTTCCGGATAGTCTAAGAAACTACATCAGGGTTGGCAATATATCATCACTGCCGGCAGCAGCGCGCGATCTTATAAAAATATCGCCGCAAAGCGATCAGGGTTTATTTTACCTGCACAAATCAATTAGCCTGGTTACCGATACCAATACCCGCATGGTTGAATCAAGGGGCGTACTTGTGCCCGTTAAAGTAGCATCACAGGAAAATGTTATTAAAGAAATTTTATTTGTAACCGGCGGCGACGATAAAGGGTACGAAAAAGCCATCACCGCTTTAGGTAACATGAATGTTTTAAATTCAACTTATGGCGATTACCTGTTGATTGAAAAAGCGCAAAACACCTTTTCCAAAACAATTGATGAAAACCGCTCAAAGCTTTCTTTAAAACAAATTGGCGGTGTTGGCGACTTTCTATCGGGCATAGGTTCATTAAAAAGCGCTTATACCTTTAAAAACAGCGATTTTAGCTTTACACCAAAAGAGGTTGAGATAAGGTTTATAGCCAATTACAGYGCTTTAAGCCCAGGCGACCGCGGTTTCTTCAACATCTATTTAAATGGCTTGCTCATCAGCAGCGAAAAGCTGGATGCAACCGGCAAATTAAATACAGCCATAACCATTAACCGTTACCAACACCATAAATACAACACCCTTGAGGCCGAATTTAGGTTTTACCCAACAAGCGGGCATTGCAAGGATAGTTTTACCAACTTTTTTGCCGAAGTTGATGTAGATAAATCATATCTGGAATCAAAAAACCCTTTTGTAACCAGCGACCTGAGCTTTTATCAGTATCCGGAAGCATTTAATACCGGTACTACCCGCATAGTAGTTACCAAGGACTATGCAAAATATGCCGCCGGCGCAATGGGCGAAATCATTTATGAACTAAACAATAACATTAACGCCAACAATTTCCCTGAATTTGTTTACTCGAGCGATATTCCATCAGCCGATCTTAAAAAATATAACATTATTGCCCTGTTATCAAAAGATGACCCGCTATTAAAGGACTTCGCTGATGCGCCAATTCAGTTCGACAGGGACTTTAGGCTATACAATACCGATACCAATACTCCGGTATATTCATTATCAGATACAGTATCAAACGGCCTGGCCCAGATATTTTACGGGCGCAGCAATAACGCCACGCTGGTTATTACGGCAACCGGAAAACACATTTCCGAAGCGTTCCTGGCTGCTTCAAAATCAATTACCGAGCAGCTTTCAACACTATCAAGTAACGTATGTATATCTGATGTTAACTCAAACAAATACTTGTTTAACATCAATAAATCAAGCGAGAACCTGGAGTATATTGATACCAAAAGCGACCTTACCCGTTTCTGGGACACCTATAATCTTTACATACTGTTAGGCATACTGATATTGATATTATTATCGTTCCTGTATGTGCGGTCAAAAGTTCAAAAATCACAGGATCTGTTTAACGATTAACCTTTTAAAGTATCAAGTAGTTAGTATCAAGATTTTCAGACCGGTACCGGCTACTTGATACTCGATACTAACTACTTGATACTAACCAAACGTAACTTATATTATATATAATGAGTATTTCAATTCCTGAACTTTTGGTTAACGACAGGTTTATATCACCAGGCGATCAGGAAAAGATCAAAAAATTTTCAGAAAGATCGGGGATGTCATACGTTAAGATTGCCCTTAACTTTGGTTATATCTCCCGCAAAAACTACGACCGCTCATTAAGCAACGCCGGTTATCAATTTGCACAAATAAGGGACGAGGCTTTTGACCCCGAGGTGCTGAAAAAGGTAGAACTGAAATTCGCCAATGACCATCTTGCCCTGCCGCTGCGGATACAGAACAACCGGGTGGTAACCCTCATGGCAGATCCAACCAACCAGTTATTTTTGGATTTTATAAGGTTCAACTATGATATGGAACCCGAAATTATTGTAGCCTATGACCTTGACATCACCTGGCTAAGCCATAAGCTGCTTGGAGAAAAATATGTTAAAGCCTCGGTATACGAACTTTTAAGGCGCGACCCAAAAAGTTCGGCATCCATCACCTTTACAACCCCGCAACTGGTTTTCATTTTTAGCCTGCTGGCTTTCATTGCGGTTGGGATGGTATTAAACTTTAAAAATACATCTATCGCTATAAACGTAGTTATCAGCATGTTTTTCCTGGTGGCTATTATATTTAAGCTGTTCCTGGCATTGGTGGGTTCGCGGTTCGAGCTGCACCAGGCGGTTTCCAAAGAAGAGGTACGCAATGTTGTTAATGATGATTTGCCGCCCTACACTATACTTTTACCGGTTTACAAAGAGGATAAGCTGATCAAAAAACTCATCTGGAACCTGCAAAGTTTAGATTATCCGCGCGAGCAGCTTGATATTAAACTACTGATTGAAGAGGATGATGATAAAACACTAAAAGCTGTTCAGAACCTCGATTTCCCGGGTGTTTTTGAAGTGATTGTTGTGCCTTTTCACATGCCAAAAACCAAACCGAAGGCTTGTAACTACGGTCTGCATTTTTCAAGGGGAACGTTTTTAACCATTTACGATGCCGAGGATATCCCGGATACAGATCAGCTAAAAAAAGTGGTAGCGCTGTTTACCAAATTACCGGAGCATTACATCTGCATCCAAAGTGCGCTCAACTACTTTAACCGTAACGAGAACTTTCTTACCCGCATGTTTACCCTTGAGTATTCCTATTGGTTTGATTACATGCTGCCCGGACTGGATACCCTTGATATCCCCATCCCCCTGGGCGGCACCAGTAACCACTTTAAAATGGACGCGCTGATTGAGCTGGGCGCCTGGGATCCGTTTAATGTAACCGAAGATGCCGACCTGGGCGTACGTGCATATGCCAAAGGATATAAAGTAGCCATCATCAACTCTACTACTTACGAGGAAGCCAACAACGAACCATTTAACTGGATCCGTCAGCGGTCCCGGTGGATAAAGGGATATATGCAAACCTACCTGGTGCACATGCGCAACCCGGCTGCCCTTGTAAGAAAAATTGGCTGGAAAGGTTTCCTGGGCTTTAATTTTTTTATTGGCGCCACATCGGCTACATTTTTAGTTTATCCCCTGTTGCTGTCTATTTTTATTTGTTATCTGGTATTTGATTTTTCAACCATCCGCAGCCTGTTTCCGGATTGGGTTTTGTTTATGGCCATATTTAACCTGATGGTGGGCAACATCCTGATGATATACGTAAACATGATGGCCGTATTTAAACGCAGGTATTTTGAACTGATATTGTTTGCCATTGCAAATCCTATTTACTGGTTAATGCATTCGGCGGCGGCATACATGGGTTTATACCAGTTAATAACCAATCCGTTTTACTGGGAAAAAACAAACCATGGTTTAAGTAAAGTTAATAACCCCACAAACGTTGTTAAATGATCATATCAAAAAACCAATTTGTGTTTATAGTAACTGTAATGCTTGCCGCTTATTATATGGTGGTGGGTGTTTATATGAACCATTGGGGCTACTATAACCAGGAAAGTATTTTTTACATCGAAAAAACCAAAATCATTTTTGATGGCCTTGGCAACCGCATAAAAATAATGGGCCTTACGGCACCGCTTTTACCTTTTTATGGCGCCATCATTTTTAGCTCCATCAATACTTTCCTGGCGCCGGTAATAGCATCGGCAATAGGCACGGCGGCTCTGTTTTACGTTATTGCATCGGCAATGAACTCCCGTATAAAAGACGACGACTTTTACCTGTGCATGGTTGCGTTATTGTTCTTTTTTCATCCGGGGATGCTGTATGTAGCTACATCTGGTAAGGCAATTTACCTGGTGCTTATCTTTTTTTTCCTGTTCTTTTATAACCTGTTGAAGTTTTACCGGTCAAACACTACGTTTCACGTTTCACTGGCCAGTATCTCGCTGGTTACATTAATTTTTTGCGATTACAAGTTTATATGGATCTGCCTGTTTTTTATCCCGCTGGTATTGGCCATTACCCTGCAAAGCTTAAACCTTGGCGAAAAGGAGTCCATCTTCAGGTTGTTTTTGAGTTTCAACAATCCATCGCTGCGCCGTAAGCTTGTGGGTAAAACGGCCGCTATTTACATCATCCTGTTTATACTGCCAATAGCATCGGTTATATGTTATAAGCTGCTCAATTTAACCCATGCCAGCGATCTCAACTACTTTATCGAAAGCCCATACGCCACCTGGAATGTACTGGTAGATAAGCTTAATTACGATATGACCACCGCGGCCGTCAACTACCAGCTGCCCGATGTTTCCATATTGGTTTCGGCAAGGGTTATTTATTTTTGCCCGCTTATTTTGGTGGGTATTTACCTTTTCAGGGAAAGCACCTACCAGGCTTTAACCATTTTAACGCCATTTGCGTTTGTGGAGTTTTTGCACATGAAGTATGATAAGCTGTTTATTACTTATGAGTACTACCTCATCTTTCTTATTCTTGCCATATTATGCCTGGTGTTTAAAGCCAAAACCGTCCGTAACCAAAAACTGTTTAAAATTATCATCGTGTTTGTGGTTTTGCTGCAATTATATACCGGGTACATTTTTCTGTCCAGGTCATTTATACATGATGAGAAGAGCTTTATCACAACGCTTATAAACCGAGGCTCCAATACCGACCAGGTCGAAACGATAGAAATGGCTACCTACATTAACAGCCTGCCACAAAATACACATGTACTAATGGACGATGCGGTATCGTACCCTGTTGCAGCATTTACTACTGATATTAAAAGGTTAACCCTGCCCTACCAGAACATTTTTTTAAGCGCCATAGAAACCCCGTACCATTACGCCGACTATATACTTATTGCCACACCTAAAAATCCATTCACAGGCTATACACAGCTCAACGATAAATATATTCCCCTCATCAGGAAGGTTAACAGTGGTATCAACTACAAACGTGCTTACGAAACCGATAACTGGATCCTGTACAAGATCATCTCTATAAATTAACTTTTAACTGTCCTATAACTGAAGCAAAGACTTGTCCTCAACGGCAGTTTTTTTTGATCTGTATTAAAGGCATCCTAATCCGTCAATTGCAAGTGGCAAAATCCGGAGACCCTGAAGGAGGTGAATATCAAATCGACGAAAGACTAAGTTTAACTGATAATATTGCTTTTGCTATCCTTCCCCATCCAAAACCGGCGAGCCCATAATAAACCAGGCTTTCGCAATTTTTTCATTTGCAACTTCATAAATACAAAGCGCATCAATATGCCCAGGTCCATCCGCAAAAGTGCGCGAAACAACCTCAAAGTCCACAACCTTATTGTTGAGCACTGTACGGGTAATCAGTTTGCCAAATAAATTGGGTTCTTTAAACCGGGTAATATGGCGTTCGCGAATAGCTGCCGCGCCGCTGGCTAACAAGGTATCCGGAAACTCATAATACAAAGCATCATCGGCCCAGTAAGTCATAAACAAATCAATATCACGGGCATTGTAAGCATCCAATTGTTTTTTCACTACTTCTTCCATAGTACTTAGGGCGGTATTTTCCATCGGGAGTTTATTTAGATGGGCTAATATAGGGGATTGGATGGTATTTGGAGTTATGCGGCTGCATGAATATGGAGTGTCGAGGGTACAAAGGAACCCTGCAAATATACCACCCGCCATTCCACAAAGTGGTGACACTACTTTGTCAGTACCCCGGAGGGTGTTCCAAAGGGTAACCGGCGGAGCATTTCAGGGTCCCGGCAGGTAGCCGGTAGGGTGGGTTAAGGGATCAAAAAGGGATGCTTAATAATCTTCACACAAACCTCGATATTTCTGCATTTTTCTGCACTTTTTCTCTTTAAAATAACCCTAAAAGTCCCCCTTTTCTGATCATTTATAGCACGAAACTGCTTGTTATAAGCTATTCGCCCATTTTTTGAATTTTGACTTTGACTTTTGACTTAAAGGTTTACCCTGGAAACAAAGGCACACAAAAAAGCCCTTGATCCGTCAATTGACGGACAAGGGCTTGATTTAAGATTGGGCACCGACCTACTCTCCCACGTTTTACCGCAGTACCATCGGCTCTGGCGGGCTTGACTTCTCTGTTCGGAATGGGAAGAGGTAGACACCGCCGATATAGGC
>NZ_JBFUKX010000018.1:0-106902 GCF_056400605.1 Mucilaginibacter sp. P5_A4 | reverse complement strand
GCCTTTAGCCTTTAGCCTTTAGCCTTTAGCCTTTAGCCTTTAGCCTTTAGCCTTTAGCCTTTAGCCTTTAGCCTTTAGCCTTTAGCCTTTAGCCTTTAGCCTTTAGCCTTTAGCCTTTAGCCTTTTTTATAGTTTATCTTATAAATAGTTCCCTTACTGTCGTCGGTTACATATAGGGAGCCATCGGGGCCCTGGGCAAGTCCGCAGGGGCGGTGCTCGGCCCGGCCGGATGCTGCTTTTTCCGCGCTGCCTGCAAAGTCATCAGCAAATATTTCCCACTGGCCGCTTGCTTTGCCATCTTTAAACGGTTGAAAAACTACAAAATAACCGGCTTGTGGTTCGGGTGCGCGGTTCCATGACCCATGGAAAGCAATGAAAGCGCCATTTTTATATTTCTCTGGGAACTGGCTGCCAGTATAAAACAACAACCCGTTAGGGGCAAGGTGCCCGGGGAACGCAGCCGCAGGATCAATAGCAGTTTCTCCGCCTTCTTTTTTGCCATCGCCGCCATATTCCGGCATTAATATTTTTTTATGTTGCTGCTGGTCGTAATACATATAAGGCCAGCCGGCGTTATCGCCTTTTTTAATGGCGTACATACACTCGGCAGGTAATTCAGCAGATTGTTTGGTGGTAAAATACTCAGGGAACAAGTCGTGTAACTGATCGCGGCCATGCTGCATTACAAAAAGTTGGTTGTTTTGCTGGTTCCAGTCCATACCAACCACATTACGCAGGCCGGTTGCGTAACGCACGCCGTCGCCATAATGCTGGTTAGGCTTATCGGCCTTAAACTGCCAGATCCCGCCTGCCGAATCTAAAATAGGACAGCCCTTTTGGCCCGGCGAACCTTTTTTACGGTCCTCTACCTGGCATGCGTTTGAGTAAGCGCCAATATTAACATACAGGTTGCCATCATTATCTAAAGTAATAGCTTTTGCCTCATGCTCGTTACGGCTTATTAGGCCCGTAACAATTTTTTCGGGCTGACCGGGGTTAATCACCTCGTTTTTATCATTCAGTTTATAACGGAAAACTTCCACGTCGGATGATGCATACAGGTAGCCATTCTTTACATAAACACCGGTGCCGCTAAAATCGCCGAAGCTTGTTTTTACCGTAGCTTTATCGCCATCCTGGTGTAAAAATAAAATGCCTTTGCCACTTTTTGCGCCCGTTAGTTTTACATAGATATCGCCTTGCGGAGTAACTGCTATCTCTCTTGTACCGCCCAAATTATCGGCAATGGCAGCAGCAGCAAATCCGGCGGGTAATTTAAGTCCTGCATTGTTGGTAGTAGCTGTACCGGTGGAGTCGCCGCTTTTTTTATCAGCAGGTCCGCCGCTTTTACAAGCGGTAAAAAATAACATACAGCCGGTTATTGCCACAGTAGGTAGCAATGCCGAAAATAAATTCCTGTTTTTCATGGTAAAGATTGTTGGTTATCAAATTAAATAAATATACAGTGAATCCCGAAATCTGTTTTGTAGTAATTGTATGACACAGATGCATTTGTAGTTTTTTAAACAGGTAATTCATCTGGCCCATTAACCGGTCGGAATTAAATTTCAT
Source organism: Mucilaginibacter sp. P5_A4 (assembly GCF_056400605.1). Taxonomy (NCBI): domain Bacteria; kingdom Pseudomonadati; phylum Bacteroidota; class Sphingobacteriia; order Sphingobacteriales; family Sphingobacteriaceae; genus Mucilaginibacter; species Mucilaginibacter sp. P5_A4. The sequence continues at coordinate 105,330 of NZ_JBFUKX010000018.1, read as the reverse complement.
TTTTAAACTGAACGGAAAAATTAAATATTGATATATAGCTGTTTAGACATAGATAGCAATAAGGGATTAAACCATTGCAGGGTATAGCCGTCCTAACTGTATAAAATTTAACAAAATGAAAAAGATAGCCATATTATCAGCAATAGCAATAAGCGGTTTAATGGCCGGTAAAGCCGACGCACAAGTATCTGTACATGTAGGTTTTAATATCCCTGCCCGCCGCGTTTACGTTCCGGCTCCACGCCCCGTGGTAGTAGAGGAACAACCGGTTTATGATGACGATGCACAGGTAAATTATAACTACGATGGTGATGATTATTATTACCTGCCCGAAGTAGAAGCTTATTACGCCCCTGCAGCACACTGCTACTACTATAACGATGGTAACAACTGGGTAACCCGTGCTTACCTACCCGGCGCATACCGTAACTATAACTGGCGTACCTCAGTAAGGTACGAAGTACGCGGCTATCGCCCATATTTACGCCATGATGTTTACAGGGGAAGATGGGGTGGTTATAATGGCGACCGCGGTAACTGGGGGCACCGTTTTGAAAGAAGATATGATGGAGGATATGCCCACCAAAACCGCGATAACCGTGGATGGGACAGAGGCAACAGGAATAATGACCGTGGCAATTGGGGCGGCAGGCCAAATGATGGGCGTGATCGTGGAAACTGGGGTGGCAGGCCAAACCAAGGCAACGGACATAACCAGGGCAACTGGGGTGGCCGGGACCACGGCAACCGTGGCGATGGACAACGTTTTGCCGATAACCGCGGAGGTTTTGGTGTACGCCACTAAGTAATAATTACTGGTAATTATGTAATAACTATTAATACTCCAATATATATAAATGATAAGATCGCCTGTTATGGGCGATCTTTTTTTGTGTAAAAAAAATCATAAATATTCTCTGTTTTAGTAAGTTTTCCCTCGGATTTATCCTAAAAAAATCTTATTTTGTATTCAATTATAAACCTCATTCCCGGAATGAAAAAGATCTTCACTTTTATATTATTCATAGCCCTTGCAGGTGATGTTTTTGCACAGGGTGCATTGCAGGCGGGGACGCCGGCAAGTGAAAAAATTTCTGCTGAAAGGCTGCAGCGGATTGACAACATGATTGAACAAAACATCGATTCGGGTTATGTAAACGGAGCGGTGGCATTGATAGCCCGTAATGGTAAGATAGTTTATAATAAATCATTCGGCGCTGCAGATCTGGAACAAAAAAAGCTGATGAACAATGATGCTATATTTCGCATTGCATCACAAACCAAAGCCATTACCAGTGTAGCAGTGATGATGCTTTTTGAAGAAGGCAAATTTTTACTGGATGATCCCATCTCCAGGTATATCCCGACGTTTGCCCATCCAAAGGTGATAGATACTTATAATTCAAAGGATACAACTTACACCACTATTCCGGCCAAAAGAGAAATAACCATCCGCGATCTGCTTACACATACATCAGGCATAGGATATGCCCAGATTGGTTCGCCCCGGGTAAACGCCATTTATGCCAAAGCAGGTATTCAGGCCGGTTTTGTTACCGATAAGATATTGCTGGCTAACTCTATTAACAAACTGGGAACTTTACCATTGGTGCACCAACCAGGCGAACGCTGGACCTATGGCTTAAACGTAGATGTGCTGGGTTACCTGGTAGAGCGAATATCGGGCAAAAGTTTAGACCAGTTTTTTAAAGAGCGGATTTTTGAACCGCTGGGTATGAAGGATACTTATTTTTATATCCCGGCAGCAAAGCAAAGCAGATTGGTAGCCGTTTATACGCCTGATAATCAGGGCCGCCTTATTAAATTGAATGATTCATTTTTCCCGGGATTAAATGTCAATTATCCAACCGTTAACGGTACTTATTATGCCGGAGGGGCGGGTTTAAGTTCAACTATTAAGGATTATGCCGTTTTTTTACAAATGTTGCTGAATGGAGGAGTTTACAATGGGCAGCGTTTACTGTCCCGCCATTCGGTTCAGCTCATGACCACCAACCAAATCGGCGATCTGTACCTCAATGCAGAAAAAGATAAGTTTGGGTTGGGTTTTGGCATTACTTCAGAAACAGGTTCAAAAAAGCTGGGCGTAAGTGAAGGTTCTTTTGCCTGGGGTGGGTTTTATGGAACCCTTTACTGGGTCGACCCCAAAGAGCACCTGGTATGCCTGCTGTTTTTACAGAACTGGCCGTTGCCTCATAATGCCATACAGGATAAGTTTCGGGTTATGGTGTACCAGGCTTTGGTTGATTAAGTTGTAGACTGAGGGATACCCTAAGACACTTTCATGTATAAAACCTTGCAAATTTCACCTGCATAGTACCTGCTCCTATTTTGTAGTTCCGTAAAACTACGGTTAGAATTACGGTGAAAACACCTATTGTGGTTTATATCCTTTGAGGTATATTTATATCGATATAAGTAACTGATTTTAAGTTTGTGATTAATAATTTAATGAGCCCGGTTGGATCTTTTTGAAAAAGGAAGATTCCGGGCCGCTTGCCAGGTATAAAACTATGCAAATTCAACCTGCATGGTACCTCAAGGTCTTCTTTTGAGAGACTGTGAGAGCAAAATATCAAAGCAAAGAAATACTTTTTAGCCGAAACGTTATTTTTAATATTTATGGAAAATTCAATCTCTCTGCAAGGAGATCAACCGCGACAATATTCCTCTTCTCAGAACCAAATTCCACCGGGTGGAATAACATTAACCGGAACCCTGCCTGATGCAGGTATTGTATACTCAGGTAAGCTTATCCATTTTGCTTACATGGTTCCAGCTTATCAGGCAGGTTTCAAAACATTCCGGTTATTAATTGTTGCTGATAAAGCCATTAACTATTTAAAGAGGATATAAAAGTTGCGTGATGAAAGACGTAGTTTATTTTTTGGGTGCTGGTTTCAGTAAAAGCTTTGGATATCCACTTACCGGCGAGATTATGCCCGAGATATTGTCAAAGCTTTTGAAACACGACCTGTTTGAATTAGGAGAAACCAAAACAGATGAAGAATGGGAGCAGGAAGAAAAACTTTTGCAATACCTGTACCTGATTTATCCCGGGTTAAAGAACTTCAAAAAAAATAATTTAAATCAAAACCAGGATATCCCCAATATAACCGAGGTTTTATCATTTGTTGATCATTGCTGCTTACACGGCATGCCACCGCACCCCAAACTTAACGAAAGAAATCTCAGGGATTTTCAGGCTTTGTTGAAAAGGGCTGTTGATGAATTACTGATAGCTTATCATTTAACAGATTATTCAAAAAGCGAGGAGAAATTGCTTCCATTGTTTTTTGACCCCATAAAGCTGGAAAAGAAAAATGGCACGGTAAGTATAATTACTACTAATTATGATTTAATTATTGATGAGCAATTTGTTAATGCAGCCGAAAATAACAGGATTGATTACGGCATTAATTATAGAAGCGTACATACTGATGAAATAGAGTTTCAGCAAAGCCGGCCGCTTTTTAAATACTTTAAGCTTCATGGTTCGCTTAACTGGGTAAAGTGCGATTATTGCGGGCAATACTATATAAATCCTTATGGAAGCATTTTGCACCAGGCACACCTAACCAAAAAAAAGATGGATAATACATGCGTTTGCAATAACTCGCTTACCTTAAAAAGCGTCATGGTTACCCCTTCTTTTGTAAGAGATATCAGGGATTCAAACCTGTTACAGATCTGGAAATCGGCTATGGAAGCCATCCGGAATGCAGATAAACTTATTTTTATAGGTTATTCTTTACCATCCGAAGATCTTGCCATTAAATCCATAATTATGCGTGGCCTTAACGGGCGGCAAAAGAAAAATAAATTAGAGGTTGATGTGGTTTTAAAAGATGAAAAACCAAAATCAAGTTATGTTAACTTATTTGGCAATGCTATAAATTATTCATCATTAGGGTTGGAGGATTATCTATCTAAATCTCAAAAAGTGCGGAAGGCGGTTTAAACGAGCCTTTTGTCAAGCTTCACTACGTCACTTATGATGTTTTTTCAATAAAAACTTTTTGTCATGCTGAACGCAGTGAAGCATCTATTATTCGCCTTGCTTCTTCGCCCTGTATAGTCTGCGAATAGATCCTTCGTTCCCCAGGATGACAAACTTGGAAAACAAGCATTTGTCATGCTGAACGCAGTGAAGCATCTATTATTCGCATGCCTCTTCGCCCTGCACAGTCTGTAAATAGATCCTTCACTCTGTTCAGGATGACAAACCTTTTAAACGTCATTTGACAAATTTCAAAACGTCACGACCATCTGTTTATTCTTATAAAAGCCCCTTTAAAACATTCCAAACATTATTAGCTACTATTTTGGCGCCTTTTTCTGTCGGATGGATGCCGTCCGGCTGGTTCAGATCCGGGTGACCGCCTACTCCCTGCAACAGGAAGGGTACCAGCGTCATTTTGTTTTTTGCGGCAATTGCCGGGAATACGGCTTTAAATTTATTCACATAATCGGCACCCATATTAGGGGGTACCTGCATGCCCAGCATTACCAGTTTCGCTTCAGGATATTTGGCCTTTACCTTATCTACGATGGATTGCAGGTTTTTGGTAGTTTCGTTAGGCGGGATACCGCGTAAACCATCGTTTGCGCCCAATTCCAGTATAAAAACATCAACCTTTTGCTTTAATGTCCAATCTATCCGGCTATTGCCGCCTGCAGATGTTTCGCCGCTTACGCCGGCATTAATCACTTTGTAAGGCATTTTCAGCGAATCGATCTTTTTGGCGATCTCACCGGGGAAAGCATCCGAAGGATCATCCAAACCGTAACCGGCTGTAAGGCTATCGCCAAAAAACAAAACAGTTTTTACTGCCGTTGCATCGGCCCTGGTAGTAGTATCGGCCTGGCCCGAAGTAGGGGAAGCCGGTTTGTTTTTTTCGCCGCAGGCAGATAATACAATGCTTACAAAAAGCAGCAGGTATGTTAATTTTAGTTTGTGCATAATAATTAAGCGTTTGCCCTCAATATTTCTAACGGTGGTTTGTTTAATACGCCACGACTATTTAACAAGCCGATTACAACGGTTAGTATAGCGATGACTAAAAATAATACAAAAGCCGGTATAAAGCTTACAGCATAAGGGATTTCGAAGCTGTATTTTGCAAGGAACCAGGTTCCTGCAACTGCTATCAGGATTCCCGTTAAGGCCGATAAGCTGCCTAAAAACAAATATTCCAAAGCGGTTATAGCAAAAATCTGTTTTCGGCTTGCGCCCAGGGTTCGCAGCAAAACGCTTTCCTGTATCCGCTGGTATTTACTGATGCGTACCGAAGCTATCAAAACTACAATGCCGGTAATAATACTAAACGCACTCATGAAACGGATAACATAACTGATCTTACCTAATAATTCATCCAGGATACTTAATACCAGGCCCAGGTCGATAATAGAAATATTGGGAAACTGTTTTACTATTGCCTGCTGAAATTTAGCCGATACTTTATTTGATGGTACATGCGTAAGCAGTACCTGGAACTGTGGTGCATCTTCCAAAACTCCGGTAGGGAACACCACCTGGAAATTGGTTTGTACCTTGCCCCAGTTTACCTTACGGATGCTGGCTACATAAGCAGGCATCGATACGCCCTGCACGTTAAATACCAGTTTATCGCCCACTTTGAGGTGAGCGCGTTTCTGCAGGTTTTCTTCTACCGATACCGGTATATCCTTGCCCGCCTCTGCTTTACCTATCCAGGTGCCATCTAAAAGCTTCTCGGAGGCCGAAAGTGTATCGCGGAAGGTTACCCGGTACTCCCAGGTAAAAACACTATGAGGAATCTGGATGGTAGTATCCCGCATTACATCGGCAGCGGTTTTTCCGTTGACCTGTTCTAATCGTACAGTAACAATTGGCACCTGCTGCAATACCGGCAAACCTTGTTTGCGCGTTGAATCGGCAACGGCATTCTTTTGGCTTTTTTGGATATCAAACAATATCATGTTGGATTGATTAGCACTGTTTGACAAATTTACCTGGCTAATAAGGATGCTCTGGATAAAAAACAGGGTGCAAATAAAAGCTGTGCTTAGTCCGATGGAAACCATCAGGATAAGCGTTTGGTTATTTGGCCTGTATAAATTGGCAAAGCCTTGTCGCCATAAATAGTTCCACCTGCTGTTGATAAGCAGTTTCATTACCCGCATAAGTAACCAGGCTACAACCGCCAGTATCATAAAAGCCACCAGGATGCCAAGTGTGAAGAATAAACTCCCCAGCCAGCTATCTAATTGCAGGTAAGTAAAACCTGCAACAAATCCTACAATCAACAGGTAAACCAACCAGCGCAAAGGATCGCGCTTGCTGCCCGTTTCATCAAAAGACATGCGCAAGGTATTCAATGGCGATATATTACGTACGGATATTAGCGGCAGTAGGGCAAACAGGATAGAGATGATAACCCCTAACAAAATACCCTGCCAAATAGCCAGCCATGAAATTTCTACAGAAATGGTGAACGGCAAGAAGTCTTTAAAAACTATTGGCAGTAAATGCTGAATAGCTGTACCCAATGCTGCGCCCACTACGGAACCGATAAGCCCAATGCCAGCTATCTGTACCAGGTAAATTAAAAATGCTTCGGATGCTTTAACGCCCAAACAGCGCATAATGGCAATGGAAGCAATTTTTTCGCGCACATAAATATGGATAGCACTGGCAACGCCAACACAACCCAACAGTAAGGCAATAAACCCAACCAGCGACAGGAATCTGCCTAAATCGCCAAAGGCGCGACCGGTATTTTCCTTGCGCATTTCAATGGTTTCATAGCCCATGCCGGCTTTGTCTACTATAGGGCCGAGCTTTTTGGTAAGCTTGCCCATATCAACCTTATGGTTGTATTTATAATAAAAAATATAGTTAACCCGGCTGCCGGTTTTCATGAGCCCGGTTTGCTCCAGGTACTGCATAGGGATGTAAACCACAGGAGCAATCCCCGCCATGGCCCCGCTTTGCCCCGGCGCTTTGTTCAGTGTGCCCGCAATCAGGAACATCTCTTTCCCAACCCGTACCGAATCGCCAACATTTACGCCAAATTGCAGCATCAGCGTTTTATCAACCAGGGCGGCTTTCGCTTTTTTGAAAGCCTTTCCAGCTGCCTCTGGTGTAGTTTCAATGACGCCGTAGTAGGGGTAATCGCCCTGTAAAGCCCTTATTTGTACCAGTCTTGTGCCTTTGGTTTTGGGGAAGTAGGCCATGGAGGCAAAGCTGCGTTCGGTTGATCTTTCGTCTCCCAAAGAATCAAGGATGTGTTTTAGTTTTGGATCCACAGGTTTATTGCCCGATACCGATAGATCGGCACCTATGAGCGTAGCAGCCTGCCCGTTTACATCGCTTTGCACATTATACCTGAACGAGTAGATGGCCACCAGCGCGGCTATCCCAAACACAATGGCCGATATAAAGAGAAATAATCTTGAACGGTTTTTCCTGCTATCGCGCCAGGCCATATTGAACAGCCAGCTTATGTTTACTTTTCTTTTATAATTAACCGGATCGATACCCATAGCTTACCCGTTAATTGTTTTTTCGTTAGATACCAGTTTGCCGCCGCGTATCCTGATGATGCGTTGTGTTCTGGCTGCAAGGTCAAGATCGTGCGTTACCAAAACCAGTGTGGTGCCGGCCTCTTTATTCAGGTCGAAGATTAGTTTTACCACCTTTTCGCTGGTTTCAGCGTCCAGGTTACCGGTTGGTTCATCGGCAAAAAGAATCCTGGGCGAGTTGGAGAAGGCACGTGCAAGCGATACCCTTTGCTGCTCGCCGCCCGATAATTGAGCAGGGTAGTGGTGACCACGGTCGGCCAGGCCAACTTTATCCAGCAGGTCCAGCGCCCTGGCTTTAATGTTTTTTTCGTTCCGGAGCTCTAAAGGCACCATCACATTCTCCAATGCGGTAAGTGTAGGCAACAATTGAAAATTCTGGAATATAAAACCCACATGCTGGTTACGTACCTGCGCCCGCTGGTCCTCGGTTAAATTGCCAAGGTTAATGCCGTTTAGTTCTACAGAGCCGGCGCTTGAACGATCGAGCCCGGCACATAAGCCCAGCAGGGTAGTTTTGCCGCTGCCCGATGGGCCAACAATGGCGTTGGTTGAACCTTCGGTTATAGCGAAGTTGATATCATTAAGTACCGTAAGCGTACGCCCGGCGCTGTGGTAAGTTTTACTGAGGTTTAAAATATTAAGAATAGTTTCCAAAGGATAATTTTTATGTTAGGATAATTTACAAACCAATTTGTTACTATATCGATTTGCATAAATATCCGGGAATTGAGCCATTTATAGCTGTAAACAGGTAAGTTTTTTAATTTAATGACATGGCCGTGTTTTTTTAAGATCCCGGGAGAAATATCTAAAACTTAAGTCACGCAAAGACGCGAAGACGCAAAGCCTTGAAGATTGTTAACTACTCATTAAGCGATTTCCTGCTATTCTTTGCGTCTCTGCGTCTTTGCGTGAAAAATCCCTTAACTTAATAGCATTACCTCAACAACTTTGCCTTTAAATTCACCTTAACACCATTTTCCCATTCATCTTTTAAGATGCTAAGCACAATGGAATCGCGCCTGCCGCCGTCTTCCAGCGGCATGTTGCTGCGTAAAATGCCTTCTACCTGGCAGCCGATGCTTTTCATGGCGGCTATGCTGCGTTCATTACGTGCATCGGCCCTGAATTCTACGCGGACCATATTCAATTCTTCAAAAGCAAATTGCAGCAAAAGGAATTTACAGTGTTTATTTAAGCCCGATCCCCTGAACTTTTCGGCGTACCAGGTGTAACCCAGCTGCAGGCTATTTAAGCCTGGCTGAATATCGTAATAGCGGGTACTGCCTGCATATTCACCAGTAGTTTTATCAATAACAACAAAAGCATATTCACGGCCTTCTGCACGCGCTTTTAAGGCTGCCGTTATATAGCGCGTCATGCCTTCCTCGTACTTTGCGCTTACGTTGGAGTATTTCCATGTATCCGGTTCGTTAATAGCGAAGGGCAGCAGGTATTCCAGGTCATCGGCCGCTAACGGGCGCAGCAATACCCTTTCATCTTCTAAAATGTAGGTAGCTTCCGGGTCAAAAAGTGAGATCATTGATAATGTTTTTATAGCTTTTAAAACTTTTTTACAGATGATGTTCAATAGGTAGAGCTCCTCTGGAGCTCAAAAATAACAACTTGTCAGATTCTACAAAGCTTCTGCTCCTCTGGAGCGGTGTAAATTCATTTTAAGACAAAGTAATGGGCAATCTTTTTGAGGATAAAGCCGAAAAGCGATTTCTCTGGATAGAATCCTGTTAATCCTGAAAAATCTCAAAATCCTGGTAAAATGTATTAGGCTTTCAATCGTCATAACAAATAAGGGAATAATTTAATACCAAGGAGTTCCTTTAATTTTTACTTTTACCGAAATAATACCAGTGTTGCCTGTATTTTAAATATTACAGGCAGCTAATTATCAAACAAAATATGCAACCAGAAACCAAACCACAGCCAAATAGTAAACCTCCCGGTGTTTTTAGTCTGCTTAAGCCCTATATGGGCCTGGTATCGCTGCTGTTATTGTTCGCGTTATTGGCCAATGGTATCAATCTTTGGCTACCCAGGATAATTGCCAACGGTATTGATGCCTATACCCATAAGCAGTTTGTGTTGGATGATATTGTTAAAAAATTCACCATAGCCACGCTGTTTATCTTTGTTTTTGGCTATCTGCAAACCATTATCCAAACTTATGCCTCGGAGCGTGTGGCCAGAGACCTGCGACAAAGGCTTTCGGATAAAATTTCGCGCCAAAGCTATGCCTTTATTGAGCAGGCCAATCCATCCAAGCTATTAACCAACCTTACTGCCGATGTTGAATCTATAAAATTGTTTGTTTCGCAGGCACTGGTTTCTATTGTATCATCGCTGTTTATCATCATTGGCTGCAGCGTAATGCTGCTTACCATTAACTGGAAACTGGCGCTGGCGGTTATTGCTATTATCCCCATTATTGGCGGCACATTTGCGTATGTTTTAAAAAAGGTAAGGGCGCTGTTCATAAAAAGCCGCGGCGTTATTGATCAGCTTAATAAGGTGATAAACGAAAGTATCCTGGGGGCAGCGCTCATCAGGGTTATTAACTCGCAGCAACTGGAATATAATAAGTTTTTGAGTGCCAATACCGAAGCTAAAGATTATGGTTTAAGAATATTAGGTTTTTTTGCAGGGTTAATACCTATAGTAACCTTTACAGCCAATTTGGCGGCCTTAACCATTTTGGTAATGGGCGGGCATTTTGTAATAGCCGGCAGTATGAGCCTTGGTAATTTTGCCGCTTTTAACAGTTATTTATCGCTGTTTATATTCCCGATATTTATTTTAGGTTTTATGAGCAACCTGATAGCACAGGCCACCGCATCGTTTACACGTATCAGCGTTGTTTTGGATGCGCCCGATGTTGCTGAAGGCGGCTCGCTGAAAGAAACGCTTAAGGGAGATGTGGAGCTCAAAAATGTATCGGTACTTTACGGGCAAAAGTTCGCGTTAAAAAACATATCATTAAAAGTAGCGGCAGGTTCAAAAATTGCTATCATTGGCCCAACCTCAGCCGGCAAATCGCAATTACTTTATTTACTCACCGGGCTTATAAATGCCAGCGAGGGCGAAGTATTGTTTGATGGCAAAAGCATTGCTGTATACAATAGTGAATCATTTCATAGCCAGGTGGGTTTTGTTTTCCAGGATAGTATCATATTTAATATGAGCATTCGCGAGAATATTGCATTTAGCGATACGGTAACCGATGAATCGTTACAGAAAGCTATTAATACCGCAGAATTGGAAGACTTTATTGGCAGTTTACCCGAACACTTAAATACCATAGTATCCGAACGTGGATCGAGTTTATCGGGCGGTCAAAAACAGCGGATCATGCTGGCCCGTGCGCTGGCTGTAAATCCCAGGGTTTTATTGCTTGATGATTTTACAGCGCGGGTGGATGGCAATACCGAGAAGAAGATACTGGCCAATATTCAAAAAAACTATCCGGGTTTAACGCTGATATCTGTAACACAAAAAATAGCCTCTGTTGAGCATTACGACCAGATCATCCTGCTTACAGAAGGCGAAATTGTGGCCCGCGGCGTGCACAGGGATCTGATGAAAACCAGTCCCGATTATGTGCAGATCTTCAACTCGCAGCAAAGTACCAGCAATTACGAAACTGGCGTTGCTCATTAACTACCAAAGTTACTACCTGAAAAATATTAAAATACAATGAACTACGATCTTAACCAGCTTAGTAAAACAGCGCAAAAAACATCAACCTTTGCCGGGCTTAAAAAGCTGATTCAACTTATATCGCACGAAAAGCGAACGCTTATTATAGCGGTTATTGCCATACTTATCAATTCGACGCTAAACCTGTTGGGGCCGCTTATTATTGGGCATACCCTTGATAGTTATGTGCTGCATAAAAATTTTAACGGTGTTATTCATAATGCTATTTTGTTGCTGTGCATGTACACTGTCGCCCTGTTTACCAGTTACAAACAAACTACGCTGATGGGTGGGGTAGGGCAGCGGATGTTGTTTACGCTGCGTAACTCTATATTTAACAAACTACAGCAATTGCCGGTTGGCTTTTTTAACCAGAACAAAGCGGGCGACCTGATATCGAGGGTAAATAATGATACCGATAAGCTAAACCAGTTTTTCTCGCAATCGCTGATGCAGTTTATTGGCAATATATCTACCATGATAGGTGCGGGTATATTTTTACTGCTGATACATCCCGAGCTTGGCGCAGCGGCTTTATCGCCGGTATTGATTATCCTTTTTTTAACGCTGATACTATCGCCATGGATAAAAAGTAAAAACGCGGCTAACCTTAAAAGTACCGGGGGCTTAAGCGGCGAGATCCAGGAAAGCCTTAGTAATTTTAAGGTGATCATTGCTTTTAACCGGCGCGATTATTTCAGGAAACGCTTTGATATGGTTAATAAGCAAAATTATAAAACAGCCATTAGCGCTGGTTTGGCTAATAACGTTTTTGTGCCTGTTTATGGCTTATTTGCCAGCATAGCACAATTGATAGTACTTACTTTTGGTATTTATCTTATTAGCCACGGGCAGTTTTCTATTGGTCTGCTGGTAAGTTATTTATCGTACACCACGCTTTTTTATAACCCGTTAAGGCAACTGGCGGCCTTATGGTCAAACTTTCAACTGGCAATGGCAGGTTGGGACAGGATATCGCAGATTTTGGCGCTCGAAAGCGACCTGCCCCGGATGGAAGCAGGCCTAACAGACTCAAACGCCGCTTTACTGGAATTTAGAGATGTGTATTTTAGCTATGACGAAAGCAAGGAGATATTGCACCATGTAAGCTTTAAACTGGAGCAGGGTAAAACATATGCCCTGGTTGGGCCTACAGGCGGCGGTAAAACCACTACAGCATCATTGATAGCCCGTTTATATGATCCATCGAAAGGATTGATCCTGCTTGATGGAAAAGATATCAGGACCTATACTGCCGAAGAGCGCAGCCTTAGGATAGGCTTTATTTTGCAGGAGCCTTTCCTGTTTAGCGGTACCGTTAAAGACAATATTTTATACAGTAATGAGCTGTACAAGGACTATACTAACCAACAACTGGAGCAGGTTATAAAAGACGCCAGCCTGGGCAGCCTGCTGGCTATTTTTGAGAACGGACTGGAAACCCCGGTATTATCAAGCGGAGACAGTATCAGCCTTGGTCAAAAGCAGCTGATAGCCTTTATGCGGGCTGTACTGCGTAATCCGCAGATCCTGATATTAGATGAGGCCACCGCCAATATTGATACCATTACCGAAAAATTGTTGAGTGACATTCTTGATAAACTGCCCGAAACCACAACACGGGTAATTATTGCCCATCGCCTTAACACTATTGAAAATGCCGATGAGATATATTTTGTTAACTCGGGCGAGGTGATTCGCGCGGGATCGCTGGATGATGCTATGGCTATGCTGCTGAAGGGGAAAAGAGTGAGTTAGCGGATAGTGACAAGTAGATTAAAGCTAAGAAGCTGTCTAAATTTGATTTTATTAATGTTTTTATACTTCTAATGAAGCGTATATTCACGCGTCATTGCGAGGTACGAAGCAATCCCCGCCATACAGGGTAGCTCTGCAATTCCGATCTGCGTAGTCGGGGATTGCTTCGTACCTCGCAATGACGGTCTGTTTTTTTATTTTTAGACAGCTTCTGAGAAACATGATTGTGACCGCGGGTTATAAGGGTAATCAAAAGAGGTTTGGCCGATTCTGGTAAGTGATTGGCAGGTGTATGAAAGGTATACAAAAAGTGTCATTTTAAACGATAAAAAAACGCAGTTTTTCGGGAGTTTTTTCAGCGCTGCCAGGTTTTAAGCAAGGTGTCGCCGGCATGGGTAATACGGTTTTTCTTTTCTCAAAAAATAGTTGTCCGTTTTACAATAAAAAATTGCATAATTATTTTTACACTTGTAAATAAACTCTAAACTAAACTAAATTATGCAGAAGTATAGCGGCCAGAAACGCATGTTGGTGGCAACCGATTGTATCATATTTGGGTTTGATGGTTGGAACATTAAGCTATTAGTTGTACAGCGTGGCCTTGAACCTGAAAAACACAAATGGAGCCTGATGGGGGGATTTATACAGCCTTCGGAGTCGCCGGGTGACGCTGCCAACCGCGTACTGGAATTACGTACCGGGCTTAAAAATGTTTATATGGAGCAGTTCCAGGTATTTGGCCGCCCGGAGCGTGACCCGGTTGAACGTACCTTGTCTATCGCGTATTTCGCACTTATTGATATTCATAAATACGAAAAACAGCTAAGTGAAGAGTTTCATCCCGAATGGTTTTTACTGGATGAAATGCCCGACCTGATATTCGACCATGCCGAAATGGTAAGACTGGCGTTAAGACAATTGCGTTACAAAGCTGCACTTCACCCTATATTGTTCCAGTTGCTGCCCGAAAAATTTACCATTCCGCAATTACAGGCATTGTATGAAGGGGTGTATCAAACCAAATTTGACGACAGGAACTTCAGCCGCAAGTTATTGTCAACAGGCTTGCTGGTGAAACAGCCCGAAAAAGATAAGCTATCATCAAAAAAAGGGGCATTTTATTATAAGCTTGATCAATCAAACTACGCCCAAAACTTTGAATCGTTCCTGAACCTGGTGCCAAATCCCGAGAAGTTTTTTTAGGAAGAAAAATATCAGGTTAAATTTTTAGGGATCTTTATAATAAATGTTGTGCCTTCGCCGGGCGATGATATTACATCAATACTGCCGTGGTGCTTTTCAATAATACCAAATACTATAAATAAACCCAGGCCGATACCCTCGCCAATGTTCTTAGTAGTAAAAAAAGGCTCAAATATGCGTTCTTTTGTTTCATCGCTCATGCCAATACCTGTATCTTTTATTTCAATAGAAATATAGCCGATAACGTCCCGGGTAATTATTGTTATTTTATCGTCTTGGTGTTGTTCTTTTGCTGTTATAGAATAAACGCTGTTGGTTATCAGGTTAATAAATATTTGGTTGATGTTGCCGGGGTAGCAGTTTAAGGGCTCCAGGGTATTTAAAACTGTTTTAATTTCGATATAATATGGGATGGTACTCTTTAAAATAAGCAGGTTGGCGTGTATGGCTTTATTTATATCGAGTCTTTTTAACACCTGCCCATCTGTATTGCTAAAAGTGAATAGGCTTTTTACAATTTCGGCAGTGCGTTTTGCCCCTTCTTCAATACCGTTAAGTAAAATGGCTATTTCGTTTTTTATGAAATCAGGATTAATGCTTTGCCTGTGGGTATTGGCTATCTGAACAAGTTCTTTATCACCTGTTTTTTTTAGAAGCTCTTCATATTTATTCAATAATAAAAACAGTTCATCAAAATCGAGCCTGAGGGGTTTTACATTTGAACTTACAAAATTTATGGGGTTATTAATTTCATGGGCAACGCCAGCGGTAAGTCTGCCTAATGATGCCATTTTTTCGGTATCAACCAAATGATGTCGTGTGTTTTTAAGATTATCAATGGTGCTGGAAAGATCTTTATTGGCGCTGATGAGCTCATTCGTACGTTCTTTTACTTTATTTTCCAACAGGATATTCTGCTGTATTGTTAAACGTTCATTTTCCTTGGCTACTGCTATTGCAAAATTTTGAATGTCAATTTTTTCATTTCTGTAAAAATTGATTTTATCGGCCAATGCCGCCGAAAATAAAATGAGTTCAATTACCAAACCCAGGGGTATAATATTGGCAGTAAATGCATTGTAAGGTATAAGATCTTTATTGCGTGCAAAGGAAAGTAGCAGGCTTATTAAAAATAAACTCCAGGCCAGCATAAACAGTTTTGCCGGTTTAAATCCCTTTAAGTAAAGTTGTGAACCAATAAAAAGCAGGTACATTGCAGTAAGTACCAAACCCCAGTTAACTAAACTATAGGCAAAAGCTACAAAGCCACCTAAAATGACAACAAAAACTATGGCGAACAATGCATATAACAGTAAATGAATTTTGTAGCCCTTATTTAAATTTTGTTTTAGCTGTAAAAATTCCCCGGTAAAAAGTAATACCGATAAACCAAAGCACATTCTTACCAATGGTGTGATATAATTGTTTATAAAAATTTTATTATCGGTAAAATAATTTCCATAACCACGCAGCAGTGTTTGCGAAGCGCCAAGAAAAATAATGTAAAATATATAATATAGGTAGCTCATGTCGCCAACTATGAAAAGCAGCAGTAAGTTGTAGAATGCACTGAGAAGCAATATGCCTATAAATGCACCATATATTATGTTTTCAATATTCCTGCTTTTAATAAAGGTTACTTCGCTGTAAACTTTTACAGGTATTACCGCGGGGAGATTACTTTTAATACGTAAATAAATAGTATTTGACGCTCCCTGTGCTATAGGACATCTTATATAGTTAATATTTCGGGATTCAAGCTCATTCTGCTGGTCTTCTGCTGCAAAGTGATGTGTTTTAAAGTCTTTCTTGTCAGAATAATAAAGATCAAATTCATCAATAATACTTGGATCGATACTAATGATTATAAAAGGTTTTGTGTCGTTGTTTTTAAGATTGAACTTTATCCACGTTGCTGATTTGTAATGTTTTAAAATAGGCAGGGAGTTGCTGCTTGGATGAAAACCAGGGCTTTTTAAAACCTGGTTTATTGATAGGTGTGCACCTGGATCATCAAGTTCATAAAAATAATGGTTGTTTAGCAGTTGCGATGTGTTTTCATAAACAACCAACGTATCTGTATTATAGGCAAAAGTTATAGTATTTAATAATAGTAAATACGCGGCTATTAATATTTTCTTCATATTTACTATCGGGGTTTTGCACATAATCAAGCATAATTATAATAAAAATGCGAAGAAAATAAAACTTTCAATACATTTGACTTTATAACCAATTATTAAAAGCCTATTTAACCTAAATTATTACTATGTCCGTAGGAGTGTTGTATGTTGACGATGAGATAAATAATCTGAATAGTTTTAAGGCGGCATTCAGGAGAAATTTTAATATTTACACAGCCCAGTCGGCTGCCGAAGGTCGCCAGGTGCTGCTCGCCCAGGAAATTGGCGTGATAATTACTGATCAGCGTATGCCTGATACCACAGGTATTGAATTTTTAGAATCAATTTTACCTATATACCCCGATACTATCCGGATACTTTTAACAGGTTTTTCGGATGTTAATGCCGTAATGGATGCTATTAACAGGGGGCAGGTATACAAATATCTTGTAAAACCATGGCAGAACAACGAGCTTAAAATTTACATTCAAAATGCCATTGAAATATATGAATTACGGAAAGAAAATAAAGAGCTTATCAATAAACTGAAAATAGCCAACTTTGAACTTGAAGCACTTATTAAGGCTGGCAAGTCGTGAGGTACTGGCAGGGATTTGCCGGAATGATAGCTATGACTGCAATTTAAAATCCCACGTTCTACATCTCTCACCTTATATCCCTGGTATAACAGCTATAACATTACGTTTTTTAAAAAAGTAGTTTTATATTTAACCATTTAGATAAATAAAGGCCAATTAAACATTTATACCAGGGTGAAATTTTTACGGGCGATAGTTTCGGTCTTTATTTTACTGTGCTGTAGTTTAGGTGCCCATGCACAGGGTGGTTTTTCAAACCAGGGAACCGAATTTTGGACGGTGTACATGGATCATATTACTTCCCCAACAACCACAGATCCCAGGGGTAATGTGAGCAAGATGAACCTTTATATTACAGCCGATGTTAATACGACGGTAAACGTGGTTATTGCCGATGGTTCATTTTCTGAAAGCTATGATGTAGTTGCCAGGGGCATTCTGACAGTTTCAATACCGGCAAGCGCTTTTTTAAATCAGCAAGGTTTTTCTACTAAAGGGATTCATATCACTTCACAAAAGCCTATAGCCGTTTACGCCCACATTTTTGCGCAAAGCGTTTCGGGGGCAACCCTTTTACTGCCGGTAAATGTGCTTGGTAAGGATTATGTATCTATTAATTACACCCAATTATCCAATTCGCTCATAACCGAAAAAAAAGCGTCCTATTCAACATTTGCGGTTATTGGCACCGAAGATAATACCACCGTTGAAATAACACCCAAAACATATTTGCTTAACGGCGAGCCCCCGGGAAAACCGTTTACTATAATTTTAAACAAAGGCCAGGTATACCAGGGCCTTGCAGATAATGACCTTACCGGCACACGCATCCGTACAATAAGTACACAGGCTGGTTCTTGTAAAAAAGTAGCTGTGTTTTCTGGCAGTTCAAAAATACTTATAGGTTGCAATACGGTAAATAACACATCTGATAATCTTTTTCAGCAGGTATATCCAACTGCCTCCTGGGGAAAAAACTATATCACAGCGCCTTTAAAAAGCCGGAATTACGATGTTTTCAGGATCATATTGAGCGATCCTAATACTATTGTAAATTTAAATGGACGTAACCTTCTGCCATCGGATTTTACTGGGGGGCTTTATTACGAATTTAATTCAGACGCCCCCAACATTATTAGTGCCAATAAACAGGTACAGGTTGTTCAATATGCTGTAACACAATTTAAAACTATTAACTGTGTTGATGCAAATCAGGATACCGGGGATCCTGAAATGATATATCTTAATCCGTTTGAGCAAACGCTTGATCATGTAACCTTAAATTCGACCGGTAATTTCAGAATCATTAATAATTTTATTAATATAGTTATTAAAACAAGCGCAGTACCCACTTTTGCACTTGATGGCAGTCCGTATACAAAATTTGTACCTGTTGCCGGCAACCCCGTTTATTCATATGCACAAATTGCAGTTAATAATGGCGTGCACCACATTAGCGCCTCTGATGGTTTTAACGCCATAGCCTATGGTTTTGGCAACGCCGAATCATATGGGTACGCGGCCGGCGCCAACCTTAAAAACCTTACCGAGTTTATAGCCCTGAAAGATCCGCAAAGCAGTACCTCGCAACTAAATGGGTGTACAGGTGCAACCTACAGGCTCCAGTTAACCCTGCCTTTTAAAACAACCAGCATTAAATGGGATTTTAAAAACGGTACTACCTACCTTGATAGTAATCCACTTGTTAAATCAACTACCGTTAGGGGCGATCAAACACTCTATTTGTATGAATACCGGGATGATAAAATATACACAACCGGAAATTACAGCGTGGTGGCAACCGTATTTAACCCCATAGCCGATGAATGTGGCTCGGCCGAAGACGTTGAACTTGATTTTAATATGGCTCTTCCACCGGTGGCAAGGCTTAGTTTTGCAGGTTCATGTTTAGGCGATACTACTTTTTTTAGGGATACATCACAAACCTATGGCCGCGAAACCAAAACACGGTTATGGGATTTTGGCGATGGACATACCGATGTTGTACAAAATCCGTCGCATGTTTATGAGCATACCGGTACTTACAATGTAAGGCTAACTGTTATCAACGAAAATGGCTGTGGCGATGTATCAGATCAAACACTGGTTAACATTACTAATTTACCCGTTGCCAATTTTGACTTTTTGGCTCCGTATTGCCCCGCCCGGGATATAACCTTTACAGATCATTCCACAAGCAGTGATGGTACTATTTCAAAATGGTTATGGGATTTTGGCGATAGTACCGCGGTAGTCGAAAAAGCTGATAATACCCCATTTACCCACGTTTACAAAGCAGCCGGAACTTATACCGTGAAATTAACGGTGGTTAACGCAGGCGGTTGTATGGGCTTGCCAAAAGTAAAAGCAATAGAAATAAGTGATATTGCAGTGGTTGATTTTATTTTACCCGATGCTTGTGTTGCCGATCTGGTTGAGTTTAAAGATAACAGTATGATTGGCGATCATACCGAATCCGGTTTTACTTACCAATGGAATTTTGGAGACATGCATGCCAGTGCCGCAGATAATACATCGACAGAAAAAAATCCAAGGCATCATTATACCGAAGCACGAAATGATTACCAGGTAACCTTAAAGGTTACCACAAAATACGGGTGTACGTATACCAAAACACAAACATTTGTTGTTAACGGCGATATTCCTAAGGCGAATGTTGTTGTGCCTGATCCTGCTGCTTTGTGTAGCAACAAAGAGGTGTTTTTTGAAAATAGGTCAACTGTAAATTTCGGCAGTATTACCCGGCTTGAGGTTACTTTTAACACAGCTGATGCCACATCATTGAGGGTTTATGAACACCCGGTTTATCGCCAGCAACTACGTTATACTTACCCCATGTTTACCGATGGCGACCACACCTTCAGTGTGCACGTGGCTGCCTATTCTGGCGGGGTGTGTACCAGTATCCAGGATTTTAACGTTGTTGTAAAAGCGGCACATATAATAACATTTGCCCAGGCGCCCGCTGTTTGCCCCGAGGATAAGCCTGTGCAGCTTGCACCTTTAAATATCGTAGGACCAATGGGCAAAGGCGTGTTTTCGGGTAAAGGAATAAATCCCGGTGGTTTGTTTGATCCTTCGATAGCCGGTACGGGTACGGCCGAGATAAGTTATATTTATTCAACCCAAAACAGCTGCCCCGATACAGTGAAACAGCAGATATTGGTTTATCCTTCACCAACGGTATCGGCAGATGGGCCTGTTATCGTGCTTGAAGGAAGCCAGGTTATTTTGAAGGCTCAGGCAAGCGGTCATAATTTAAGCTATAAATGGTATCCATCAACAGGTTTAAATCATGATGACGTATTAAACCCAACGGTAACCTTAACCGAAACTACAGACTACAGCCTGATGGTAACCTCGGAGGAAGGTTGCTCAAGTACGGCCAGTGTTACGGTTAAAGTATTAAAGTACCTTGTTATACCCAATGCTTTTACACCTAATGGCGATGGCAAAAATGACCTGTGGGAAATTAAATACCTGGGTGACTACCCTAATAATACCGTTGATGTGTTTAACAGGTATGGCGAAAAAATATATTCTTCAATGGGTTATACAATTCCATGGGATGGCAGGTACAAGGGCAGTTATCTTTCAACCGGAACGTATTATTATATCATTAACCCAAAAAACGGGCGTAAGGCTGTTTCTGGCAGCATAACTATCATCAGGTAACCAACCTTAACGAAAGCGCAGATTTAATAGTTTTTTTCGATAGCACTCTTTCCTTTCTGTAGGTACGGTAAAATGATTACGGGAAGAGCGAAAATTTAGAAAATTGTTTGATTTATACGGTAGATGTATACAACAGATACGGAGAAAGGTTTATATTCGTCAATTGGTTACAGCATACCCCGTAATAGTAGAAATAATGGAAATAATTTTCCATCCGGAACCGGATATTATATAATAAACACTAAAAACGGACGTAAGGTTGTTCCGGGATATGTAACCATCATTAGACAAATAATGAAAAGAATTTTATACACAATTGTTTTTTTTGTAGCCGGTATACAATTTGTTGATGCACAGCAAAAACCGCAGTACACCCAATATATTTTTAACAACTACCTTTTGAACCCAGCTTTAACCGGTATTGAAAATTATACTGATGTGAAAGCTGGTTACCGGAGCCAGTGGACAGGGCTTGAAGGCGCCCCGGTAACAGGCTATTTAACTGTAAATGCACCCATTGGGAATAAGTTTTTACAGGGAGACGCAACGGCTTTCCCGGCAGGCGGAGGGCTTAATCCGTCGAGCAGATCGTACACACAGCAATACCAGGCTGCCGAGCCGCACCATGGTATCGGGCTTACTCTGGTATCAGACAAAACGGGTCCTATCACACAAACCAATATTAATGCTACCTACGCTTATCATCTTGGTATTACCGATAGGCTCAACCTGGCAGTTGGTGTATCTGCTGGCGTGAGCCACAATGTGCTAAACCTTTCGCAGGTTCACTTTGCCGACGAAACGGACCCCATATTGAACAACATCAATAATAATCAATGGAAACCTGATTTGGGAATAGGGGTATGGGCTTATGCATCTGATTA
Source organism: Mucilaginibacter sp. P5_A4 (assembly GCF_056400605.1). Lineage (NCBI taxonomy): Bacteria > Pseudomonadati > Bacteroidota > Sphingobacteriia > Sphingobacteriales > Sphingobacteriaceae > Mucilaginibacter > Mucilaginibacter sp. P5_A4. The sequence continues at coordinate 83,769 of NZ_JBFUKX010000018.1, read as the reverse complement.
CTTTTTTGGTGTATCGGTACAACAGGTATTACCTCAAAACTTATATGTAACTACTTCAACCAGTGCAACAAAAAATAAAACTGTACCCCATTACTTCTTCACGGCAGGCACCAAGCTCTTTTTATCAGATGATGTAACACTTATCCCGTCGGTACTGGTAAAGGTGATTCAGCCGGTACCTACAACGTTTGATTTGAATCTGAAAATGTCTTTCCAGGATAAATTCTGGATAGGAGGCTCTTACCGTCGTAACGATTCGTTTGCGGCCTTGGTAGGCTTCAACCTCAGCTCATTTGTAAATGTGGGTTACTCCTATGATTTTACCACGTCGGCGCTTAATACAGTAAGTAACGGCTCACATGAAATTGTAATAGGGATACTGCTGAATAACCGGTATAAAGTTACCTGCCCACAACATACGTTTTAGTCCCCCAACCCCCTGAAGGGGCTCTTGATGCGCAGATATGCAGAGATCAAATATGGAGATGATTGAGCTTCGGATGTGCAGATATGCAGATTTCAAATGTGCAGATGATTGAGCTTCGGATGTGCAGATATGCAGATTTTAAATGTGCATATAATTTAAAATGGTAAATCACATTATTTCCATCTGTGTCTATTTGTTATTTTCAAATCTGCACATCTGTAATTTGAAATCTGCACATCTACAGCTCTCTTCTTAATCTTGCAACCGGGATGTTCATTTGTTCGCGGTATTTGGCTACTGTACGGCGGGCTATGTTGTAACCTGCATCTTTTAGTATATCGGTAAGTTTTTCATCAGCCAGCGGGTGGCGTTTGTCCTCGTTGCCAATGTGTTCTTCCAGTATCTTTTTAACTTCTTTGTTTGAAACTTCCTCGCCGCTTTCGGTTTGAATTGCTTCCGAGAAGAAGGATTTTAGCAGGAAAGTACCAAACTCGGTTTGTACGTATTTTGAGTTGGCCACCCGCGATACGGTAGAGATATCCATATTTATCCTGTCGGCAATATCCTTCAGGATCATGGGTTTTAAATTTTTATCGTCGCCTGTCAGGAAAAATTCGTACTGGTACTGCATAATGGCGTTCATTGTTTTTAGTAAAGTTTGCTGACGCTGTTTAATGGCATCAATAAACCATTTTGCCGAATCGAGCTTTTGCTTTACAAACTGCACTGCCTCCTTTAGTTTTTTATCCTTTTGTGCAGCTTTATCATAATGCTGAAACATCTCCTGGTATGATCTGCTTACGCGCAGTTCGGGAGCATTTTTGGAGTTTAGTGTAAGTATTAATACACTATCATTATTGATGATATGAAAATCGGGTATCACCTGCATTTGCTTGGTGTTCACCTCGTTTGAATCGCCTGGTTTTGGGTTTAGCTTTAAAATTTCGTTGATAACACCGCGTAACTCGTCAGAGTCCATGTTTAGCGATTTTTCCAGCTTATCATAATGCTTGCGGGTAAATTCATCAAGATACTGTTCAACAACAATAATGGCTTTTTTGATGATGGGGTCGTTAGGATCCTTTTTGCGGAGTTGGATCAGCAGGCATTCCTGCAGGCTTCGTGCGCCTACACCAGCCGGGTCAAAGCCCTGTATCACCTTCAGCATGTCCTCAACCTCTTCGTCCTCAGCCATTATATTTTGCGAGAAGGCGAGGTCATCAGTAAGCGACATGATGGGCCTGCGCAGGTAACCATCGTCATCCAGGCTTCCTATAATCTGTTTGCCTATCCTGAAGTCTTTATCACTTAAGGGAAGCAAATCGAGCTGTAACTGCAGGCTCTCAAAAAACGAGCTCTGAACCGCGATAGGGATTTCTTTACGCTCATCTTCATCATCGCCATTTTGGTCATAGCGCGATCCGTAATCATTCACGCTATCATCCTGCAGGTAGTCATCAATGTTGAACTCATCCATTTCCCCCTTTTCTTCATCGCCGTTAAAGGTGTCTTCATCAGGGTCGCGGTCGGGGTATTCCTCAACTGGCTCGTTTAGATTAGTTAAACTCAGATCTTCAAGCGCAGGATTTTCTTCCAGTTCCTCTTTGATGCGGGTATCAAGCGAAACGGTAGGCACCTGCAGCAATTTTATAAATTGTATTTGTTGCGGCGAGAGCTTTTGTAAAAGTTTTTGTTGAAGATTCTGTTTAAGCATAATTAACGTAGTGTTCAAAAATACATCAATTACCATTAACTTTAAAATAACTTATAAGTAATTGGAGTAATGACGATAAATGCAAAATGAAATAATTTGTTTGGATACGATAAAAATTTATTCGTTACTTTAGATAACTAAATATAAATCTTATGGCTATCGTAAAAGAATTTAAAGAATTCGCCATGCGCGGCAACGTTGTTGACCTTGCAGTGGGTGTTATCATTGGCGTTGCTTTTGGTAAAATTGTTACATCATTAGTAGCTGATATCATTATGCCGCCAATTGGTTTGGCTACCGGTGGTATTGATTTTAAAAATCTTAAGTATGTGCTTAAACCAGCAGTAGATAAAGTGCCTGAAACAGCTATCAATTACGGTTTGTTTATCAACAACGTGATCGATTTTATGATCGTAGCTTTCTGTATATTTCTTATCGTAAAGGGGATAAACACCCTTAAAAAGAAAGAGGAAGCCGCTCCGGAAGAACCACCGGTACCCACAAAAGAAGAAATTTTACTTACCGAGATCCGTGATTTGTTAGCGGCGAAGAAATAAACAGTTGCGGGGTTCGTGTTGCATGAGACGAGATTTTAAATGTGCTTATTTAAGGCAACCGTACCGCGCAATCCACTTCCCGAAACTTTACCTAAAAGCTTCGCGGGAGCTTTGGGTCGGTTAAAATAATGTAGTCTGCCAGTTGTTTAAATTTGGTCCAATCAGGATTGTCGAAATTGTCATCGGTATAGGCTGCCACGGTGAGTAACCTTACATTGGGGGCATATTTTTTAAGTTGGGCTGCTGCGCCTAATTTTTCTTCGCTGTGGAAACCTCCGTTAAGCTGCAATATTTTAAAACCGGAGTGGCTTTTATAAAATTTAGCTATTGACCATCCCATGGTAGCATCCCAAAGGTTTTGCGATTGATAGATTTGCATACCGGCCATTGCACTATGCCCGCCCATGATTTTTACAAATTTATCATAGTACACGCCGGTAGCTGTATCAATAGGCAGGGGAGCAAGGTAAGTTTTTGCCTGTGCATCCAGTTGTTGTAAACTGCCCAAACCACCGCGTGTAACCATATTGGTGTACCGGGATGGCGCGTTGGCAGCAATTACAGGCACCTGACTTTGTTTGGCAAGTTCAACCAGTGGCCTGTAATCTTTATAATTGGGCCAGGTGCGGGCATCGCTGATTAAGTTTTTCTCGCGAATGAGACCGCCAAGGTATTCGTTGAGCACCAGTTGGCAATCGGTGCTAAACATTTCCATAGATAAGGCGGTTTTATGCGGATAGTGTTGTTCCAGTTCTTTAAATAGTTCAAACTCCAGTATATGTCCGGTAGAATCATTATGCTCTTCGCCAAAAAATAGTACATCGGCTTTGTTCATACTGCTGATAATATCGGCAATTGTTGCCGTTTTTTGGGTAGCTGTATTGTATATTTTATAGTGAGAAACGGCTATTTCCTGGCCCAGGGTTATAAAAGGTAAATACATTAGTAACAGGATGCCGGCTGATTTCATATTATGGTTTTAAAACCTTTAATTTACACTAACTAAAACGGAATGACAAATAAGAAAAATAGTGTTTGAAAAGTTTCAAAATATTACTACATTTGCGCTCTTGTTTTTAAAACGACGAATAGAATAAAATAGCCATGAAAAGAACGTTTCAGCCTTCTCAAAGAAAAAGAAGAAATAAACACGGATTCCGTGAACGCATGTCGACTGCTAACGGCAGGAGAATATTAGCAGCCAGAAGAGCTAAAGGCAGAAAAAGATTATCTGTTTCTGACGAGGGTAGTCACAAAGCATAAACCGGTTGCGCTGGTTTGCCGGTAGGCAAACCAATGGATACCGATTAACTGCTTAAATCCCGGTTCCAATAAGGCAACTATGTATACTTTTAAAAAAGAAGAACGGTTATGTAATAAAAGGCTTATCGATAAGCTTTTTCATAGCGGCTCTTCTTTTTTGTGTTACCCATTTAAAGCCTCGTGGTTGTATCATACCGAACCACAGCAATATCCCGTACAGGTATTATTTTCGGTACCCAAAAGGCGTTATAAGCGTGCGGTTGACCGTAACTTAATAAAACGCTGTATGCGCGAATCGTACAGGCTGCACAAGCAACAAAGCCTTTACAATTTGTTGCAATCGGCCGATAAAACTATAGTGCTATCGGTAGGTTATATCGGTAAAGAAATTGCCCCGTACAGCGTGATCGAAAAAAAAATGCAAAAGCTGTTAATCCAGCTTGCAGAACAATTAGTGGCTACCAACAATGCAATAGTATGATGGCGCTGGTGAGGTTGATTAAAATGCTGATAGGAGGTGTTTTTATACTGCTGATAAAAATATACCAGTATTTTATCTCGCCATTAACAGGTGCATCATGCAGGTATACACCAACCTGCTCGCAGTATGGTGTAGAAGCTATAAAAAAATATGGTGCCTTTAAAGGCGGATGGCTAACCATAAAAAGGATTGCCAGCTGCAACCCCTGGGGTGGGCATGGTCATGACCCTGTACCATAATTCAGTTCAAGATTTTAAGCGATAATTAATTTTGTGGTTACTCAAATCTCAGAACTCAAGATCCCGAATTCAAAACTTAACTCATGGGCCTCATTTTACAAATTGAAACTGCAACAACATCCTGCTCGGTAGCCCTGGCTGCCGGTGGAAAGGTGTTAGCTTTTAAGCAGGTAAATGAGCGCAACAAACACGCCGAAGTAATTACTTTATTTACTGAAGAACTGATAACCGGTAACGGTTATAGCTATCGTGATTTGGATGCCATTGCGGTAAGCTGCGGCCCCGGTTCATACACAGGCTTGCGCATAGGGGTATCAACAGCCAAAGGACTTTGTTTTGCATTGGATAAACCCCTTATAGCCATTGAAACGCTAGAGGCTATGGCTTACGGTATTATTAATAATTATCCTGGTATTGTAATTAGCGAAGGCACCCTTTTGTGCCCCATGATAGATGCCCGCCGCATGGAAGTTTATTGTGCCGTGTTTAACGCTTACGGTGAAAAGCTAAAAGCAACTGCTGCTGATATTATTGACGAAAATAGTTTCAGCGAACTGCTGAGGGGGCATCAGATTTTGTTTTTTGGTGATGGGGCCGATAAATGTGAGCGTGTTTTAGGATCAAATCCTAATGCGCTGTTTATAAGTAGTTTTGAAAATTCGGCAACTTACCTTACCCAAAAGGCCGCCGAAAAGTTCCGCAATAATGATTTTGAAGATGTGGCGTATTTTGAACCCTATTATCTGAAAGATTTTATTGCCGGCAAGAAAGTTTTATAGATGTGAGATATGAGAAAAGTACTTGTCTAAAATCTCATATCTCACATCTATAAAACGCTATTTATTCGTTTTGAATATCCGGCCCCATAATCTGCCCAAAAAACCCTTTTCGCCCATCGGGATATAGCTTGCATTCATGGGATGCTCAATTACCGCCCCAAATTTCATCGAGAATCCTATATACAGATCCATGCCCGAATAGGGGCCGTTATGGCTTATTTGCGTCTGGCTACCTAAAGCTGCCATTGCAAAGCTGGCGGTATTCAACAGTCTTTCGCTGCCTATGTAAAATTCACTATTAGGGTTTTTATACATAAACTGTAGCCCAATATTAAATAGCTTCATATCATCATAACTGGCTGTAAGCGTGCCGGTATAATTATGATACTGCAGGTGATTAACAAGGGCCCCCGTAAAACCAGTAAACCATACTTCCTTTGAGCCCACAAGTGTTGGTGTGTATTTAAAGTTATTATCGTAATCTATCCAATAAGTTTTTGATGCACTCAACTCGGCTTTGGCATTTATTTTTGTAGTGAACGACTTTTTAATTGGGGAGCTATTTAATATATTCATAGTATGATTATAAATACTATCCTCACGATGATCTGATGTAAGGCCTCCATAAGTTTCGGTATTATTAAAATCAGATATTTCGGACCGGCTGCTCCAGTGAATAAAGCCGAGGTCTTTAATATTAGCCTGTATGGTTATTTTATCCTCTGTGAGATACGATGCTCCTAATGATATGGCAGCTCCCGGGCTGCGAAACGTAGGTAAATAATCACGCGCAGAGGGGGCTCCTGGTATATAGCTTGAATAATAACGGCCACGCATAGTAACAATTGCTTGGCTGGTAAGCTGATTAAATTGAGCCCGCGAACCATCAATATCAAACTTTGAATACTTAATACCCAATAAGCCACTTATTTTAAAACCCAACGCCAACTGTTTATTGATGCGTTCCCGGTACGAAAACCCTAACTGGTTGTAGGACTGCATCAAAAAATGATCGTTGAAAATATTATTGTATACGGCACCATTTACAAATTTTGAACCGCCGTCAAGCAAGGCAATGGTTTCATCACTGACAGTCCCCCGGGATTCTAATTTTGTCTGGTATGAAAAACCCATCTCAACATCCCCGTTAAGACTGGTAAATGCTTTAAGCATTATGGCGTACGCATTTACATTAACGTTGAAATGGTTTGTTTTACTCTCACCCACGGTTAACCTGCCCGAACCATACGAAGGGTAAGCAGAAAATAGCCTGCTTTTTACACTTTGCTGTATATTGCCGGTTACATAGGCGTTAGCATCAAAGTTTGGTATAAAAAAATTGAATGCATATTGCCTGCTTGAATCTGGTATGAATGACCTTACAGAGGGGTTTTCAAAAGAATCATAAAGGGTGCCTGTATTGTACTGTGAAAATTGCTGGGCAGAAACCGAGAAGGAAAAGAGTGTAAAGAAAAAAATAATTAAAATCTTATTCATATATAATATCTCACCTTGCCTTAGTCTTCTATGATTTTTTAAAGATAAAATTCAAAATTGAATATCAATAAAAAAGAATAAATTAATCAGTATTTTAACGTATTTAAGTGTAAGGGGGTTGTGTAATTGACTAAATAATTACTTCTTTAACATTGCGGTATCAATATTGTTTAACTGCATACAGAAATTAGTATAAAAGTTATTGTCTGATGATGTAAACTGATAGGCTGCCCCATAAAAACTCTTCCAGCCGGGTTGGTTGTTTTCAAAGTTGTTGTAAAGCGATTCTTTAAGGTCGCGTTTTAATATGGGTTGGGCGTTTTTAAAGTTGACAAAGTATGCTACATTGCTTCTTTCGGCCTGCAGGTTATCAAACTGGTTATATTGTTCGTTTTTGCTGATGAATTTACGGTTGATATAAGTATCGGTATAGCTTAGCAACTCCGACGGAGTAGTTGCCAGTACCAGGTAGTTATCTATGATCATAAAGTAGGGTTTCCTGAAAATGCTGAAGGCATCGCCCAATAAAAAAAACGGCAGCTTTTCATAATTAAATTGCCCAACATTATCAGTGGCCATGGTACTGATGTTGGTCATTAACGGCAATAGTTTTGAACCATCTTTAACAGAAACTATAGCATACTTTTCCTGGTAGCGTGTAGTTACCACAGCAAACTCATTGCTTAGCAAATGTTCAAATTCGGGTTTTAAAAACATGCCTGTTTCTTGCCTTATTTTGCCAAATAGTTTATCCTTTTCGGCGTTCACGCCGGCCTTAACGTGCCATTGAGAAAGATCGGTGGCAAACTTTTGCGGATCAGAGACCGCGAAATTAATACTGTAAGCAGTAGTAGCCGGGAAAATATCTTTTAAACGATTGATAACCGGCTGCTGGTTGGCAAACAGGTTTAAATAACTAAAAGTATGGCTATTGAAACTGGTAATGCCATTAAACATCAGCGCATCGCTTTTGTAGTTTAAGCTAAGTGCAGCAACGGCCGGCAACAGCCGGAAACTTTTGAAAATGTCGGTGTTATTATTCCTGAAAAACTGATCGAATATGGGCGATAACTGCCTGTAATTAATGTACAAATTTGCCAGCGAATTGGAGTTCTGCTGATCTGGGAGAGGCACAAATATGTTTTTGCCTTTATCGCTGCGATACAATATACTTTGATCGATAAGGGCTTTTGAAAAACTGCCGATGAAAATATTATCCTCTTTTTTGATGATGTAAAAATGTTTGTTGATAGCTTTTATAAATACATCATACTCCAAACCTATTGCGTTATGATGTGAGGTTAAAGTTAAGCCACCTTTTGATTTTGTACTTATTTTGGCAAAGGCATCGGGTTCAAAACCTGAAGCTGCTGTGGTAGTTACCAGGAGGCCAACATCATCCGCATCGGTAGGGTGGATTGATATAAAAACATTTTGCCCCGAGAAGAACCCGTTAGCCAGCGGAGATGATAATAATAATTTGCGCAGTGTATCCAGGTCGGTTAGTTTTGATTTGCCAACAACAGCGCTTAATAGCTGATTGCCATTAAAAATATCGTAAAATCCCTTCTCGTTATTGAACTCAAATACCGCAACGGCGTTATCGGGGATGGTTTGCATTACCTGGGTGTTGCGTGCCCCCGGTGGACTTAAATTTTTAAAATAGATAACCGTAATGGATACAGCAGCAGCCAGTAAAATTATGGTGGTAACTATCAGTTGTTTCATCGCAGTTTGCTTTGCAAAGATAGAATTTTACCCTGCGGCATTAAAGTAATACTTTCAATTGGTTAACTTAGCTTTTTATATCTGCATGAACAAACAAATTATCATTACTGCTTCTGTTTTTGGTATGCTGGCGGTTGTAACCGGTGCATTTGGCGCACATGGTTTAAAAGCGGTTTTGCCGGCCAGTCAACTTGAAGTATGGCATACGGCTGTACAGTATAACTTTTATCATGTATTTGCTTTATTGTTCCTTTCAACTTTTAAGGATGATGCAAAAAATAAGCTGATCAGAGCCTGTTATTACATGTTCACCTTTGGGATCGTATTTTTCTCGGGATCACTTTACCTGTTAAGTTGCCGGAGTATTATTGGCTGGCACTGGCTTATTTATATGGGGCCAATAACCCCGATGGGCGGCGTGTTGTTTATTTTAGGCTGGCTGTTGTTGGCTGTTGCCGCTTTTCGGGTTTTGGACAAAAGATAAAGGACCATCAGACAAAGGACTAATACAGTCCATTACTTTAAAAACATTTCATGTTAGAGTTTGCCGAAATTGAATATACCGATCGTAAAACACTCTTTGTTGAAGTGATTTTGCCCCTGGCTATTTCAAAAAATTATACTTACCGCGTACCTTTTGAGCAGAACGATGTTGTGGCCATAGGCAAAAGGGTGGTAGTACAGTTTGGTAAAAGTAAACTGTACACGGCAATAGTGAAGGAGATAACAACACTGGCCCCAGAAAAATATGAGGCCAAATATATTATTGAGGTGCTGGATGATCAACCAGTGGTTACTCCCCATCAACTTTATTTTTGGCAATGGATTGCCGACTATTATATGTGCAACATTGGCGAGGTAATGAATGCTGCCCTCCCCGCTGCTCTTAAACTGGCCAGTGAAACCCGCATTGAACTTAATAAAGAATTTGATATAGATCGGTCGTCTCTTCATGATAAGGAGTTTTTGATTGTTGAGGCACTGGATATTCAATCCGAACTTACTATAAGTGATATTGCCAAACTGCTGGGCCAAAAAATAGTAATGCCTATTTTGAAGCTGATGTTTGAGAAAAATATTATCCATATCAGCGAGGAAGTGAGCGAACGTTACAAACCCCGTAAGCGCACTTTTGTTACGCTTAACCCTGTTTATAATAATTCCGAAAACCTGCGCGAACTTTTTCCGATATTGGAAAAGCGGGCTCCTAAACAGGCTGATGCACTATTGGCCTATATTAAGCTATCCCGTCATCAAAAGGCGATTACAAAAAACGAACTGATTGAGGAAAGCGGGGCAGGGGAATCGAGCATTAAAGCGCTGATTGAGAAAGATATCCTGTTTGCTGAGGAGAAGAATGTTAGCAGGCTGCATTTTGAGCAGGATGCGGATGCTATTACCAATTTTGAGCTGAGCGAACAGCAAACAGAGGCGCTGCAAAGCATCCGTACGCAGTTTGCTGAGAAGGACGTAACATTGCTGCATGGTGTAACCTCATCCGGGAAAACCCTGATCTATATAAGGCTTATTGAAGAAATGATGCGTGACGGCCGCCAGGTACTTTACCTGCTGCCAGAGATAGCGTTAACTACTCATATTATAGAAAGGCTGCGGATTTATTTTGGTGCCGATATCGGTGTTTATCATTCCCGTTTTAATGATAATGAAAGGGTTGAGGTTTGGCAAAAGGTATTAAATAACGATTATAAAGTTATCCTGGGTGCCCGTTCTTCGCTGTTCCTGCCATTTAATGATCTGGGGTTGGTCATAGTGGATGAAGAACATGAAACTTCCTACAAACAATTTGATCCGGCACCGCGCTACAACGCCCGCGATGCTGCTGTCTTTTTGGCCAGCTCACACCAGGGGAAGGTGTTATTAGGTTCGGCCACACCATCATTTGAAAGCTATCATAATGCCAAAACCGATAAATACGGCTTTGCCGAACTAACTGAGCGATTCGGCGGGGTACAGCTACCCGATGTTGAGGTAGTGAGCATAGCAACAGAAACAAAGCAGAAAACCATACAATCGCATTTTACCAGTGTACTGATGACTGGTATAAACGAAGCGCTTGCAAACAAGGAACAGGTGATCCTGTTCCAGAATCGTCGTGGGTACGCGCCTGTGCTGATGTGCAAGATCTGTGCTTATACTCCTAAATGTATTAATTGTGACGTAAGCCTTACTTATCATAAAAGCAGTGGTAAGCTGCATTGCCACTATTGTGGTTATAAGGAAGATTCGCCTTCCATTTGCCCGGCGTGTGGCTCAACTCATTTGGAATATAAGGGCTTTGGCACCGAAAAAATAGAGGATGAACTAAGCCTACTGCTTCCCGAGGCCCGTATCGCCCGTATGGATCTGGATACCACCCGCTCGCGTAATTCATTGCAAACCATATTGAATAACCTGGAAGAAAAAAAGATAGATATATTGGTGGGTACCCAAATGGTAGCCAAAGGTTTGGATTTTAGCGATGTTACCCTCATCGGGATCATCAATGCTGATAGCCTGCTTAAATTCCCGGATTATAGGGCCAACGAACGCAGTTTCCAAATGCTGGCCCAGGTAAGCGGCCGGGCCGGCCGCAGGGGTAAGCAGGGCAAGGTAGTGATTCAAACCTATGATCCATTTCACCGCGTGATAAAACAGGTGATAACCAATGATTATAACGATCTGTATTTTACTGAAATGGCCGAGCGTAAAAGCTTCAAATACCCGCCTTTTTACCGAATCATCAACCTTGATATCAAGCACAAGAACCCCGAGGTGTTGTATAACCAGGCCATATACCTGGCCAATGAGCTCCGCAAACATTTCGGCGAACGCGTGATTGGCCCGGAAGCACCGTTGATCAGCAGGATCCGTAACTTCTACATCAAATCTATCATGCTTAAATTTGAAAAGGATGGGATCTCGATAGTGAAAGCCAAAGCTATTTTGAAAGATGTTATTGTACAGTTTCAAACTACTAAGCTTAGCAAAGGGAGCATTGTACAGCCCGATGTGGACCCCTATTGATATTGGCCTCAGAACGGTCAATGAGGTACACAGCGATCTCCAATAGGGAGGTTCTTTATGCAAGGTTACACTTTTTTATCGGCTCGTAAGTCGGGGATTATTAATATTTTGATTTGATTTTTATAGGTATTAATGAGCTCCCTACGGTCGGTTATCTTCGTGTCTCACAATGACGGGGCCTTTATTAATTAGAGATTATAATGGCTAAACTTTTTTTGTGCTAACAGTTAATGGATTATCCGTTCGAGGCAAAATATGTCTCCCGAAATCCCCAAAATCATGTTAACTTTACTGTGTAATGGCTCAGAAATATATTGATAATTATCGCGAAAAAGGTGCCCGTAAGCGATTGGTGGATATCCTGGAAAAAAAAGGTATTCAGGATGGGGAAGTGCTAAAAGCTATAGGGAAAGTACCGCGCCATTACTTTTTTGCCGAAACTTTCTGGAACCAGGCTTACAGGGATATTGCTTTCCCGATAGGTGAGGGGCAAACCATTTCGCAACCGTATACGGTTGCCTATCAAACCCAACTGCTGCACATTCGCAAAGGCGATAAGGTGCTGGAGATTGGCACAGGTTCGGGTTATCAAACCTGTATTTTGATGGAACTTGGCGCTGATGTTTATACCATTGAGCGCCAGGAAAAGCTTTATGAACGAACTAAATACGTACTGCCCGAAAAAATGGGCTACAAACCCCACTTCTTTTGCGGCGACGGCTCTATTGGCATAGCGAAATATGCGCCTTACGATAAAATAATTGTAACTGCAGGTGCTCCCACAGTACCAGATGTATTACTAAAACAATTGAAAATAGGCGGTATATTAGTAATACCTGTTGGTGATGAAGAAACCCAGAAAATGGTTACCGTTCTCAAAGTAGGCGAGCATGATTACGAAAAGATAGCATTAGATACCTTTAGGTTTGTGCCTTTGGTAGGGGATAAAGCGTGGTAGAGGCGGATTTTGGATTTCGGATGTTCGATTTCGTAATTTTGATTTTCGAATTGATAAGTTATTTTTTCTAATGATAACTGAGATAAGACATTCCAAATGTCCATCTAAATAAATCCGAAATCGAACATCCGAAATCCCAAATCAACGTTTCATCGCCCTGTCCATCTCTATTTTGGTATCGCGCTCTTTCATGGTATCGCGTTTATCAAAGGTTTTTTTACCCTGGGCAAGGCCTATCTCCAGTTTGGCAAAACCGCGTTCGCTGATGAAAAGGGCAAGCGGGATAATGGTCAATCCTTTTTCTTCGCCCCGGGTTAGCAGTTTTTTGAGCTCTTTTTTGTTGAGGAGCAGTACACGGTCGCGTTTGGCTTCATGGTTGTAAAACGATCCGTAAGAATACTCTGATATGTGCAGGTTTCGTACAAATAGCTGGTTATTAATAAAAGTGCAAAAAGCATCATTAATATTTGCTTTGCCCTCGCGGATAGATTTAATTTCGGTGCCCAGCAATTTAATGCCGGCTACGTATTTATCTAGTACGTGGTATTCAAAATAAGCTTTTTTGTTCTTTATATATATTTTATCCTCGGCCATTATATCCTGCTGCTAAAGCTGCAAACTTACATAAAATTTTATTTGCTCTTTGTTGTGGTACCCTATTGCGGTTTTACAATCAACACAGGTACATTTACCTTGTGCCTTACCGAATTAACCGTTGTGCCAAAAATAAGGTCTTTTAAAGCTTTGTGCCCGTGCGATCCCATTACTATAAAGTCTATCCCGTTTGTATTTACAATGTCGGCAATGGCCCTGGCGGGGTTACCATAACCAATCTCGGCCTTGGCTTTGTAACCAAGCCTTTTCATTACCTCAACGTATTTATCTAAATTATCAACGTCGCTTTTTGTTTCGTTATCCATTACCTGGCCGCCGTAATAGCGCGCGCCGGCGGTTTCCACAATGTGGATTAGTGTGTAGTGGGCATGTTTGCCGCCCTGCATAATGGCATGGCGAAGGCAATCTTTGTCGTTCTTTGAAAAATCAATGGTAATGGCTAAGTGCTTATAAGTAATGGCGTCAAGCTCATTAATAGCGGTTGCAATGCCATGTGGAACAACATACGCAACCTGGGTGGTATGTTTATAAAGCAATGGTCTTAGAAAAACGTATATAAGTAATAAAAAAACCCCAATTACTAAGGGCACAACAAAAATATAGATGTACATATCCGATTGCGGGTTCTCCTTTAACCAATCGCCAATTTGATCAACCACTAATTTCGCATTAAGTCCAACTATCAGTATAGCACTTGCCCAGGCCAGTATTTTTACTTTAAGGCTGATGGCAAAATTCCCCATTCTTTTCTTATCTGAGGTAAAGTGAATAAGGGGAATTACAGCGAAACCCAATTGAAGGCTTAACACCACCTGGCTTAGTATGATCAAGTTGCCTAATGCCTGCTCGCCAAAATAAAGTATAGTAAACACCGCCGGTACAATGGCCAGCACGCGGGTAAGCAAACGCCGTAGCCATGGCTCAATGCGCAGGTTAATGTGGCCTTCCATAATGATCTGCCCGGCGAGCGTGCCTGTTATAGTGGAGCTTTGCCCCGATGCTATCAGCGCTATGGCGAACAATACAGGAGCTATTCTCCCAAAGATGTGTTCCAGTAGCTTATAAGCATCCTGTATTTCGGCGACCTGGAAATAGCCATTTTTGAAAAAGGCGGTCGCGGCGAGGATGAGTATGGCCGCGTTTACAAAAAAAGCAAGGTTAAGCGCAATCACAGTATCAAAAAGGTTAAACCGGATGGCCCCTTTCATCCCCTCATCTGTACGGGTGATCTTTCGGGTTTGTACCAGCGACGAATGCAGGTAAAGGTTATGCGGCATTACAGTAGCTCCAATTATACCAATCGCTATGTATAGCATTTGCCGGCTAACTGCATCGTTTTTAAACAGGTTGGCCGGAATAAAACCTTTCGCAATGTCCACTACATCGGGCGATACAATAAACATCTCTATCAAAAAGGACATACCTATGATGAATATCATGGATATTATAAAACCCTCAAGCTTGCGCATACCCTTGTTCATCAGGTAAAGCATCAGCACAGTATCGGTTATGGTAAGCGATACGCCCCATATGAGCGGCAGGTTGAAAAGCAGTTTTAAGCCGATGGCCATACCGATGATCTCGGCAAGATCACAGGCTATGATGGCTATCTGGGCCAATACATACAGGCAAAAGTTTGCAAAACGCGGGTAAGCGCGTTTGGAAGCCTGTGCCAGATCGAGCCCGCGTACAATGCCCAGTCTTGCAGCTAATGACTGCAGTAACAGGGCAATAAGGTTTGATATAAACAGCACCCAGATAAGCTTGTAACCAAAAGCGCTGCCGCCGGCAATATCTGTAGCCCAGTTACCGGGATCCATGTAGCCTACACTAACCAGGTATGCCGGACCCAAAAAGGCCATGATCCGGCGCCAGCCGATTTTATTTTCGGGGTGAACTGAGCTGTGTACGTTACCTAATGAGGGGTTATGTTCGTGTTTATTCATAAGGATATCAGTAAATTGTTGGCAACCTCGCGGCTGATGTATATTTCTTTGTCTGTTTCGGTTTTTAAAGCCACAGAATGATCGTATTCAATAATATCGGTTATAGTTACTTTTTTACCAATGGTAAGCTGCTGTTTTTCGAGATATTGTAAAAACGATGATGTATGATCGCGCACGCCCGAAATTATCCCGCACTGGTTAACTGTTAATGTCGAAACGGGTTTTAACTCCATTGACTTAAATTTGCCGTTGCAATCAGGTATCGGGTCGCCATGTGGGTCGTGTTTGGGGTGGCCCATAAATTCGTCAAGCCTGTCTATCAATTCTTCAGACGATATGTGTTCCATTTCTTCGGCCATGTCGTGAACCTGGTCCCATTTAAAATTGAGCTTTTCTACTAAAAAATATTCCCAAAGGCGGTGTTTACGTACAATGCCTATGGCTATCTTCTCTCCTGCATCCGTGAGGCTCACCCCCTGATAACGGGTATAATTGATTAAGGCCTTATCAGCCAGCTTTTTCAGCATATCTGTAACCGATGATGCTTTGGTATTTAAGGATGCCGCAATTTGATTTGTGCTCACTATGCCGGCATCTATTGCCAGGTGATAAATGCACTTTAAATAGTTCTCCTCGGCTAATGTGTTCATTTATACAAAACTAATAAAAAATTTAGACTAATCTAAAATATGAAGACTTAGGAAATATATTTTTGTTTTACTCGTTTTAAGTGAAATTTAATTTTGTGAAATGCGGAAAATATTATATTTGCAAGTACTATGGCTGCTGAATTAGACAAAATAGACCTACAGATACTCAAGATTTTACAGGAAAATGGAAGGATAACCAACCTCCAGTTATCAAACGAAATAGGGCTTTCGCCGGCTCCAACGCTTGAGCGCGTGCGTAAACTGGAGAACGCTGCATATATAAAAAGCTATCATGCGCTGGTAGATGAAGAAAAACTTGGCCTGGGCATCAAAACTTTTATCCAGATCTCGCTTGATTTTCATCAGAAGAATACCATTCAAACTTTTTTGGATGAGATAAAAACTATCAAAGAAGTTACCGAGTGCCATCACGTAACCGGCCAGTGCGATTTTTTATTAAAGGTTTATGTGCGCGATATTAAATCTTACGAGCAACTGATCATGGAAAAGATAAGCCGCATCACGGTAGTAAAAACCTTCCAAACCATGATGATCATGTCGACAAGTAAAAAGGAGCCGATTGTGCCGTTGGAATATTAGAAGTTATTTGAAAAATTTGAAAATGTGATAATTTGAAAGTAGTCTTCGACTTATGTAATTTTCAAATTTTCAAATCAACACATCTTCAAATCATCCTCAATGAATTTGCCAATCTATCTCCGCTTTCCCTTCTCTTTTTAAAATTTCATTAGTTTTTGAAAAAGGTTTACTGCCGAAAAAGCCACGCTCTGCCGAGAAGGGTGAGGGGTGGGCCGACCGGATGATGAAATGCTTTTTTTCGTCAATCAATGCTGCTTTTGATTGTGCGAATGCTCCCCAAAGGATGAATATGATGCCTTCTTTTTTATCAGATATGGTTTTGATCACCTCGTCGGTAAATTCTTCCCAGCCTTTTTTTTGATGGGAGGCCGAATCTCCGGCCCTTACGGTGAGGGTAGCGTTTAGAAGCAATACGCCTTGTTTGGCCCATTCTTCCAGGTTGCCATGTGTTGGGGTTTTAAAGCCCAGGATATCGGCTTCCAGCTCCTTGTAAATGTTTTTAAGCGACCGTGGTATTGCAATACCCTTTTGTACCGAAAATGAGAGTCCGTGTGCCTGGTGAGCGCCCGGGTAAGGATCCTGCCCCAATATCACCACTTTAACATCGTCAAAATGCGTGGTGTTAAAAGCATTGAAAATTTCGGTGTTTTTGGGGTATACTATCTGTCCGGTTTCTTTCTCTTTTAATAAAAATTGTTTCAGTTTTACCATGTATGCCTTGCCAAATTCGTCTTCTAATACTGCAAGCCATGATGGGTGTAATGCATTCGACATAAAATATTTATATAGATGTTGGTTTAGCGTACAAATAAACGGATATTTGCAGTTAATATAAGTATCACAAATCATGTCAAATATAGTTCGTTTAATTGTAGCGTGTGTATTCTTTGGCGCAGCTGTTGCGCTTTGTGCTTTTGGCTTTTGGGGCTGGGGTATTTTAGTATTGTTTTTTGGTGGTATCGTGTTGCTCAGTTTCTTTTTTAACGAGAACATGATCATCTCGCAATATTTCCTGCGTAAAGAGAATTCGGCCAAAGCCGAGGAATGGTTAATGAAGATAACCGATTATGAAAAGCAATTACACAAAAATCAGCATGGTTACTATAACCTGTTGATCGGTTTGATCGAATCGCGCAAAGCGCCGATGAAATCTGAGAAATACTTCAAAAAATCTTTACAGCTGGGCATGAAAATGTCGCACAATATAGCTTTGGCTAAATTGAGCCTGGCGGGTATTTCTATGGCAAAACGTAATAAGCGCGAAGCGCAAATGTACCTGTCTGAAGCATCAAAAGATGATAAGAATAAATTACTTACCGACCAGATAAAGATGATGAAAGGCCAATTGGCCCAAATGGATAAGCAGGTAGTAAGAGGGGGATATCGTCAGTTTTAATCAGGATAAAGGATAGGCAAATCAAACAGCAAGCAAAAAAAGAATAAAAAAATAAAGGGGACCCCAAAATGGGTCCCTTTTATTTTTCGTCAATAGCGCTAAAATAATCGGCTGTGGCCGAATGATTTTGGTAGGGATGTACCACAACATGGTCGCTATAGGTGTAATCGCTTTCTTCGGTTGGGTTCGACACTTCAACCATTTTTAATAAACTCCTGATGAACGACAGGTTGAAATTGCTTCGGTTCAGTTTTATCAGGTATTCATTTTCGGTAATTTCCAGAATTGAATTAGTCATGATATTTGTATTTATTGTTTATTGCAAGTATAATCATCATTATTAAACCAAAAGTCGTATTTGCTTTAAGCTTTCATTAACAAATTGTTACGGTTGATATATAGCGTATTTGCTTTACAGTTAGCGAATAACCATAATCATTTTTACAAAAAGTGCAACCCGACTCAGAAGAAAGATTTTCCATAATATTAATAATAGAGATATCATTATTATCGCCTATGTTTTCTGAGCAGGATATAGCATAATATTGGCTGCCGCTATAATCGCGCTTTAGCTTTGTAATATGCCCGGTACTATTAACGGTGCAACTATTTAAACGCATATATAATATTGTGATAAGGTATTACTTGTAACACAAATATATGTGTTAGCGTAAATATATTAAAGAAAAATAGATTTTTATACTATTTTAATTAAAAATTATATAGTGCGATATTAAAATTTTGATATAAAATAAAAAAGACGCATTTGGTGCGTCTCTTAAATTATTGAAAATCGAATAAATCTTACTCAAACCAACTCATCACCACTTCCTTTGCAGGCATGGTAATTTCAAGTTTTAGTTTTTTACGCATCCCGCCCAGGTCGTTAAACACTTTATTGGGGTTGCCGGCTTTTAGTTCTTCAACGGTATTAAAGCCCATCTTATTTAATACAGGTACCCACTCGGCGGGTACGCCCACGTTTATGAAATCATCTGCGGTAGCAACCTTAGCTTTTTTCTCGGGGCGCATCTGCGGGAAAAACAATACTTCCTGTATGGTACTCTGGTTAGTCATCAGCATCACCAAACGATCGATACCAATACCCAGGCCCGATGTTGGCGGCATACCATATTCCAGAGCCCGTAAAAAGTCATCGTCCATCGCCATGGCTTCATCATCGCCGCGGCCCGCCAAAATCAGCTGCTCCTCTAAACGCTCACGCTGATCTATAGGATCATTTAACTCGGAGTAAGCATTTGCTATCTCCTTGCCATTCACAAACAGCTCAAAGCGCTCTACCAGGCCCTCTTTTGTGCGGTGTTTTTTGGCAAGCGGGGTCATCTCGATAGGGTAATCGGTGATGTAGGTAGGCTGAATAAGGTTATGCTCCACTTTGGCGCTAAAAATCTCATCAATCAGTTTGCCTTTACCCATGGTTGGGTTAACCTCTATCTTAAGCTCGGCACAGGTCTCGCGTAAGGCAGCCTCGTCCATAGCGGATACATCAATGCCTGTATATTTCAGGATAGAATCATACATCGACAATTTTTCATACGGACCGGCAAAGTTGATCTCGTTACTGCCCACATGTACCACGGGGATGCCATGAACGGCTTTGGCAACGGTTTCAAGACATTCCTCAACCATGGCCATCATCCAGATATAGTCTTTATAGGCCACATAAATTTCCATGGCGGTAAATTCCGGGTTGTGGGTGCGGTCCATACCCTCGTTACGGAACATTTTGCCAAACTCATAAACACCATCAAAACCGGCAACAATTAGGCGTTTCAGATAAAGCTCATTGGCTATGCGTAAAAACAGGGGCATATCCAGCGTGTTGTGGTGTGTAGTAAACGGACGCGCCGCTGCACCACCGTGTACCGGCTGCAATATTGGGGTTTCCACTTCCATCCAGCCCTGCGCGTTAAAATAGTTGCGCATGCTGCTGATAACTTTGGAGCGGTTAACAAAAATTTGTTTATAAGCCGGGTTTACAGTTAAATCCACATAACGCTGGCGGTAACGCAGCTCCGGATCGGTAAATGCATCGTATATATTGCCCTCGTCATCCCGCCTTACTACCGGCAGTGGTTTTAACGACTTGGAAAGTACAATCAGCTCACGTACGTGAACAGAAATTTCGCCGGTTTGGGTTAAAAATACATAGCCTTTTACACCTACGTAATCGCCAAGGTCCAGTAGTTTTTTAAATACGGTATTGTATAATGTTTTATCCTCATCAGGGCAAATATCGTCACGTTTCAGGTAGATCTGGATCCGCCCGGTTGAATCCTGGATCTCGGCAAAAGATGCACTGCCCATGATGCGGCGGGTCATGATACGGCCCGCGATAACTACATTTTGGTAGGCTTCGGGTTTATTTGCAAAATTATCGGTAATATCCTGTGCCCAGGCGTTAACATCAAAAGCTTCGGCAGGGTATGGGTTAATGCCCAGTGCCCTTAATTGTTGTAAAGATTCGCGGCGAATAATTTCCTGTTCGGATAGTGCAATACTCATGTTTTGAACGGTATTTTAATAAAGGTGCAAAAATAGCGTTTTTAATGAGATTGAAGAAGCCTCCTCTAAATCTCCCCCGGTAGGGGAGACTTTTATTTTTAAGTCCTCCCTACCGGGAGGATTTAGGTGGGGCTTTTTGGCAGAGATTTAGAGGGGCTTCTTTTTTTTTCCTTTAAACAACCTATATTAGCTAACCAATTACCATCCGTAAATGAAAAAACTACCTCTGATATTATTATGCCTTATAGCTGTCACCTGCAAAGTATTTAGCCAGGATAGTACAAGTTTATATGATGCCGGTACCAAAGCTGTGTTGGTTGCTAAACAATTTTCATTCACCGAAGGGCCGGCTGTTGATAAAAAAGGTAATGTATTTTTTACCGATCAGCCTAATGATAAGATCTGGAAGTATGATACCGATGGCAAGCTATCCATCTTTTTGGATAGCGCGGGCCGTAGTAACGGGATGTATTTTGATAAAAAAGGAAACCTTATCAGTTGCGCCGATGAAAAAAATCAGTTATGGTCTATCAGCCCTAAAGGTAAGGTTAAGGTGCTGCTTGCCAATTATAAGGGGCTATTATTTAACGGCCCCAATGATGTTTGGGTACGCCCGGATGGTGGCTTGTACATAACCGACCCATACTACCAACGCAATTACTGGACCCGGAAAAAAACCGACCTTGACGGACAAAAGCTCTATTACCTGCCAAAAGGCGGGCATGAAGCTATAATAGTCGACGATAAATTTGTAAGGCCCAACGGCATTATAGGTACGCCAGATGGTAAATATTTGTACGTGGCCGATATTGGCGATAGTAAAACCTATCGTTACGAAATCAATAAAGATGGCTCATTAAGCAACCGGACCCTTTTTACCGCACAGGGATCCGATGGGATGACGATTGATGAAAATGGAGACATCTACCTTACCGGCAAAGGTGTTACCATTTTTAACCCCAAAGGCGAAAAGATAGCACATATAGATATAGATGAACCCTGGACTGCCAATATCTGCTTTGGCGGTAAAAATAAGGACATGCTATTTATAACCGCATCCAAAGCGGTATATACCTTTAAAATGAAGGTAAAAGGAGTGGATTAAGCTTTTTGCTGCAATATGGAAATAATTTGTTGTTGCTCGCGATTGCTTAGCAGGTCGCCATCATAATGCCAGGGGCCTGTTTGGGGGAAAGTAATTGTCCCTAAATAGTCCGGGTTGTCTTTATTAGCTAAAGAAGGGCTGGCCTCATCTATCTCCATTTCTTCGGTAAATAGCCGCGATTCATTGTCAACCGATGTTTTGTATATGTTGTATACCCCGGTATTTGCCAGGTTGTGCTTCAATACCGGTTCAATGATGATGCTTCTCGAACTGCCATCAGCGTGCTTTAAATCTACATAAACCGGATTTTTCATAGCTGTATGATTTTTATAGATGATACAATATAATACAATGCGGAATGGAACTTTGTTTTTGGTTATTTATTCGCCGCAAGAATTACACTTGATCCATTTAATTATAAAAATATATAGAAACAAGAAGCGCCCTCTGATGGGCAGGGGCGCGTTCTAACCAATTATAAACCTAAATTATGAGAAGAGCTGTAAGGGAGGTCTCGAACCATCTGTTGCTGCCGTTCAGCGCCTTACATTTGTTACACTGCAAATATACAACACATCTTTTATTTTGCAAATGTTTTAAGTAAAAATATTAATTATTAACAATTTGATAAAAATTAACCATTTACTGTGCAATATTGATAATAAAATAACTGTTGTTTTAACACGTTATCGCCTGTATATCAATATGTTTATTTTAACCATCAATGATATCAATATGACCTCGAATTTTAAAAAGTAGCAAACTTTATAAAAAATATAACAAAGTTTACAGAATTCGATTTCGCGTATTGAAAATAAATACGTTATTTTTTATGAATTATTGTATGATTTACAGTAATTATTTTCTTTTTGTAGTAATAGGGTTAGCCAACAATAAGTAGTAAAACAATAAGTAATAAATTTAAAAGCCGCGGTACCTATGGCGGCTTTTAAGGGTTAAATCGATAAAATAATATTGCAGCATTAATTCTGTGCGGCGGGTGCGGTATCAGCTTTTTTCTTAGCTTCCTTTTTTTCTTTTTTCGCCGCTAATAAAGCAACATATTTAGTTTTTTGCTCAGTAGTAAGTATCGCCTTTAATTTCGCATCAGCCTGGTCACGGATCAGTTTATGCGCATATTTCTGCTCTTTTTTGTCATTGGTTGTTTTAAGCGCTTTTAAGCTATCCAGGCTTTTAGCCTGCTCCAGCAACACGGTGTTCACCTTACTGATCTGGCTATTGTTAAGGTTTAACTGTTGGGTTAATGCCTTGGTTTGTTTGGCTGCTTTTAATGCCGGTGTTACAGGGGCTTTGTCTTGTGCACTAGCAAACAGGCCTATACCGGCTATAAGCGCTATCATCAATAATAACTTTTTCATAGTTTATGTTTTTTGTGGTGGTACGACTGGTTTTTTTGGTATTGGTTTAACTCCTGCCAATTTACAATTTATAATAATTGATAGGAAAGCAACACAGCCCCGCTTTTAAATATTTTGGTATCCGTTAATTCCAGGTTAACTTGTTTGTTTATGCCGCTGAATATCGGTGTACCATTGCCTAAGGCTATCGGGTCAATCATAAGCTCAATGCTATCTAACAAGCCCTCGTCGGCCAGTTGGCTAATGATATTGCCGCTGCCCAATATCGTAAGGTCATGGCCGGGTGTTTGCTTTAGCTTTTTAACTTCGGCTATCATGTCGCTCACGATTGTGGTATTTTGCCAGTCTGCCTTTTTTAATGTTTTTGAGAAAACAATCTTTTGGGCGTTGTTCATGCCTTTGGCAACTTCGGGCATGCTTTCCAGGGCCATAGGCGAAGGCCAGAAACCGGCCATCATTTCATAGGTTAAGCGCCCAAAAAGCAATATGTTGCCGGCCTGCATATTATCCCCGGCAAACCTGCTGCCTTCGTCGTCATGTTCATGCCAGGCGGTTGTGCCACTGGCATCCTTATAAAAACCATTTAAGGTTACAAAATTAAATGCTGTTAACTTTCTCATGAGGTTTGATTTTTAGATGTTTTAAAATTTGACCTATACACCTATATCAAATGAAACAACAAATATTGGACAAGGGGTTTTAAAAAATATTTTGAAACAAGTATGTTTCCCTCCCGGCACACTTCTTGTGTCAATTCGCTATTGTTTACTTAAATTATCAGATCATGAAAAATCAACAGGATTTAAATCGCAGTGGAAATATGCAGGGTAATTCAACATCCGACAGGGCTTTTACAGATCAAAAAGCGGCAAAAAAACAAACTGGTATCACTAATGGCGGTGGCCAGCGCAGCGACCAAACCTCTAATCGGGATAATGATCGTAAAATAGCTAATAAAAAATAACGATCTTACTTTGCCCTCTTCTCGGGAGAGGGCTTTAACGCTGATGTAAACTTCGGGATTTAATTACGCCCAAACTTTCTCTCGCCGTATGATGTTATCCTAAAAAACATCTTTTACCATGAGCCTGGAAAAATATGCCGAAAAGCGGGATTTTACCAAAACCGCCGAGCCCAAAGCCGGAAAAAGCCGGGATAAGGATAGCCTGACCTTTGTTATTCAAAAACACGATGCTTCGCGCCTGCACTATGATTTCAGGCTGGAGATGGATGGTGTGCTCAAAAGCTGGGCTGTACCCAAAGGTCCATCCACCGACCCTAAAACCAAGCGGCTGGCTATGATGGTGGAGGATCATCCCTATGATTACCGAAATTTTGAGGGCATCATTCCGCAGGGCGAATATGGCGGCGGTACAGTGATTGTATGGGACGAGGGGACCTACGAGCCCATTGAAGATATAAAAGATAAAAAGCAACAGGAAAAGGCACTGCTTAAACAACTAAAATCCGGTTCGCTCAAAATAAAGCTGCACGGCAAAAAACTGGAAGGCGAATTTGCCCTGGTTAAAACCCATGGCATGGGCGATAATGCCTGGCTGCTGATTAAACACGATGATGATTTTGCCTCAAACAAGGATATTACTAAAGAAGATAAATCGGTGCTCTCTGGTAAAACCATTGCGGCCATGGAGAAAACCGGCGACAAGGTTTGGCAGCATGGTCATGCAGAGGATATAGAAAAGCCAAAGAAGCCGGCATCAGTAAAAAAATTGATTGAAGCAACCGAGCCTAAAGAAAGTGTGGCCGGGCCGGAGCATATTGATACC
The DNA here is from genome assembly GCF_056400605.1 of Mucilaginibacter sp. P5_A4. NCBI lineage: Bacteria > Pseudomonadati > Bacteroidota > Sphingobacteriia > Sphingobacteriales > Sphingobacteriaceae > Mucilaginibacter > Mucilaginibacter sp. P5_A4. The sequence continues at coordinate 59,098 of NZ_JBFUKX010000018.1, read as the reverse complement.
ACTGCTATATTAAAAAAAGCGCCCAAAGCCAAAACCCCAACGGGAATAAAACCCATGCTGGCAACTTTGGTTGATGAGCCTTTTGATGATCCTGATTGGGTTTACGAGGTAAAATGGGACGGCTACCGCGCCCTTGCTTTTATCAATAAAGGCGAGGTGGAATTGCTATCGCGTAATAACAAAACCTTTAACGAAAAATTTTACCCCATCCGTAAACTGTTGCAGGGCTGGGAGATTAATGTGGTGCTTGATGGAGAAATATTGGTTTTGAATGATAAGGGAATCTCCAATTTCGGCAACCTGCAAAACTGGCGCAGCGAGGCCGATGGCGAATTGGTTTACTACGTGTTCGATATTCTTTGGTACGATGGTAAAAACCTTATGGACCTACCCCTTACCCGGCGCCAGGCAATATTAATGGCCGTTTTACCTGCCGATGATGACCGCATCCGCGTAAGCAAAGTATTTAATGCCAGTGGTACCGACTTTTTTAAAGCAGCCGAAAGGATGGGCCTGGAGGGGATTATCGCCAAAAAAGCAAGCAGTACCTACTCGGCAGATCTACGGTCGAAAGAATGGCTTAAGATCAAGGTTAGCAAACGGCAGGAAGTGGTAATTGCCGGCTTTACCAAAAACGAGGATACCTCAAAACATTTCAGCTCTTTGCTGTTGGGGGTTTATGAGGGTGAAAGTCTGCAGTATGTGGGTAAAGTGGGTACCGGCTTTTCGGATAAGGTACAAAAGGAAATGATGGCGCAGTTTAAGCCGCTCATCACCGATAAAAGTCCGTTTAATACTATACCGGATGTAAACAAACCATCACGTTTCAGGCCAAACCCACCTAAAGCAAAGGCAACATGGTTGAAGCCGGATCTGGTTTGCGAGGTAGCTTTTAGCGAAGTGACCAGCGACGGTGTTTTTCGCCACCCATCATTCCAGGGTATGCGTGAGGATAAAAAAGCAAAAGATGTAGTACGCGAAATAGCCGAACATACGGAAACTGCAGTTGAGGCAGCAGAAGAAAAGCAGGAAGATACGCATGCGTCGGCCATAAAACCTCCAAAAGTGAAAGAAAGAAAAACTTTGCTAAACCCTACCGACGAAACGCAGGTACGCAAGATCTGTGGTCACGATTTGAAGTTTACCAACCTGAGTAAAATTTACTGGCCCGAGGATAAGGTAACCAAGCGCGATATGTTTAATTATTATTACCAGGTTGCTGAATATATTTTGCCTTATTTGAAAGACAGGCCGATGTCGCTCAACCGTTTTCCCGGGGGCATTCATGGACCCAGTTTTTATCAAAAAGATGTAAAAGATAAAGCCCCCGATTGGGCCAAAACTTTCCCTTACACCAACGGGGAGGGCGAGCATAAGGAATATTTGGTTGGTACAGATGAAGCCAGTTTGCTATGGATGGCCTCCCTTGGTTGTATTGAAATGAACCCCTGGTTCAGTCGTATACAATCGCCGGATAACCCGGATTACTGCGTGATAGACCTTGATCCCGATAAAAACACTTTCGACCAGGTGATAGAAGCTGCCCTTGAGGTTAAAAAGGTGCTGGATGCCATTGATGTGCCCTCATACTGCAAAACATCCGGCTCTACCGGCATGCATATTTATATCCCGATGGATGCCCGGTATAGTTATGACCAAACACAGCTGTTTGCCCGCATTATTGTAAATATTGTTCACAAACAAATACCCGGTTATACCAGCCTGGAACGTATGGTAGCCAACCGTAAGGGAAAAATGTATTTGGATTTTTTACAAAACCGTCCCGGCGCAACCATCGCCGGTCCGTATTCGCTCAGACCAAAGGTTGGCGCAACGGTATCTATGCCCCTGCATTGGGACGAAGTAAAACCCGGCCTTACAATGAAGCACTTTACAATATTTAATTCTATCGACAGGCTAAAAACCGAAGGCGATCTTTTCAAAGGCGTTTTGGGCAAAGCTATCGACCTGGAAAAAGCGATTAAGAAAGCGCAAAGTATTTTTAGTTAGGGGGGGTAGCGGGCGGTTTGCGACAATTAATTATCCCTTATGTCACTGCGAGCGCAGCGCGGCATTCATGACAAGTTAGTTGCAGACCTCCAGACTTTCAGTATTTGAAAAAAAACTTTTGTCATCCTGAACGTAGTGAAGGATCTGATATTCGCCATGCTTCTTCGCCCTGCACAGTCTACGAATAGATCCTTCACTACGTTCAGGATGACAAATTTTTCAAAACGTCACTTCCCTCTGCCTGTTCCCGAATTTTACAAATCGTATGAAAAAAGATGCAGCCAATGACTAATGACAGCGTAGCTAAATGACCGATGACCATCTACCCAACAGGCAGCTTCACTATAAAAATAGAACCTTTACCTTCATAGCTTTCAACATTTACGGTGCCATTGTGGCTTTCAACTATTTGCCGAACGATGCTGAGGCCCAGGCCGGTTGATTTTTCCCCCCTGATACCGGGGCGCCCTGCTTTAGTGAAACGAGTAAATATTTCGGGCAACATTTCTGTGGATATGCCCATACCGTAATCTTGTACCTCAATCACAATTTCGTTGTCAGCTTCGCTCAGTCTGATGTCAATGCGGTCGTCATCCTTTGAAAATTTAACAGCATTGCTTACCAGGTTATCAATAATCCGGTAAAATTTTTCCTTGTTAATTGATACAAAAACAGGGTTTATACTGCTGGTGAATAATATATCGGCTTTTAGGTGGTTTTTCCAGCTTTGTACAGCTGTTTTAAGTAGTTTGTTCAACTCCGTCCTTTCGGTAACAATAACATTGTCGTTGTCATTACGTGCAGCCTCCAGCAAATCGTCAATTATCGACCTTGCTTTTGCGCACGATGTTTTTACCATTGCCAGATTATCGCGTGTATCCTCGGTTATCTCATCCATTTCCATCATCATTGCAATGGATTCAACCGCTGCTATGGGGTTGCGCAGATCATGGGCCACCATCCCCAATACCTGGTTTTTAAATCCGTTTGCTTTTTCAATCTGCTCGTTTTTTTCCTTTATCTGGATAACCTGCTGATAACTATTGGCTTTAGAAGTAAAAAAATACCTGGATGTAAGGTAAAAGGCCGATAATAATATTACGGATACTAACTGGTTATAAAGCATTTGGGTAGGCGATGCCTGACTGTATAATAACAAGGCCGTAAAAAACAACTCAATCGCGATGATCAGTATAATGGTTTCATAATATTCCATTACACACATGGCACTTATAAGGCACAAAGCAACCAGGTAAAGGGTAAGTGAGTTGCCAGGGTCTGATGTGGCAATAAAACTGGAATACATGCCACAGGTAATGATATATAACGAAAACAAAAACACAACAAATGCCATTAGCTGAGTGCCTTTTTTATGCCTTTTGTAATCAATTATAAGCAAGTTGCTAATTATCAGAAAAACCGGCGTAATGACGAGGAATACCCAGTTACTTGTGTTAAATTCGGGAAAGTTTTGAGCCTTTGTAAGGCTTGCCGGAAAAACCAGGTACAGTATTCTTATTGTTATGTTTAATAATAAAAATATGATGCCGGCCGCCCTTATGGCAATTAAATTTTGATACGTATAAAAGTTCCGGTATAACGACTGGTATTTTGCCGGCAGACTATTAAAAAAGAAACGCGTTTTTGACATCAAAATTTATTGGGCTCTTCAAAAATATCAAAAAATAACAATTGTTTACCAGGTAACGTCAAAATGGCGCTTCAAATTATTTTTGTATGACTTTTTATCAGGCTTTAAAAACTGGCAAGCGATTTGACTAACACCAACTACTATGAATTTTAACAACTTTACAATAAAAGCCCAGGAAGCCGTTCAAAAGGCTTCAGAAATTGCCACCGGCAACCAGCAGCAGGCAATTGAACCAGCGCATCTGTTAAAGGGATTGTTGCTGGTTGATGAAAATGTTATTTCGTATTTATTAAAAAAACTAAACGTTAACCTTAACCGCCTGAATGATACACTGGATACGCAGATAGCGTCGTTCCCCAAGGTAAGCGGCAGTAACGTTTATTTATCTTCCGACAGTAATTCGGCCCTGCAGAAAGCGCAGGGATATTTAAAGGAATTTAAAGATGAATTTGTATCTGTTGAGCATATATTATTGGGCCTGCTGGCAGCAGGGGGCAAGGTAAGCACCGCGCTTAAAGATTTTGGGGTAAACGAAAAAGATCTGAAAAAAGCTATTATCGGCTTACGCGGAGACAGCAAAGTAACCGACCAGAATGCCGAGGCTACTTACAACGCGCTTAACAAATATGCTCGTAACCTTAATGAGTATGCCGAATCGGGCAAGCTTGACCCGGTTATCGGCAGGGACGAGGAGATTCGCAGGGTGATCCAGATCCTATCCCGCCGTACAAAAAATAACCCTATACTGGTTGGCGAGCCTGGTGTTGGTAAAACTGCAATAGCCGAAGGTATTGCTTTCAGGATCATCAAAGGGGATGTGCCTGAGAGCCTGAAAACCAAGGTGGTTTATTCGTTGGATATGGGTGCGCTTATAGCAGGCGCCAAATACAAAGGTGAGTTTGAAGAACGCCTTAAAGCCGTTATTAAAGAAGTTACGCAAAGTGATGGCGAGATTATCCTGTTTATTGATGAGATCCACACCCTTGTAGGTGCTGGCGGCGGCGAAGGTGCCATGGATGCGGCCAATATATTAAAACCGGCTTTGGCCCGTGGCGAACTGAGATCAATAGGCGCAACCACACTTAATGAATACCAGAAATATTTAGAAAAAGATAAAGCTCTTGAACGCCGCTTTCAAAAAGTGATGGTTGAAGAGCCGGATACTGCTGATGCTATATCTATTTTACGCGGCTTAAAAGAACGGTACGAAACCCACCATAAAGTGCGGATAAAAGACGAGGCCATTATAGCCGCGGTAGAAATGTCGCAGCGTTATATCTCCGACAGGTTTTTACCGGATAAGGCTATTGACCTGATGGACGAAGCTGCTTCAAAACTGCGCCTGGAAATGGATTCGGTACCGGAAGTGGTTGATGAGCTGGAGCGCCGCATTATGCAACTGGAGATTGAGCGCGAAGCCATAAAGCGTGAAAAGGATGATTACAAGGTTACCGAGTTAAGCAAGGAGATTGCCAATCTATCTGCACAGCGCGATTCATTGCGGGCCAAATGGAAGGCCGAAAAAGACCTTGTTGATGGCATTAATACAAAAGTTGAGCTGATAGAACACTATAAGCAGGAAGCTGAGCAGGCCGAACGTGCGGGCGACTATGGCAAAGTAGCCGAATTGCGCTACGGAACCATTGTACAGGCACAGGCCGAAGTTGAAAAACTAAAGGCTGCCCTGCTGGAAAACCAGAGCGACAGCCGCATGCTTAAGGAAGAAGTAACTGCCGACGATATTGCGGGAGTAGTAAGCCGCTGGACAGGTATCCCGGTTAGCAAAATGATCCAGAGCGAGCGCGAAAAACTACTGAGCCTGGAAGATGAGTTACACAAACGCGTAGCAGGCCAGCAGGAAGCCATTGAAGCTATCAGCGATGCTATACGCCGCAGCCGTGCCGGTTTGCAGGATAAACGCAGGCCAATTGGATCGTTTATATTTTTAGGTACAACCGGGGTGGGTAAAACCGAGCTTGCAAAGGCATTGGCCGAATACCTGTTTAACGACGAAGGTGCACTGGTGAGGATAGATATGAGTGAATACCAGGAGCGCCATGCTGTTTCAAGGCTGATAGGAGCGCCCCCGGGCTATGTAGGTTATGATGAAGGCGGGCAGTTAACAGAGGCTGTGCGCCGTAAACCATACAGCGTGGTACTGCTCGACGAAATTGAAAAAGCGCACCCGGATGTGTTTAATATCCTGCTGCAGGTGTTGGATGATGGCCGCTTAACCGATAATAAAGGCCGCGTGGTAAACTTCAAAAACACCATCATCATCATGACCTCAAACATAGGATCAAACATTATCCAGGAAAACTTCCAGGCTTTGGAAGATGAAAACCGTGATGAACTGATAGCCAAAACAAAGAACGAACTGTTTACCCTGTTAAGGGCAACTATCCGTCCGGAGTTTTTGAACCGTATCGATGAGATCATTATGTTTACTCCGCTTAGCCGCGATGAGATCCATGACATTGTGAAACTGCAGTTTAACCATGTGAAAGAAACCCTGGCCGAAATGGGCGTCACCATGGAGGCCTCGGAGGAGGCTCTTGATTGGCTGGGCCAGTTAGGCTACGATCCCCAGTTTGGCGCCCGTCCCCTAAAACGCGTCATCCAGAAAAAGATCCTGAACGAGCTATCGAAGCAAATCCTGGCCGGTAAGGTAGATAAGGACAGCACCATCAAGGTTGACATGTTTGATAACAACTTTGTGTTTTTGAACACGCCTAAGGCGGCTCCGGAACCGGTGAAATAATAAATAGAAATAAATAATCGTCCATAAATAATAATCGTCATTGCGAGTATCCATCAGGGTAATCCTGGAAAAAATGGGGATGACGTGATTTTTTGAACCGTCATTGCGAGGAACGAAGCAATCCCCAGTAAGCAGGTGCGCTTGCAAATTCGCCCTGTATAGTTCGGGATTGCTTCGTCGTTCCTCCTCGCAATGACGATTTTTTATATTGATGGTCAGTAACTTATAAACACGTCATTATAAGGTACGAAGCAATCCCCAACTTACAGAGCCGATCTGCACAGTTCGCGATTGCCGCGCTGCGCTCAATGACATGGTTATTATTGGGGCATAAACCCAGCGCACCATTTCCTGATTTAGCGTCTCCGGATTTTATCGCCCAGCGATTTAATAAGGCGGTTTTTAAACCATTACCATTTCTCCTCTTCCTCATCTTCCTTCTTCTCATCAACCATTTCTATCAACGTTTCATTGTTATTAAAACGTTCTTCGTTTTTAGCAAGGATAGGAGCGGCCCCGGCTATGGAAATTCCGGTTACAGCCAGTATTAAAAACAGGGCAAGGCAAATAAGCCTTAACAGCTTTTTAAGCTTTTTCATGCAGATAGCAGTATGCGTTTAACAGGCCTTAAGGCACAGTTAAACCGTTAAATAAATTTTACTTAATTCAATAAATTGGTTAGCAGTGGTGGAATTAACCGATACGTGGGAGGTCCTGATCGGCAGCGTAGATGGGGGTAATCAACAAATAATCAGCATCGCTTTTATACGCCAGGAAAAGCTGCTTTAAATGCTCAAACTTATTTATGATAACTTTATTATGAAGCAATATGTGCTGCTCAAAATTCTCCCTGGGTACGAAGTAAATAATAGCGTTTTTACAGGAAGCTAAGGAAGCCCTTTTGTAACCGATGCAGTTTTTTAATACAGATTGCTTTTTGGCCGGCACCTCGGTATCTGTGCTGCTATTATTTACCTGGCTGCTATTTGCATGACCCTGGAAAGCGAAAAAACCAAGCAATAAAATAAACGCCAGCAAGCACTTGCTGATATTGCCTTTTAAATTGATAACTATTTCGCTATTAATCACGTGTAAATATACGTGATTGCGCATGGTTTATTAAGTTGTAATTACAGTTAATTTATTCTGCACATCAACACTTGTCTACCCCATGATTTTGTTAACTAAAGCAATTATATTTAACAATAAGTTAATATATTGGCAATGATTAAGTTCTTAATTATCATGAAGTTTGATGCACGGTTAATAAATATAAACTTATACATAAATCACTTTAAAAACACACTATGCTAAAATTTACAAATCCGAGGTTGCTTTTTGCTGCCTTAGCTTTTGCCGGAGCGTTGGCTTCTGGTTGTCAAAAAAATGCAAATCAGCCGGTTCAAAGTGCTGCCGATAGCAGAACAGCATCGGTAACAAAACTTAAAATCCAGGCGGTATCACTTACACAGGGTTTCGAAGTAGGGGCAACCAGCCCAAAAACTGCTTATGATGTTTCGCCTACAGGTTCAAGCAGTGGCGATAATGTAACCCTGTCTGGCAACTCATGGAATCTGTACGATGCTTTAATAGGCAACCTTGCCGGCGATCTGAAAGCTGGTTCATGGGCAGCGCGCATCCGCAATACAGGTAAAATAACCATGTTGTTTGATGTTACTACCGGCATAAGCACAGTTACTATTAAAAGTGGTACTTACGGCTCGGATGCAGCAAGTACATGGGGTTTGTTTTATTCTGTTAATGGCGGTAGCAGCTATACACAGGCAGGTTCAACTATAACTACTACCACAACATTAACCACTTCAACATTTACTATCACCGGCGTAACCGGCACGGCCCGTTTAGAGATCCGCAAACTAAGCGGCGGCACTAATCGTGTAGATATTGATGATATTACTATAAATGATAATGGCGGCACCGGCGGTGGCGGCACTGTACTTACAGGTAAAAAATTCCTGTTTGATGCAAGTCACCTGGAAAATGCAGGCAGCGCCGATTGGCAAATTGATGCCGATGGTACCGAAAGTGTGCCACTTTACACCGGCGGTACAACTGTTGAAACCAAAGCACAGCGCATACCAACGGCATCATATACTGGCATTACTGCCGGCACTGCCGAAACCTATTGGAAAGGCGCTATTTCGTCATGGGCTGTTGAATTGGTAAAACGCGGTGAACTGGTAGAGTCATTGCCAAGTGGAACTACCATTACCTATGGTACTGCAAACGCGCAGGATTTGAGCAATTATGATGTATTTGTGGTTGTTGAGCCTAACCGTTTATTCACTGCTGCGGAGAAAACTGCTTTAATGAATTTTGTTGCCAATGGTGGCGGCTTGTTTATGATAGCCGACCATACCGCAGCTACAACTGCCGGTACCGATGCCAATGGTTACAACCCGTCTGACAGGGATGGCGATGGTTACGATTCGCCCCGCGTATGGAACGATTTGATGACTAACAATGGGATCAATAACAGCAATCCTTTTGGTTTCAATATCAATTATGTTGATATCAGCGAAGGCCCTTCAACCAACGTTTATACAGGTACCAATACCAATGCGCAGATAGTGTTAAACGGCGCAGCTGGTACGGCTTCAAAACTGGCTTTCTATAACGGATCAACCGCTACGTTGTACCCTGCAAATAACGCAAGCGTGCAGGGCTTATTCTGGCGCAACAGTGCCACTAATGGCGGTACGGCCAACGCAATGGCACTTTTAGCAACATATGGCAGTGGCAGGGTTGTATTTATTGGTGATAGCTCACCCGCCGATGACGGCACAGGCGATACCAACGATAACCTGTTTAATGGCTGGTCTGGTGATGCACCTTCAGGTTATACTTCGCACCCGGCCTTGCATTTAAATGCTTCGTTGTGGCTGGCTAAGGCGCAGTAAATAGCCTCACCTAAACCTCTTCAAAAAGGGAGGACCTTAAATAAACAAAAATGTCTCGTTGCTTAAATGCAATGAGACATTTTGTTTAACACAGCTTTACAGGAGGCTTATTATTCATAAAATCAAAACAACATCAATAGTTCATTGGTTACACAAATAAAGGCAGTATCAATTGCTGTTACTTAAACAAAACATCACCACCATGAAAAATTACGAAAGCTTACTTGATGCCACCAATGATCTTTTCAAACGGGGATATACGGCTAATCTTAGCCTGGAAGGCGATACAATAGATGATAAAGCCCAGGCCATTCACATGGGGGCCGACGATTTTATAATTGACGAGTTTTACCGTTTTGAAGGCGCCAGCAATCCCGATGATATGTCGATAGTTTATGCGGTGTCATCTCCAAAATATAGCCTTAAAGGCGTATTGGTAAATGCCTATGGTACTTATGCCGATGATAGTTCATCTGCCATACACGCTAAGCTTCGCCACGGCCAGGTAAGCCATAATTTGCACGGTGAGGATAGGCCGCATGAGTAATTAGATGTGCAGATATGCAGATTTCAAATTACAGATGATTGAGCTGCGAATGTGCAGATGATTATCAAAAGGCTTCATTTGCACATCTGAAATCTGCACATCTGAAATCTGCATATTTATAAATCCTTCAATATTTTCCGCCCGCCTGCCTGTATGGCCGCGCTGCCGTTGCGCATTAAAAACTCCATTTGGGCGGTAAGTTCTTCTTTAACCCAGGGGAATGAATCCTTTAAATTGAATAGGGCATAAGCTGCAAATATTTTTACAGCAACTTTTGCTCTTGGGTTTATCATCCAGTCAAATAGTTGCTCAACCACCGGTTCAAAGTTGATTTCCTGAAGCTTTAATTGTAACGACTTCGGGGCCTTTGCATCAGTAATGTGCATTATTATTTTGGCATAATGGCGCTGACATCCGGGGTGTTTCACTTCGCCAAACCGCGAGATCATATAGTGCAGGTCGTCGAGATAAATTTCCGGATCTGATAAAAAAATATTTTCCAGTATCCACACCGCCCTGAATGCAACAGCTTTATCCTGTTGAAAAGTAATATCGATTAAATCGCGTAAAGCAAAATGCTGTTCCTTTAATATTCTGCTAAGCTCAAGCACCTTGGGTTTGCCAATTATGCTGGTTATTTTTTTAATGAGCTCTGCCTGTGTCATGTTTTTTAGTCCGAAAGTCCGATGATCGGTATCTGGTATCACAAGGTAAGGAAGATTTTAATAAATATTTCATGATAACTTTCCCCTCTTTTTGGACTTTCGGACTTTTTTTGCATCAAACAACTATATCAACAAAATTTTTACATTTGCTTTGTTTTAAATATGACTGTCCATGGTTAAGTTCAACCGGTTTACATTGGATAATGGCCTGCGGGTTATTGTTCACGAAGATAATACTACCCCTATGGCGGTGCTCAACATACTATATGATGTTGGTGCCCGCGATGAAAATCCCGACCAAACCGGCTTTGCCCATTTGTTTGAGCACCTGATGTTTGGTGGATCGGTAAATATTCCCAGCTATGACGAACCCCTGCAAAGGGTAGGCGGGGAAAACAATGCCTTTACCAGCAACGATATCACCAACTATTATATCACCCTGCCATCTGCTAATATCGAAACCGCTTTCTGGCTGGAAAGCGACCGGATGCTTAGCCTTGCTTTCAGCGAAAAAAGCCTTGAGGTGCAGCGCAATGTGGTAATAGAGGAGTTTAAGCAGCGCTACCTTAATCAGCCTTATGGCGATGTTTGGTTAAAGCTTCGTCCGCTGGTTTATAAAGAGCACGCTTACAGGTGGGCTACCATAGGTAAAACCATCAAACATATTGAGGATGCTCGGATTGAGGACGTAAAAGCATTTTTCAAGAAACACTATAATCCACAAAATGCCATTATGGTAGTGGGTGGCAACGTAACAACCGAAGAAGTAAAACAACTATCAGAGAAATGGTTTGGGCCAATACCTGCGGGCGAAAAGTACAACCGTAACCTGCCGCAGGAACCAGATCAGCACGAAGAACGCCGTGAAACGGTAACCGCCAAAGTGCCTTTAAATGATGTTTATATCGCTTTCCAGATGGGCGCCCGTTTAGATGAGGATTATTACGCAGTGGAGCTGTTGAGCGATATACTTTCACGCGGCCACTCATCGCGCCTGTACCGAAGTTTGGTGCAGGATAAGCAGATTTTTAGTGAGGTGCATGCCTACATTACCAGCAGCCTTGATAAAGGCATGTTTGTGCTGGAAGGTAAGCCACTGGAAAACATCAGCATTGAGCAAGCCGAAGCTGCACTGTGGGACGAATTGGAGAAAGTTAAGCATACCGGGGTGCCAGCAGATGAATTAACCAAGGTGCAAAACAAAACAGAATCAACCATGGTGTTCTCTGAAATGTCGTTACTGGATAAAGCCATGAACCTGGCCTCGTTTGAGTTGCTTGGCGATGCCGGCTTGCTTAACCAGGAAACAGGAAAATACCTGGCCGTAACCAGCGAGCAAATTAAAGCGGTAGCCAATAAAATATTCAGGAAAGACAATTCATCAACGCTGGTTTACCTGGCGGAGCAAACTGCGGAGATGCCTGAATCAGAGTTAGTCTGAACCAGAATTTATTGAATTGAAGAATTTTCGAATTTCATTCAATAATTCTGCTAATTCTTTAATTCGAAGAATTCCGTTTCAGAAGAAAACCAATGACTAATGACAATTGACCAATGACCCAAATAGATAGAACATTAGCCCCAGATTTTAAGGCTATCGATAATATAACCCTGATAAGGCCCGGGCATAAAAAGCTTGATAATGGCTGCAATATTTATTGTTTTAATTCGGGCGACCAGGAGCTGGTACGTATAGAGTGGATTTTTGGAAACCTGCGTTTCAACCCGGCAAATCCGCTGTTAAATATGGCGACTAATACGATGCTTACCGAGGGAACAAGCACCTTGAATGCAGCACAAATAGCAGATAAGATAGACTTTTACGGCGCCTTTTTGCAGGTTGATTATGGTTACGAAAATTCGGTGGTTACGCTATATAGCTTAAATAAGCATTTACATAGCACATTGCCGGTTATTATGGATCTGCTTACCGATTCTGTTTTCCCGGTGAAGGAACTGGAAACGTTTAAGCGTAACCAACAGCAAAAGCTACAGGTTAGCCTGCAAAAAAATGATGTTGTAGCCCGGCGGGATTTTAACAAAGCCGTTTATGGCGATACCATTTATGGCTTAGGCGCCAGCTTTGATAATTATAAAACATTGCAGCGCGATGATCTGCTGGTCCATTATAAACAACAATATCAGCCATCAAACTGTACTATAATAATTGCGGGTAAAATTGAGCCGGAAACCTTATCGCTCGTTACCGATACTTTTGATAAAGGATGGACTAATGGTGATGCGCCTGCCGATACTACCCAACCCCCGATTGAAGCATCTAAAGATCTGTTTTATTTTACCGAAAAGCCTGATGCCTTACAATCTGCCATTAGGATAGGTACACCTGTAATTACCCGCAGCCATCCCGATTTTCAGCCTTTACAGGTTTTAAACACGGTTTTGGGCGGCTATTTTGGATCGAGGCTGATGGCCAATATCCGCGAGGATAAGGGATATACTTATGGTATAGGTTCGGGACTGGGGCCGTTTAAACAGGGAGCCTCATTTTTTATAGCTACCGAAGTAGGAGCAGATGTTTGCAAAGCAGCCATCACCGAAATTGAAAAAGAGATCAATATATTAAAAACCGAACTGATACCCGATGAAGAGCTCGACCTGGTGCGTAACTATATGCTGGGTTCACTACTGGGTAGCCTGGAGAATGTTTTCTCACATGCCGATAAGTTTAAAAGTATTTATTTTGCCGATCTTGATTATGATTACTACGACAAATATGCAGCCACAGTAAAAAATGTTACCACCCGGCAACTGCAGGAATTGGCCAATAAATATTTTCATTTTGAGAGTTTCTATAAAGTTATAGTGGGCAAATATTGAAAAAGAATTAAGAGTCAAGAATCAAGAGTTAAGACAGCTTCAACCGGACTGCACAAACTTCGTTTTTCTGCGAAATGTAAAATTCTTGATTCTTGACTCTTAATTCTTGACTCTATTTCACAAAGCATTTCTGATTACCTAAATTTTTATTACCTTTGCCCGGCAAATAATAACTCCAAAATAATTATTTGCTATGCAGTTAGACCCATCCAAATTTGTTGCCGAAGGATTAACCTACGACGACGTTTTACTACTCCCCGCTTATTCTGAAGTACTACCGCGCGATGTTAACACAGGTACTTTTTTAACAAAAAGCATCCGTTTAAACATTCCTATTATTTCGGCCGCTATGGATACCGTTACAGAAGCAGGGCTGGCAATTGCCATTGCCCAGGCTGGTGGTATTGGTATTTTGCATAAAAACATGACCATACAGGCACAGGCTGATGAGGTACGTAAGGTAAAACGGTCTGAAAGCGGAATGATCCAGGACCCCGTTACATTGATGGAGGATGCGCTACTTGCAGATGCGTTCCAGATCATGAGGGAGTTTAGCATAGGTGGCATCCCGGTTATTGATGCAGAGCACAAACTTAAAGGTATCATAACCAACCGCGACCTGCGTTTCCAAAAAGATATGACGCTTCCCGTAAGCGATGTGATGACCAAAACTAACCTGATCATTGCACCTGAAGGAACAACTTTAACTGAGGCTACTGCAATATTACAAGGCAACAAAATAGAAAAACTACCGGTAGTAAATAAAGATGGTAAGTTGGTTGGCTTAATTACTTATAAAGATATCCAGAAGGTTAAAAACTTCCCTCACGCATGTAAAGATTCATTTGGCCGTTTGCGTGTAGGCGCGGCTGTTGGGGTTGCTGCAGATAACATCGACCGTGTTACCGCTTTATATAACGCCGGTGTTGATGTGGTTGTTGTTGATACAGCTCACGGTCACTCAAAAGGAGTTATTGATATGGTGAAAGCCGTTAAAAGCTTACATCCTCAATTACAGGTTATTGCCGGTAATATTGCCACTGCAGATGCTGCAATTGCTTTGGCTGATGCCGGTGCTGATGCGGTTAAGGTAGGTATTGGTCCGGGTTCAATTTGTACCACCCGTATAATTGCGGGTGTAGGTGTACCTCAACTGTATGCCGTTTATGAATGTGCTAAAGCATTAGAAGGTCGCGGTATCCCCGTTATTGCCGATGGAGGTATCAAACAAACCGGAGATATTGTAAAAGCCATAGCTGCTGGTGCAAGCACCATTATGGCAGGCTCGTTATTCGCAGGTGTGGAAGAATCACCGGGCGAAACCATTATATACGAAGGCCGTAAATTTAAATCATATCGTGGTATGGGTTCGGTTGAGGCGATGGCAAAAGGATCAAAAGATCGTTACTTCCAGGATGAAACCGATGTGGTTACCAAGCTGGTACCAGAAGGCATTGTTGGTCGCGTACCCTTTAAAGGCAACATGGCCGAAGTGATATTCCAATACATAGGCGGTTTACGTGCCGGTATGCACTACTGTGGTGCTGCCAATATTGAAGACCTGCAACGCGCCAAATTTGTACGTATCACTGCAGCAGGAATGCGTGAAAGCCATCCGCACGATATTACAATTACTAAGGAAGCGCCTAATTATACCAGGTAATTCCCGGGAAAATACTGAACTGCAATTAAAATAGCAAAGCCTGTAAAGTTTATTTATAACCTTGCAGGCTTTTTGCGTTATTGATAATGACAGTATTAGTTTTTTGCTTTCTGCTTTTAGCTTATACAAATAGTATTTTATTGGCCGTTAACTGATGCCGACTTTGGAATTAAGCTATTGGATGTTATTATTTTTAAAGCCTGGTCATTTGTAAAGCCTTCTTTTATAAGCGCGTCGAAATATTCTTTGTTTAGTTTGGCAATCTCGGCTATTTTACCGGGTTGCTTGTAGTAAGCAAATTGTGCATCAAGCATGCTTTTTGCCATGGATGTGTACATTGGACCCATTGCACTCATAGCATTTGCCATTCCGTCCTTCATGTCTGATTGCTGATCACTACCCGACGCTAAGTAAGGCGAACCTCCATTTGGACCGGTTATTTTAACATCTGTAATGAATACTCGCTGTTTGGTGAGGCTTACATTATAAAAGTTAAAAAACGTAATGCCGTCGGTTCTTCTGCCAGCCCTTTCAATAATATCCATTGATTTTGTGGTTTGCGGTATTTTTTGAAAATATACTTTAAATAAAAGCTTTTCGCCGGCTTTTGCTAAAGTGTGTTTGGCAGGTACCATGGCT
Organism: Mucilaginibacter sp. P5_A4; assembly: GCF_056400605.1. Taxonomy (NCBI): domain Bacteria; kingdom Pseudomonadati; phylum Bacteroidota; class Sphingobacteriia; order Sphingobacteriales; family Sphingobacteriaceae; genus Mucilaginibacter; species Mucilaginibacter sp. P5_A4. Next base: position 43,403 of record NZ_JBFUKX010000018.1, on the reverse strand, counting down.
ATGTTTTCAGATTTTACATAGTTGTAATGTGCATTACTCTGGTCGGTTTGAATGTAGATCTCTTTATTGAGCTGTGCCCAGGAATTATCAGAACTGGCTGTGTACTCAAAGTTTACAACCGTAAATTTTGCATCAGTTTCCACTTTAGTTATGGTACTGTTATAGTCGTCACTGCTTTCTACCTGTGGGTTAACAATGGTTTGTGCTAATGAGGATAGATAACTCATTATTAGCATAGTTGATAAGGTTAGTATTTTTTTCATATGATATGTTTTTTTAAAGATATAAATAATAACATATGCTTAATCATGGTTAAAGGCCAAAAAAATAATAAGAAACTGTTCAGTATGACAAAAAGGTTTTTTTGCAAAAAGGTCATAGGTAGCCCCAGTTTATAAGAGTTAATAAAAGCTTAATTCAGGGGCAAGGAATTTTTGTTATAATTGAGCAATGAAATCTATCTGCGTATTCTGCGGCGCCAACTTTAACGGCGACCCTATATTAAAAGAAGCTATTGAGCAACTGGCCGAAGTTATGGTGAGTCGTAATATTACTTTGGTGTTCGGCGGCGGCAAGGTTGGTGTTATGGGCCTGCTTGCTGATGCTGTTTTAAGCAGGGGCGGAAAAGCGATAGGAGTGATCCCTCAATTTTTGATGGACAAGGAAGTTGGCCACAGCGGTTTAACCGAACTGCATATTGTTGACAACATGCACCAGCGCAAACAAATGATGAACGACCTGTGCGAAGGTATCATCACGCTTCCCGGTGGTTTAGGTACCCTCGAAGAGTTTTTTGAAGTTTTAACATGGCTGCAGTTAGGTTTACATAATCATCCCATTGGTTTGCTTAATGTGGGTGGATACTATGATTCATTATTAAAACAACTGGATGTAATGGTAGAACAAAAGTTCCTTAAACCCACCAACCGCGAACTGGTGATAACCTCCGGCGACCCCATAGAACTGGTAAGCCTAATGGACAGCTTTAATGCTACTCCTGATGAAGTTTGGTTCAGGGACAGAAACCTGACTTAGGCCGTAGTCTTTAGTTCGGATTTTCGGACAAAAGACTAAAGCAGCAAAGTTCAAGGATTAGCAGCAAAGTCAATATATTCTGTCCTTTATCCTTTGTCTAAAAGTCCTTTGTCCTTTGTCCAAAAATCCTTACTCCAAAAAACTCACTCCACCTTACTTATGGTCCAAAAGTCGTCGGCCAGGTCGGTACTGGTAATGTAATCATAGGGCATGTAAAAATATCCTTTTTGTCCCCAGCCATCGCCCCAGCTATTCCGAATAATAAAGGCCTTCTTTTTATCATCATAACCAGCCGCCATTACGGCATGGCCTCCCAAAACACTTTCATTTTTTCCGGGCATGTTTAGTATGCCTGTTTGGGCAACTGTACTCCCTTCAAAAGCCTGGTAAACAGTAAAGCCAAAAACAAAAGGATTGCCGGTTGCCAGGCACGATTTTAACTCGGTAATATTCATATTGTTTAAGCGGGTATACTGAATAGCCTGATTTTTTTGGGCCAGGGTATATAATTTCTTTTTAGGTTTTTTAGCAAACTTGCTGATGTCATACGGCCAAAGCTTTTCATCGCAAACACCTTGTGTAGCTACAGATTTAATGCCATCGCGTAGCTGGGCGCCGCTATCTTCTTTAACATGATTTTCCAGTACACGCTCGTTATAATAAATAAACAGGCGCGAGGGATTAAACACAGGCAGTTTTTGCCTCATCAGTTCAAACTGAAAAGCCCCGCCTATGGCGTTGGCTGTACATGAACCCAACTGGCCCTGGTCATAAACAGCCGGGCACTGCAGGCGCATGTCGACTAACGTAGGTAGGGGTTTTGCCAAAGCTTCTGGACGCACAATGGCGTATCTTAAATCGCGGTGATCGGGCAGGTCGGGTGTCCAGCCGTATCGTTTGGTTTGCTGTATCATGGTGGTAGGGGTTTATATAAATTTAAAGTAAAGCTATATTGTTTTTGGTGAATATAAATGCGTGTTTTTACGTAATTTAATAAGTAATTGTACCAGGTACCATAATACAATTTTGGCAAGCGAAAAAAGACCGCCGCCGGTTAACCGAAAACTGCCAACTAAAAATTAGATTTGTCCAGGTAATTTTCTCTAAATTACATTTTCTATAAAAACCAATTATGGATATCGCTTTTAACATTAATGAAGATATAAACAAACAGCTTGTTTATGAGCTGAACACAAGGCTAAAAAAAGTGCATTTGGGCGGCGGGGAAAAGGCAGCAGCCAAACAAAAAGAAAAAGGTAAAATGCTGGCCCGCGAACGTGTGGCCTACCTGGTTGACAGCGATAAACCCTGGCTTGAAATTGGCGCTTTAACGGCCGACGGCATGTATGCCGAGCATGGCGGCTGCCCATCCGGCGGGGTTGTGTGTGGTATTGGGTATGTGTCCGGGCGGCAATGTGTAATTGTTGCAAATGATGCCACGGTAAAGGCCGGCGCATGGTTCCCGATAACCGCCAAGAAGAACCTGCGCGCGCAGGAAATAGCCATGGAAAACCGCCTGCCTATTATTTACCTGGTTGATTCGGCTGGTGTGTATTTACCCTTGCAGGATGAGATATTTCCCGATAAAGAGCATTTCGGGCGCATATTTCGTAATAATGCCATCATGAGCGGTATGGGTATTATCCAGATCTCGGCTATTATGGGCTCCTGTGTTGCAGGTGGCGCTTATTTGCCCATCATGAGCGACGAGGCTATGATTGTAGAAGGCACAGGGTCGGTTTTCCTGGCGGGATCATACCTGGTAAAATCGGCCATTGGCGAAGATGTGGATAACGAAACATTAGGCGGCGCAACAACCCATTGCGAAATCTCGGGTGTTACCGATTATAAGCAACCCAATGACCAGGCATGCCTTGATTCTATCCGCAACATTATGAGTATGGTGGGCGATTATACCAAAGCCGGATTCGACAGGATCAAGCCATCCAATCCTAAATTAAATCCAAAAGACATTTATGGCATACTGCCCGATAACCGCGAGAAAGCCTATGATATGATGGAGATCATTCTGCGCCTGCTGGATGATTCTGCATTTGAGGAATACAAGGAAGGTTACGGCAAGTCTATCATCTGTGGCTTAGGTCGGGTTGACGGCTGGGCTGTGGGTATTGTGGCCAATCAGCGCAAGGTGATCAAATCGAAAAAAGGGGAGATGCAGTTTGGAGGAGTGATTTACTCCGACTCGGCAGATAAGGCAACCCGCTTTATCATGAACTGTAACCAAAAAAAAATACCGCTGGTGTTTCTGCAGGATGTTACCGGGTTTATGGTAGGCAGCCGCAGCGAGCAGGGCGGTATCATAAAGGATGGCGCTAAAATGGTGAACGCGGTTGCCAATTCGGTGGTGCCCAAATTCACTATTGTAATAGGCAACTCGTACGGTGCCGGTAATTATGCCATGTGCGGCAAGGCTTATGATCCAAGATTGATCTATGCCTGGCCATCAGCAAAAATAGCCGTAATGGGCGGCGGACAGGCAGCCAAAGTATTGGTTCAGATGCAGGCTGCAGGCTTAAAAGCAAAAGGGGAAGAGGTAGATGATGTAAAAGAGCAGGAGTTATTGAAGCAAACCACAGATCGGTATAATTCACAAACCACGCCATATTACGCCGCCGCAAGACTTTGGGTTGATGGTATCATCGATCCGCTGGAAACCCGCAAGGTGATCTCGATGGGCATAGAGGCCGCCAACCATGCACCGATAGAAAAGCCGTTTAATGTAGGGGTGATACAGACCTGATATTTTCAATATTGATTTATTATACAATTGACTATACATTCCAGGTAAATAATTAATTTTGTGATGGACGTTTTTGGTGATAATCGATTATTGCATCGCCAAAAATAAACCCTGAATTGATTATCACTATGTGTAAACCCCTCTTTCTGTTTTTAAGTTTCTTGTTTATTTGTATCATACAGGTAAATGCGCAGGTTCATAAACGCTATATAGATGGAAATTATAAGTTTATAAAAGACAAAGATTCCACTAAATCATATGGTTATGTATTATATGAGAAATTTGAACAGGATTCCACTGTTGTTTGGTCGGCTGTGCGATATGATAAATATCATAACCTACTTTTCAAAGGATTTTATCTGGATGAAGAATTGACAATTTTGCATGGAAAGGTTGTATATTATCAAACGGTAATTGAGCAAAAAAGTATTGGTGAGCACGCTGTTTCTATAGATACAGTAATGAAAGTTAAAATAACAGGGTTCTATGATAATGGTATAAAAGAGGGCATCTGGACTACTTATTATGCAAACGGTGTTAAAGAGTCTTCCGCAAATTATGAAAATAATTATCGTAATGGATTATATGAGTCGTTTGACGATCACGGCATTATTTACTCCAGAGGCAATTATTTAGATCAGGTAAAAGAAGGCGATTGGTATTTTTATAATGCTGATAGTACTATACATACCCGTAAAGTTTATAAGTATGATAGATTAATAGATACTAAAGAATATGGTAATGAAGGCTTAAAATATGCGGCCTATCCAAGGTATAATTTTAAATATCACCTTTCAAAATATTTAAAAAATAAAAGAATCCCAACCGTAATGGGGGGAGCTGTTATTTCGTTTACCATTGATGAAAATGGCAATATTATTAAACCCAAACTGTTAACCGGTGTAAATGCCGAATTTGATAAAGCATTGATAGATGCAATAAGTAATAGCCCTAAATGGGAGCCCGCCTACCAAAAAAAGAAAACCATTGCCGAAGAACAAACTTTAGTTTTTGAATACAAAAGCAAATGATCTTATCAATTTTTTTATAAATAGTAAACTAATAACAATGAACACCACCATCGATGAACTCCTGTTGCTTGCCGGAGGAACCTTTTTAGTGGTATTAGGCATTGGTAAGTTAAATGAACGTCGGAAACTGCTCAAAACAGGTGCTAAGGTAGAGGGCGTGGTTTTTAGTTTGGAAAAGGTTAGGGGAAGCGGTAAAGGCTATTATACTTATGACTATTTTCCGGTAATAAGGTATGTGACCCTGGAAAAAGAATGGGTAACTAAACGATATGATATCGGCACTAACTCATCTGCTTATAACGAAGGAGATCGTGTTATAGTGATCTATGATAAAGCCGACATTGAGCACTATATCATTGATAATATAACCACTAAATTGCTCGGTCCTGTATGCATCATTATCGGGATTCTGCTGATGCTTGGTGTGGGCGTCTATTACATTTTAAATCAATATCAACCGGGCTAAATAGATCATCATTCAACGAAATCAGCGAAATCAAAAAAATCAACGGTCAAAACCTTATCTTGAAACATGAAAAAACTGCTGCTCCCTTTATTATTGTTTTCGTTAAAACTTTCGGCACAGGATGCTTCTAAAATTCATCAAAAGGCAATCCTGGTAGATACGCATAACGATGTATTATCCAACCAGCTGATCACTAAATTCGACCTGGCGAAACGGCAAACAGAAGGTGATTTTGATTTGGTGCGTGCCAAAGAAGGTGGTTTGGATGCGCAGATCTTTTCCATTTGGTGCGGCGAAAATTATGGTAAGGGAACAGCCTTCGCTTTTGCTAACCGCGAGATAGATTCATTATATGCCCTCATCAACCGTAATCCCGATAAAATAACCCTGGTGCATAACAGCGCCGAACTGAAAAAGGCAGTAAAAAAGCATAAACTGGCAGCCCTTATTGGTGTTGAAGGCGGGCATATGATTGAAGACAGGATGGATTACATTGACAGCCTGGCCAAACGCGGTATGAACTATTTAACCCTTACCTGGAATAACAGCACCTCCTGGGCTACTTCGGCAAGGGATGAGGTCACCAAAAAAGATAGCCTGAAACATTTGGGTTTAACAGATTATGGTAAGCAAATCGTTCATCATTTGAATGAGTTGGGAGTAATGGTTGATGTATCGCACGTAGGCGAACGTACTTTTTATGATGTGCTGGCTACTACCACAAAGCCTGTAATTGCATCGCATAGTTGCGCCTGGAGCATAGACCCAAGCAGGCGTAATTTAAAGGACGATCAGTTAAAAGCATTAGCCAAAAATGGGGGAGTGGTTTGCCTTAATTTTTACAGCGGTTTTGTTGATAGCACTTATACACCCAAAGTAACCGCTTTTCTCCATCAGCATAAAGCAGAACTGGATTCGCTGGTAAAGATCTACCATGACGGCGACCTTGCCAATATCCGGCTGAATGCGATTTACAAAACCGAATCGGACAAGATCCGCCCGCCTTTGAGCTTGCTTATCCATCATATAGATTACATCGTAAAGCTGATAGGGGTTGATTACGTTGGTATCGGATCCGACTTTGATGGAGCCGAATCGTATCCCTTAGGTTTGGATAGTGTAAGCGATTACCCGAAAATTACCGAAGAGTTGCTAAAACTTAAGTATAGTGAGGTCGATATCGATAAAATTTTAGGCGGAAATGTGATACGGGTTTTGAAGGCTAATACGGGGAAATAATTATATATTGAATTTTTAAACTTACTATGCGCTACCTTTGTTTTCTGCTGTTAATTAGTGCTTTTTTACCTTCAAAGGCACAAGTTTATAAAACATATTATACTTCGGGCAATCAACCTACCGATAATTTGAAGAAGGCTGAGTCTTACATTATCTATCAAAAATTAGACGGAGATTCTGCCTGGGCTATGTCGCGGTATGATATACACGATACTATCATGGCGCAGGGTACTTTTAAGGATAAATTGCTACGTATTCCGCATGGAAAGTTTACGTATTATAAATACCTGGTTGACTCCACTAAATACCTGGGAGTGCTTTTTAAAAATAATAAGATGTATAATAGGATAGAAGCCTTCGCTCACAATTATGTTGCAGAGAGCGGCGTTTACCTTAACGGCAAAAAAAACGGTGTGTGGAAAATTTATAATCATGGAAAACTGGCATCTGCAGAAACTTACGAGGATGACGTATTAAATGGGCTGTACCAGAGTTTTGGTTTTGACAGCGGCCATGTAGTAGTTGAGGGTAACATTATAAATAATGTGAGGCAGGGGGATTGGAACACCCTGGCTTATAATGGCGATATTATAAAAACTGAGCTTTATAAGGATGGTGAAATCATTAAAACAGTATCTTATCTTAATGATGAAAAATTCAGATTTAATTCAAAAGGGCTGGGGAAAAAGTATAACCTGGTGGCTTATTTAAACGATAAGCTGCAAAATGCCAGGTTTAAAACTCATGGTCAGTTTCATGTGGAATACGCACTGTGTTTAGACGCCGATAATAAATTTGTTGGCCCGCACATTATTGGAAAATCTGCAGCCGAGATCGACGATGCGGTTATCAAAGAACTAACGGCGGCGCCAAACTGGGAACCAACTATTGTTAACGATGCGGCAAAAATATTTTTATTAATGTATCCAACCAACGTTGAGGCAGGAAATGATCATTTTAAAGCGGTAACTATTCCATTGGTATTTGACATTGATGTTGACCATCGTGGCAAGATTAACATATCTTACGCGAATACCCAACTGTTTAAATACGATTAGGAGTTGATAATGTTTAGATTTACTTACGCTTTAAAGATTCAGAAAGTTTTAAGTTTAAGCGATCCTGATTGGATTTTGAAAGGAAAGACAATTGAATTTTAATAATAAGCGCCGGTAAATGATGGCACAGAACTGACCATATTCCATTTGTCTAATAAACAGATTAACCTTAAATTCGCATACATTTTTATAAGGAATGACGCAAGAATTAGAACACGTAAAATGCCTGATCATAGGATCGGGCCCGGCGGGATATACTGCCGCAATATATGCCTCAAGGGCCGATTTGAAGCCCGTAATGTACACTGGTTTATTAGCCGGCGGACAACTTACCCAAACTACCGATGTGGAGAACTTTCCGGGTTATCCTGAAGGTATTATGGGTCCCGAAATGATGGAAGATTTTCGTAAACAGGCCGAGCGCCTGGGTACCGAGATCCGTTTTGGTTATGTAAGTTCGGTTGATTTTACCAGCCTGCCGCATAAAGTGGTGGTTGATGAAGTGAAAACCATATTGGCCGATACCGTTATCATTTCAACAGGTGCATCAGCAAAATGGCTGGGTTTACCATCCGAGCAAAAATATAGTGGCTTTGGCGTTTCGGCCTGTGCTGTATGCGATGGCTTCTTTTTTAAAGGGCAGGATGTAGCCATAGTAGGTGCCGGCGATACCGCTGCCGAAGAAGCTACCTACCTGGCTAAACTATGCCGCAAGGTTTATATGATCGTTCGCCGTGATGAGTTTCGCGCTTCAAAAGCAATGGTTCATCGCGTTTTGAACACACCAAACATCGAGATACTGTACAATACAGAAACCAAAGAGATTCTTGGCGACGGGCAGAGTGTTACCGGTGTTAAGGTAATCAACAATGCAACCAATACCGAAACTGACCTGGATGTTAGCGGCTTTTTTGTGGCGATAGGTCATCACCCGAATACCGACATTTTTAAAGGCTGGTTAAATATGGACGAAACCGGTTATATCATCACCCATCCGGGTTCAACACAAACCAATGTAGAAGGTGTATTTTGCTGCGGCGATGCCCAGGATCATATATACCGCCAGGCTGTTACAGCAGCAGGTACAGGCTGCATGGCCGCCATTGATGCAGAGCGTTATCTGGCAGCTAAAGAACATGTAGTTACAGCCTAACAGCCTCTCCTAAATGCTCTCCTGAAGGAGAGGGCTTTAAGAAAATATTTTAAAAGGTCATTTGGCAGCAAATGACCTTTTGTTTTAAATTCGTTTATATATGGGTTACATGTAAGTATGAGGGCTTAAATTGTCAACTATTCAAGGCGCTATGCTTTTGTTACAATAGAAAACTTCTTATATTTTTTTAAAAACTTCTATATTCACAACGTAGTACCAACCTCCAATTAAAACTATGTTAAAAAAAGCCTCCTTAATGCTGTTTGCATTGCTTACATCATTTACCATTGTTGTTAACGCTCAGGACACCGATCCTTATGCAGGAATCATCCCGGCACCTGTATCGCTTAAAAAAGCAGCCGGCAACTTTGTATTGAGCCAGGAAACCAGCATCCAGGCCGATTCACCATCAAACAAAGCTGTATTGTTTTTTAAGGATTACCTGGCCAATAACCAGGCCTACAATAAAGCCATAACATTAAAAAGCGGAGGTAGTGCATCAAATGTAATTACCCTGACATCTGCCGGGACAGATAATTTACCTGCCGAAGGTTACCGCCTAACAATCACTCCACAGCAAATTACTGTTGCCGGTAAAGGAGCAGGCCTGTTTTATGGTATACAAACACTTATCCAACTATTCCCCGCCGATAGGGCCGCTACCGCTAAATTACCATGTGTACAGGTGGAGGACTATCCGCGCTTTGGTTACCGTGGTGCTATGCTCGATGTTGGTCGCCATTTTTTCTCGGTAGAGATGGTGAAAAAATATATCGATCTGCTGGCCGCGTATAAACTCAATAACTTTCACTGGCATTTAACCGAAGACCAGGGCTGGCGTATCGAGATTAAAAAATATCCGAAGCTAACGCAGATTAGCAGTATGCGGGCACAAACCTTAATTGGTGGCTACCGCGATAAAACCCCGCAACAGTTTGATGGCACGCCTTATGGCGGTTTTTACACCCAGGATCAGATCCGCGATGTGGTAAAATATGCATCAGAAAGATATATCAACATAGTGCCCGAAATTGAAATGCCCGGTCACTCGCAGGCTGCTTTAGCAGCTTACCCTGAGCTAAGCTGCGACCCGGCTAAAACATACAAGCCGGCCGAAACCTGGGGGGTATTTAAAGATATCTATTGCCCATCCGACAAAACCTTTGCTTTTATAGAGGATGTTTTAACCGAGGTGATGGCGCTGTTTCCAAGCAAATACATTCATATAGGTGGTGATGAGGCCCCTAAAGAGGCCTGGAAAAATTCAAAATTTTGCCAGCAGCTTATAAAAAAACTGAAACTTAAGGATGAAAATGAGCTGCAGAGCTATTTTATACAGCGGGTAGAGAAATTTGTAAACTCCAAAGGCCGAAGCATTATTGGCTGGGACGAGATATTGGAGGGCGGCCTTGCGCCAAATGCTGCTGTAATGAGCTGGCGTGGCGAAGAAGGTGGTATAGCGGCTGCGCAACAAAATCATAATGTGATCATGACGCCAGGCAGCCACGGTTTGTATATTGACCACGGACAGGGTAAACCCAGCCAGGAGCCATTGAGCATTGGGGGTAATGAACCCTTATCTAAAATTTACAGCTACGATCCAACTCCCGAAGCTTTAACCCCAGAGCAAAAGAAATACATTATGGGCGTACAGGCTAACCTGTGGACTGAGTATGTAGCAACCGATGCCAAAGTGGAGTTTATGCTGCTGCCGCGATTGATGGCGCTGTCAGAAATAGCATGGTCGCCCCTGGCAAATAAAAACTTCCGGGATTTTTCAGAAACCCGTTTGCCATCTCACCTGGCCTGGCTGGATAAGAATAATTTAGATTACCATGTACCGGTAGCTATTGGAGCAAAAGACACCGTGATGATAGGTAACCAGGTGAGCGTCAACCTAAAATCACCGGTTGATGGCGCTAAGATATATTATACCATTGATGGTTACACCCCGCGCGAAACCGACCTGGAATACCATATCCCGATGACCTATGATGTGCCACTTGATCAATACCGCGAGCTGCAAACCTTAGTGATTACCCCATCGGGCAAAAGGAGCAATATTACCCGTACCTTGGTTTACAATAAAGCGCCTTTAGCCCCCGTTAATTATACGGGTACAAGTACAGGATTAAATTACCAATTATTTACCGGAACCTTTGGCAGTACAAGTCAGCTGATTGGCCTCGCAAGCGATAGTGGGGCAGTAAAAACCTTTAGTACAACAGATTTCAGGAAAAGTAAAGGTAAGTTTGGTGTAATTTACAGCGGATTTATTTATATTGATGCCGATGGGAATTATGGCTTCTCAACACTATCGGCCAACGGATCTGTTTTATTGATTGATGACCAGGTAGTTGTTGATAATGATGGTAAACACGCGGTAATTGAGCAGTTTGGCGCGGCGCCTTTATTGAAAGGATATCACCGTTTCACTTTAAAATATGTGGATGCGGGTGGTAATAATACTTTAAAAGTATTTATATCGGCACCCGGTAAAACCAAAGCAGAATTAACACCCGATGTGCTAAAAAATTAACAGGGATTATAAACATATAATGATCAGGAGATTTTATTATATAACTTTTTTAATAACCGTGGTTATTGTCGGGGCCGGATGCGGCAACAGCGAAAACAAGAGTACAAATGCATCACTTGCTGCCAAAAAGCCCGGATTGATACAACCATTCAGGTTTCATAAGCTGATAGAAGTATCGCCAGGGCAAAGCTATGATGTATTAAGCTGGGGGCGCGGATCGCAGGAGGCAGGAGCGTTTATGATCCTGCATTCAGATTCGTCGGCCATCAGGTATACTACCACAACCGGCGATTTGGATGGCAATATTATCGATGTTTACAATGCCGATATGGACGCGGACGGCAACCCGGAGATACTGATAGAAGCAAAATCAAAAGATACTATAAACCGTACCAGTATGTACGCCTTTGAATTTACTGATAACAGGGCAAATAAACTCGATTTTCCTAAACTGAACTCATCACAACGCAAAGGCTACCGGGGCGGGGATAATTTTTATATCCGCGAGGGTAAGCTGTTCCGCGAGTTTTCAATTTATAAGGGTAGCGGTAAAGATGCGGTACCAACCGGTGCCAAACGCCAGCTGGAATACGGCCTGAGCCGTAACGAATTTACTGTAAAGCAACTGAGCAAAGATTCTGTTGAAGTGGCGGATAAAGCTACTGCGATAGCCCCGGCAAAGCAATCGGACACCAGGGTAAGTAAGTCTAACAAATCGGAGAAGAAAAGCTCATCAAAATCAAGTAAGAAGAAAAAGCGTAGGAGGCATAGGGATTAGTTCAGTTTGATTAGTATTAACAGGTGCGCCATTCTGTGCACCCTAAATCAGGCTAATCATCTCGTTTGCATTTTTCACACCTACGGCGTCGAAATCATTATTGAAATAAAACCAGGCTTCTTTAATATCAACATCGTGCTTAACGGAGTCGACCACTTTTTGCAGAAACTCCATAGAATAGGCCGACCTATATAAATTGGGTACACCATGAAAGCGATAGTACACAACCGGGGTATTTTTTATCACATCATCGGGCAGGCTGGGGTGGCTCATGCCGCAGAAGGTGATGTCATGTTCTGCCAGGTTTTGATATACACTGGTATTCCACCAGCTTACGTGGCGCAGTTCCAGCACATTTTTGAATGTTGGATTAAGGCTGTCGGTGATCTTTTCCAGCCTTTCTTCGGTATAATTATAGCTGGGCGGCATCTGGAATAGTACGGGGCCAAGCTTTTCCTGCAGGCCGTTATTTATGGTATCATAAAAGCTGGTGATCAGGTCGGCAGAGTCATTGAATTTTTTGTAGTGGGTTATAGCCCTGGGCGCTTTCACGGCAAACCTAAAATCGGCCGGACTTTTACCATACCAGTTCTGCAAAAAGGAAAGTTGGGGAAAACGATAAAAAGTAACATTAAGTTCCAATGTTTTAAAGTGTTCGCAATAGTAATCAAACCACTTGCGCTGCGGCAGGTTCTCAGGATAAAACCTGCCCTTCCAATCCTTGTAGTGAAACCCCGAACAACCGATATGCCAATCCATGCAAATATGTTTTAGTATAAAAGAATGTGGCTGGAAGTTTTGTTTGCCGAATTAAACAAACAGATTTGGTGAGGGGTAAACAGTGGTAAAAACAGATGGCTGCACAGGCCTATGGATAGCTAAAGAAGGTATTTTATCGTCTCATACGCTTTCCTCATTTTATACCGCTTTAATTCAAATAATAAGTATCTTTTTATATACAGCAGCAATAAAAACTTTTTTTGACTTTCCGGATAGCCGAATTGCTTAATGATCAGATTAAAATCACTGATCATCATTTCCATACGCGATTCGTTTTTTATCATGCTCCATATGCCTCCCATGTGGTTACGGTAGCAGCTCATTACTTCTGGCAGTACATATATTTTAAGGCCGGTATTATACGTGGCAAAAAGTTTTAATAGTTTATCGGCTGCGAAAACACTATGATACCAGGGCTTCAGAAATACCTGGTATACCTCGGGGATATTACGATATACCAGCGTAGCTGTTTTGGTCTCTTCCTGCTTCCCTACAAGCAAATCAAGGTAGGTATATTCGCGTGGTACCGGTTTTGAATGAACATACAGAGTTTCGCCTAAAGCGTTAATTACCTGAGTGTAATGGCAGCAAATTACGTAACCAGGTTTTTTTTCTAAAAAATCAACCTGTTTTTGCAGTTTATCAGGCCTTATCCAATAGTCATCTCCTTCGCAAAGTGCTACATATTTGCCTTTACAAGCTTTAATTGTATTCATGAGGTTATAATAACAACCCATGTTTTTTTCGTTAGTAATCAATTTAACTTTGGTGGGGTACTTTTTTTTAAATAATGCCAACACATTTGATGTGCCATCAGTAGAACAATCGTCGCCAATTACAATTTCAAAATTAAAGTTTGTTTCCTGCAGCATAAAACCATCAAGGGCCTGGGAAATAAATTCTTTTTGGTTGAAGGTGATACAGCAAATGCTGACCATTAAATCCTGCTTTTCATCATAACTCATCTTTTCGGTTTTTTATGCAAAGGGTATAATCAGGCAAAGAAGCTTATTAGGATGAATCCTGCTTCTATGTATCTTCCTTATCTGGATTTAGGTTTAAAGTCCATTGAGCCCCCCTGCAGATATTGTACTTCTCTAAGTTTCAAGACAAATCTATTTAACTGGTATTCAATAATACATAAACTTATAGCAATTGTTTGAAATTGTAAACTATCATTAAATATTGCACATAAAGTGTAAAATGCCTTTACATATTGGCCATAAACATATGCCTATATTACCTATCTAATGGTTTTAATTCAATGAAAATCAGATTGTTATGTATTGTTAAGTGTAAGGGTGTTTTTTAAAAGCCCATAACAAAGGTGGTTTTGTGTGAGAATTTAATGTTAATATTGTTGTGAAATTAACATTTATTTAATGATATAGTCAGTACCATAAAAAACCAAAAAGCTATGGTGATTTTCGGAGCCGGCGGACACGCATTAGAAGTTTTGGATGTATTATTAGAAAATTCCGTAAAAAAAGAGATCTTTTTTTATGATGATATTAATGCGTCAAATATCAGACTGAGGAATTACAGGATACTAAAATCCGAAAGAGAGGTCAAAAATATTTTACCCGGCAAATTTAAATTTATCTTAGGTATAGGCGATCCTGCTAAAAGAAGATTCGCTTATAACAAGTTTATAAAATTGGGTGGCGAATATTACCCCTTACGATCCTCAATGTCGATATTTAGTTTGTTTGCAAATGATTTGCATTACGATGTGATGAAAAATTGTTTTATTGGCTCAGGAACCGTTATTGGAAAAGGCTGTTTGATTAATACCGGATCACAAATTCATCATGGGGTTCACATTGGAGAGTTCTCTGAAGTTTCTCCTCGCGCCACGATATTGGGAGATGTAAAAATTGGTTCCAATTGCAGTATTGGTTCTAATGTGACTATTTTACCCAAACTAATTATTGAATCGAACGTAACTATAGGAGCCGGTGCCGTAGTAACTAAAAATATTGCCTGTGACTGCTTAGTTTATGGAAACCCCGCAAGACTAATTACTCAATCTTAGCACTGTTTAAAAAAATAAATGTAGGCTCATGTTTTGTGAGGCTGCAAAAAATCTTCCGTTTTTACGGCGATACGAGGACCTCACTTTTATTTCTTTTTAATAGTTCAAAAATCTTTTTGTACAATTCATTTTTGTCAAACGGTTTCGAAATAAAATCATTCATTCCTATTTCTATACAATGCTCGTATTCACCTTTAATAGTGTGTGCCGTCATGGCAATAATGGGGATATCCTTTTTATAGGTTTTTAGCTCGCGTATTTTTTGTGTAGCTTCATAACCATCCATTTCGGGCATCTGTATATCCATCAGGATAATATCAAAATCGTTATGCTCGTACAGGCTTAAGGCAATTAATCCGTTTTCGGCCACTTCGGTTTCAAAGCCTTGGTTTTTGAGCACTTTTATCACCAGCATCTGGTTTATCGGGTTGTCTTCTACCACTAAAATTTTAATGCCATTTCCATTTGGGGTTGTTGTTTGGGTTTTTATAGGGCGAATGGTCTCCATTTCGGTCTCAAATTTTAAAAACGGCAACCTGAAATGAAAATCGGAACCGATTCCGGCTTCGCTATTAACAAAAATTTCGCCCTTCTGCAATTCCACCAATTGTTTCACAATACTCAGCCCCAGTCCGGCTCCGCCAAATTTGCGTGCGGTATCATTGGTAGCCTGCTCAAAACTCTCGAAAATTTTCGCCTGTTTTTCTATAGGGATCCCTATGCCGGTATCCTTAACCCTAAAATCGACTAAAATGTTATCGATATTTCCTTCCCCACAAACTACAGAAACAAATACACCTCCTTTTTCGGTGAATTTTATAGCGTTCGAGATAAGGTTTAACAAGATCTGATTCAGCCTCACCGAATCTCCCAATACTATTTCAGGTATTTTCTCGTCAATACTGTAGGTGATTTCGAGATTTTTTTTCTTCGACTCCATCATCCTGATGTTGAGATGAACAATATCCCTGATGCGGATCGGTGAGTTTTCAAAAACAATTTTACCCGCCTCCATCCTCGAAAAATCGAGAATGTCATTTAAAATGACCAATAGATTATCGCCCGATTTAATAATTATACGAATGTATTCCTGTTCCTCTTTACCTTTAATAGTTTCTTCGAGCAGTTTTGCGAAGCCAAGGATGGCGTTCATCGGGGTGCGGATCTCATGGCTCATTTTGGCCAAAAAAAGCTGTTTGGTCTTTTCCGAAGTTTCGGCTTTTTCTTTTTCCCTTTTAAGTTGTTCCTTTTTGTCTGTAAGCTCGTTTATATTGTGTAAGCTATGTTCCAGCGTATCGGTCATCTGGTTAAAAGAGGTAGCGAGCATTCCAATCTCATCGCCCGAATAAACTTTTACCCTGGTATCTAATAAACCCTTACTAACCAATGCCGCGCCATCTACTATTGCTTTAATGCCCTTTTCGATACCGCGGGTCACCGAAATTGTTATCAATATACTTGTTGTGCCTATGGTAATTGACAAGGTGAGCAATATCCGCAAAACAATGCGCTCCAGCCAGCGGGCGCCCTCATCAAGTGTAAACGAAAAATMATCTTCGGATATGGTAAGCTTTCTGTTTAGCTCATTGGCCTGTGTCATTAGCTTATCAATTTGTTGCTGCGAAACCGCCCCCGACCTTATCATAACGTGCAGCTTATCACTCAGGGCAATTAATTGCTCCATTTTTTTCTCTGCTTCGCCCCAGGCAACAATCGCCTTGTTAAGGTAAGAAATGTTATGAAAGCGGGTGATCAGGCTAATCATTCCATCAACATCATCGGCGTGATTACGGCCTTCTATAAAGCCATCATGGGCGATCCGAAGGTCGGGATTTGATTTTTTAAGTTCCAGAAGGGTTTTATTATCACCAAGCGGAACCTTTAAAAATTCGCGAAAAGCCTGGTAATCCTTTTCCTGGTGCGAGTGTGCATAAACAAACAAACTATAGACAGCGTCTTTCTGCGCTTTTGACCATAAGCCCTCACCATTTACCATAGACCTMACGGATGATAGTGTACCTACTGCAAACCAGAGGGTACATACCTCGAGAGTAACCAGCAAAGTCATTATTCCAACCGTGAAATAGAGTTTATTAGATATGGTAATATCTCTTAGTTTTTTCTTCAAAAATAAAATTATCATTGAGAAAGGATTAGCCATGACTTTATAGCGTGGTTAAAATGAAGAATGAAAATGAGTAAAATGGCTAAACATTATCTACATAATCTATTAATTTTATTTAACTTCTAAATAAATATTGCTGTTTCAATTTACTTATACGAAACTTACTTGAGTAAGTTTCCGCTATTTTTTGGGATAAAAAAGTGGTTTCAGCCTGTTCTCCCCGAAGAAAAATTGACAGAAATCCCTCCCTGCCGCTTCACATACCAACACACTCTTCCCGTTGGGGAAAAAATTATGTCGAACAATCCAGGTTAAAACCCATTGTTAAATAATGTTTCGGGCCGATGGTGCTTTAATGAAAAATTAAAGGAGATGTTCCCTTAATTAACCCGTATTCTTCGCCGTAATGCGGTATTGCTCGGGCGAGGAGCCGATATATTTTTTAAATATGCGCGAGAAATAGTAGGGATCTTCATAACCCAGGCTGGCAGCTACGGTCTTTACTTTATCGCCATTGGCATATAACAGCTGGCAGGCCTTCTGCATTTTAAGATGGTTAAAATAATCAATTGGCGGCATCCCGGTAGCCTTGCGGAAAAGGTTTGAGAAATGTGATATCGATAAATTATGCTTACATGCCATATCTTCCACACTCAGTTTCTTGCTCAGGTTATTGCGCATGTTGCGGATGGTTTTGGTTATGATATCGCCATCCTCGTTCTTGTCATTATTGATATGCCGCTCGGGCATTAAAAAAGTTGCAATAATATGGTACAGGCAAAAGCATGCGCTGTTGATGTTCTCCAGACTGTAGCCCATCTCCAGGGTTTGGTAAATGTTATGCCATATGTTTATGGCATTTTCGTTAAAGGGGATCTGTACCGGGCCGCGGGTAATGCTTAAATTAAGCGACCTGTTAAAGTCATGGATCTTATCGCCGGTAAAGTGCACCCAGTAAATGGTCCAGGGATCATCATTATCGGCCCAGTAACGCATGTATTTGTCGGTTGCGGGTATTAGGATGAATTGATTGCTGCGCACCTCATAGCGCTTGTTATCCACAATATAATGGCCCTTGCCCTGCAGGCAATAAATGAGGATATTGTCTTCGCAGCCTTTGCGGCGTTCGCGGTAATGAAATGCAGCTTTAGGGAAATAGCCTATATGTGTAATATAGATATGGAAAAGTTCTGGATCGCGTTCCCTGGCATCGCGCATTACTTTTTGAGGAATGCTGATAAATTTTTCACCCTCAAAACCCTGCCGTCTTTTAAAGCTGTTACTCATCTAAATAAATTGGTTTTATAGCAGGATACTACATTAGCGTTAATTTAATATCTGTTTACAGCATGCTATTATAGATAAAACAATTGGCAAATACATATTGAATAATTACCAAAGTATCTTTAACGGCTTGAATGATATTGTAGCTCACATAGCGCCGCCTATAACCTGTGTGTTTTTATTGGGTGTATTTTGGGATAAAGCATCGGCTATATCTGCAAAATATATGTTATGGATAGGATCGGCAGTAGGCGTTTTGGGTATTTGTAACAGGTAAACTATATCCTTTAAGCGTCATTGGGCAAATACCGTTTATGATGATGGCCTTTTACCTGTTCCTGGTTTGTTTATTTATGCAAATTACCTTATCCTGTTCAACATACCAAAAAAAGTGCTATATTGTATTGGAAATCTCCATGGGAGCCATTACGTGGTGCGGCCTGGGGCGGTTTGGGCAATTATAAGGTACTTTCAGTTTTGTTGATTTGTATAATGGCTGTGCTTTTCTACCTGTTCAGATAATATATTATAGCATGAATTCATTCAAGATACTTGTCGTCATTTTAATAATGTCAAGCTGGATAGGTTTTGGACTTTATATCCGAAACCAGCGCAGTAAACCCCAAAATGACAGCAGTATACCAAAAGTGACCACTATAAACGTGCAGCGCTTTGGCATGGTAACGGGCTTAAAGCCCGAAAAAATGGCTCATTATAAAAAGCTGCACGCTGATGCCGGGTCGGGGGTATTAAAAAAAATTGCCGAATTTAATATTCACAACTATTCCATCTACATTCAAAAAATTGAAAATAAGTACTTTTTGTTTAGTTATTTTGAGTACTCCGGCGTCGATTTAGAAAAAGACATGGCTAAAATGGCCGCCGATACCGCTACCCGACGCTGGTGGAAAGAAACAGACCCAACACAAAACCCGCTCCTCGAAGCTGTTGCACAGAAAAATCAATGGCAAAATATGGAGGAAGTACTCCATACTGATTAAAATGTTACTTAGTAGTTGTTTAAAATACCCACACATCAAATATTCGCGTCATTGCTTCGTGCCTCTGAAGGACGGTCCATTTATTCTTAATGAGCATTAAGAAGCATTTTAGCGTTAACATTCCATCCATAGTAAAAGGAAACAATTACGGTAATAAAAAATTTGCAGGAGTATACTTACTCATTTACCATTTATTCATACGATGCAAAGGGCAATAAATCGATCCCTTATGAATTGAATAATGCGAAAGTTTACGGTCCGCTATATTCAGCCACTTTATTAAACCGGGGATACGATGGCACCACACCTTACGTGCTTAACAATGATGGTTCATTAAATAACATAATAATTTGCTAAGATTGGTGTATTGTAGCGGCTGTTTTATACTGATATTTAGCCCATCCGATTTAAACTTAAAATGATAAAAGAAATAATTCGCATCAGTTTTATTGCCTTTGTAGCCGTATACTCCGGTAAAGTAAATGCCCAGCGCCACGTGGTTAAAATTAGCCCGCAGGACTTAGCTATATGGGACGATAAACCCGCCAAAACCTGGATGACCGAAGCTTACCCCATGGGTAACGGCCGCTTTGGAGGCATGGTTTTTGGCGGCGTGGCCAGGGAACATATCCAGTTTAACGAGATTAGCCTGTGGACGGGAGATGAATCCGAAACCGGCGCATACCAGGCCTTTGGCGATTTGTTTATTGATTTTAAAGGGAAGGACACCAGCATGGCCGCACCTGCAAACTACCGCAGGCAGTTGGATCTCAGTAAAGCCATTCAGCAGGTAGCTTATACCGATGGCGGTGTAGCTTATAAGCGCGAATACTTTTGCAGTTTTCCCGATAAAGTAATGGTGCTGCATTTTAGTGCCGATAAAAAGGGCGCTTATTCGGCTATCATCAGCTTAAAAGATGCACATGGTACAAAAGTTACCGGCAACGGCACTGCTTTGCAGTTTGAAGGTAAGCTGGATAATGGCCTGGCTTACCAGGCATCCATCGTAGTAAAAACAGAAGGTGGCACTGCCACAGTTGAAAGTGATGGCAAAGGCGGCTCACAGCTTAATATTAACCGGGCTAATGGTTTTACCATATTGCTTTCGGCAGCAACAGATTATAGCAACAAGCGCGAACAGCATTGGCGCGGCGAAGCTCCTGGTATTAAAGTAAAGCAAAACCTGGATGCTGCATCAGCCAAAACATATCTTCAGTTATCGGGCAATCATATAGCCGATTACCAAAGTTTGTTTGGCAGGGTTGCTATCAACCTGGGCACAACACCGTCGCCAATAGCAGCCGAACCAACCTATAAACGCCTCATCAATTATAAAAAAGCAGCCGACCCTCAACTGGAAGCCCTGCTTTACCAGTATGGCCGTTATTTGCTGATCAATTCATCAAGAAAAGGGGGCTTACCCGCTAATCTGCAAGGGCTTTGGAACGAAAGCAATAACCCGCCATGGCGCAGCGATTACCACTCCAACATCAACATCCAGATGAATTACTGGCTGGCCGAACCAAGCAATCTTTCTGAATGCCATTTCCCATACCTCGATTATATCAATAGTATGCGCGAGGTAAAAAAGGTAAGCACCCAAAAAGAATATCCAGGTGTACGCGGCTGGACGGTGAAAACCGAGAACGGGGTATACGGGGGAGGAAGTTTTTTATGGAATACGCCCGGCAGTGCCTGGTACGCACAGGGTATTTGGGAGCACTATGCTTTTACAAAAGATAAAGCTTACCTGCAAAGCTTTGCTTATCCTATCCTGAAAGAGATTGTTGAATTTTGGGACGATCATTTAAAACGCCGCCCCGATGGTACGTTGGTATCGCCGCTGGGCTGGTCGCCAGAGCATGGGCCTACCGAAGATGGGGTAACTTACGACCAGGAAATAGTTTACGATTTGTTTACCAATTATATTGCCGCAGCCGATGTTTTAAATGCCGATAAAACCTACCGCGACCATGTTGCCGATATGAGGGAGCATTTACTAAAACCTGAAATTGGCAAATGGGGACAGCTACAGGAGTGGGAAACCGATAAGGATGATCCTAAAGATACGCACCGCCATTCGTCAAACCTTTTTGGTTTGCATCCCGGCAGGCGTATCAGCACTATCAAAACGCCTGAGCTGGCACAGGCTGCTAAAGTAAGTTTACTGGCCCGTGGCGATGTTTCCACAGGATGGTCGATGGCCTGGAAGATGAACTTTTGGGCACGCCTGCAGGATGGTGACCATGCTTACAAGATCCTCAATAATTTTATTACCCTGGCAGGTGGTTCGGGTGTTGATTATAATAACGGTGGGGGAGTATATGCCAACCTTTTCTGTGCGCATCCGCCTTTTCAGATAGACGGTAATTTTGGCTACACCGCAGGTGTTACCGAAATGCTGCTGCAAAGCCAGACAGATGAGATTCAACTATTGCCGGCCTTGCCAAAAGCATGGTTAAAAGGCAGCGT
The DNA here is from genome assembly GCF_056400605.1 of Mucilaginibacter sp. P5_A4. Taxonomy (NCBI): domain Bacteria; kingdom Pseudomonadati; phylum Bacteroidota; class Sphingobacteriia; order Sphingobacteriales; family Sphingobacteriaceae; genus Mucilaginibacter; species Mucilaginibacter sp. P5_A4. The sequence continues at coordinate 21,646 of NZ_JBFUKX010000018.1, read as the reverse complement.
AAAAGGCATTCGGGCACGCGGCGATTTCGAGATCACGGATATGGAATGGAAAGATGGTAAAATAACAAAGCTCGCTATCAAGTCACTGGCAGGCGGGGTTTGTAAGCTCAGATCGCCAAATGCTATAAAGATCAACAATGTAGGTATAGCAGGTCAACGGGCAATCAACGAGTTTAAATACCAATTTGATACAATTGCAGGCAAAACTTATGTTTTTAAAGGTAACTAATATCATACAGCCTGGGCGCAGATTTTTAATTCCCTTTTTTCTTGTCACTGCTATTTATTTCGGTTTGCCTGCCCGCGCTGCAATAAAATATCCAGGTATTAACGACCGCATCATATCGCCGGGCAACACCGCTTATTATATCGATGCCGAAAAGGGCAGTGATAGAAACCCGGGAACTGATCGGCACAACGCCTGGAAAACATTTAAACAGGTAAACAACAGGATTTTTTCTGCTAACGACAGGATAATAGTGATTGGTCCGGCTGAGTTTAGGGAATCCTTATTCCTGGTGGCGCGAGGCAGCAGTAAAAAGCATGTTAAGCTCATCTTTTTAAAAGGAACCTATAATTTTTACCCCGAAACGAGCTTTAAAAAGCAGTTTTTTATATCGAATACTAACGATGATGCATATACGCCAAAGGCTATCGCAATATATATCGACAGTTCAAGGTATGTAGATATTGAGGCGAGGGATGCAGAAATGGTGATGCGTGGAAAAATGATAGAGACCTGTATAGATCATAGCGAAAATATAAGCCTTCATGGCGCTACCTATGATTATCACCGGCCAACAGTATCGGAGTTGAAAGTGCTTAAAACGGCGGATAACTTCGCCGAATTGAAGATTCACGCCGACTCAAAATACAGCATTAAAGATAGTCTGCTTACCTGGGAAGGAGAAGGCTGGCACCATAATCCTATTTCGTTATGGCAAGTGTTTGATCCTGCAACCGGCGACCTGCAACGTGTTAATATTAACATGGATGGGCTGAAGTATGCAGAAACGGGCCCGAACCTGCTAAGGGTATACTTTAAAAAGAACCCGGGTTTTAAAACCGGCCTCATTTATCAAAGCCGCGACATTTTAAGGGATTGTACCGGGATATTTCTGCTGCGAAGTAAAAATCTGCGGTTAAAAAATATCCATATTAATTTTATGCATGGGATGGGTGTAGTGAGCCAGTTTTGCCAGGATATTGCCATTGATTCTGTTTTTGTTAAACCCGCTGCAAATTCCGACCGTACCTCGGCTGCATGGGCGGATATTTTACACTTTTCGGGCTGTAAGGGAAAAATTGTGATCACTAATTCCTATTTATCCGGCGCTAATGACGATGCCATTAATGTACACGGAACTTATTTGCGCATCATAGATAAGCCCAGGCCCTATCAGCTACTTGTTAGGTTTATGCACAGTCAGACCTATGGTTTTGAAGCTTTTACCAAAGGAGATAGTATAGCCCTTGTTCATGCCAAAAGCTTGCTGCAGTATGGCATCAATGTGGTATCCAAAGCCGAAAGGATAAATGATAAGGATGTGCTGTTAACCCTTAAAGAACCTTTGACCGATAAGATAGAACCAAATGATGTTGTTGAGAATATCACCTGGACGCCACAGGTTTATATCAATCATAATATCATTACCCGTATCCCCACAAGAGGCATTTTAGTTACCACGCGCCGTAAGGTAGTAATTGAAAATAATGTTTTTCAAAGAACGCACAACAGCGGTATAACGGTTGCCGGTGATGCGTCAAGCTGGTATGAATCGGGCGTGGTAAACAACCTGGTGATTAGGAATAACCAATTCAATTTATGCGGCGGTCCTGTTATTTTGATAGCGCCAGAGAATACCGAAAGTGCTGAACAAAAAGTACACAACAATATTTTGATTACGCACAATGTCTTTACTTTAATATCGCCTGTCGCGGTATCTGCAAAAAGTACAGCGAGCATTAGCATTGTAAACAACCAATTCAAATTAGTGGGTACACCTAAAGAAGAAACAGACCTGGTTAAACTCCAGGATTGCGTTGGTACATCGGTATCCCTAAATATGATTTTTTATGGGAAAGGAGGTAAGCAATAGGTTAACGGGCGAAAAATGGCTTAACTTAATAGCATTGAGAAGACCCCTGAGGGGAAGCAACCCAAAAACAAAAACAGCTCAATGTTTACATCGAGCCGTTTTTATTGAAAAATTAGTAATCGTTATATCACCTTTCCTGTTACCAGGTCAACAGTGTAGGTTGTGCCGTTGTAAATGAGCGTTGCTTTATGACCGGCAAGAAATGTGATGCTGCCAGAGTAGCTATCAGAATTATAAAAGGCGCCGCCACCGTCGTAAACATGTGTGCCTTCAAAGGTTACAGTAGCGCCGGTAAAATCAATTTCTGGTTTTTTATAGGTAAAAACAACATCTTTATAGGTATAGCTGCCTTTTAGCATATCATATTTCAGCGTATTTGCGCCAGTAGTTTTTATAGGTTTTATGATACTTACTATTCTCATTGCACCGTTGATGGTAAATTTGGTGTATTGATCATTTAATGATTTTACCACAAAATCCAGAACGTTACTCCTGGTTAAGTTGAACTCGAGGGTGGTCATGTTGTTAGCAAGACTATCATATGAGGTATAGCCTGCCATATCGTTATCGCAGGTTACCTTATATTTAACTGTTTCTGAAGTGTGCGATTTAATAGTATCTCCCTGGTTGTCGTCACGAATGTAAACAGTGTCTTTTTTATAGCCGCAAAATATTCCGGCTGTATTATTTACTCTCAGCCTGGTGCTGGATTGAATGCCCRGCCCGCTGTTACTTGCTGATAAGGAGTTGTAAACGTTAATGGCAATCTGTTCAACTATTTTTGAATTATCTGTTTTAGTAACGGGTTTGCTGTCAACCTTTTTACAAGCGGTATAAACAATGGCAGTTAGGGCAAAAAGCGCAAATGAGATTTTTAATTTGGAGTTGATATTTAATGACATGATAAGGGTTTTGTTACGGGCAAAGATAAGTGTTTTGTGTGTTTTTTAAACCTATTCAATAAAAAATTTCTTTTTTCTTAATAATTAGAGCTCTTAACTCCAGGATAATAATTATTTACCCCGGGGTTAAATAACAAGATTGATACAAACCAGGTTTGCTGATAAGTAATTCAATGTGTATTTATTAATGTGTTGATTATTAATTTGTTAAAACAGGATGATTTATGCAGAATGCGTTTTATACGATGAACTATCGGTGTATTATCCATCGTTTTAAAAGGTTTATCCATTTTTTGAAATGCGATAAGCAAATACATTTACCCTAACCAATAAAACTGATTTAATTAAATGCCGCATTTTTTACGTTATGAACAAAGCCGTGTTTTGGATCAGTGAAACGCTATTTAATTTATACCTATATTAATACATGTAAACATTTGATTTAATACGGTAAAGCAGAAAAAACGATGCTAAAACTTAAATATCTAATAATCTTTTTACTTTCAACTGTCGCTTTTTCGACCTTAAAAGCACAGGATAAAACTCACCTTTGGCAGGGTTTTCAAAAAGTACAACTGGAACTTGCCGGTCATGAAGCCTATTATGTAAAGCCTGCTCATTCGCTGCCGGGTAATCCCTGGGTATGGCGTACCTCTTTTCCAGATTGGCATACGCAAATGGATAGCATCCTGCTGGCAAAAGGCTTTTATGTAGCCTTTATTAATGTAGATAACCAGTATGGCAGCCCTGAGGCCATGAAGCTTTATGATGTGTTTTATACATACCTTACCAAACACCAATCTTTTGCTCCAAAAGCAGCTCTTGAAGCCGTAAGCCGGGGAGGTTTATACACATATGCATGGGCCAAACGTAACCCTGACAAAGTTAGCTGCATTTATGCCGAAACACCTGTATGTGATATTAAAAGCTGGCCGGGTGGCAAGCTTAAAGGAGTTGGCGATGCGGATTCCTGGAATGAGTTAAAACAGGTTTATCACTTTACCGAAGAGCAGGCCATTGCTTATAACGATAACCCTGTTGATAACCTCGATGGTTTGGCATCATTCAGGGTACCTATATTACATACCATCGGCTTGGATGATAAGGTGGCCCCGCCTGCCGAAAACAGCGATGTTTTGGCAAAACGATACATTGCCTTAGGTGGGCCTGTAAGTATTTACCCGGTAACACAGGGGCCAATGGAATTGCAGGGGCACCATTTTAAGGTAGATCGCCCGGGGTATTATGCTGATTTCATCTATAATAACTCATACCCCGTACAAAAAATACTGCCTTACACAAATTATGTGAAAACAGGCGGCGGGCTTAATAATTTTTACTATGCCGTAACGGTTAAGAAAAAAGCTACGGTATCATTCCTCGGTGGTTCAATCACCTTTAATCCCGGTTGGCGCAACAAGGTTTGCAGGTACTTGGAGGAAACTTATCCTGAAACCGATTTTCATTTTATAGCGGCAGGCATTCCGTCATTGGGTAGCTTGCCGCATGCTTTCAGGTTGCAGCGGGATATCCTTGATTCGGGCAAAACCGATCTGCTTTTTGTTGAGGCCGCAGTGAACGACCGGGGAACTGATAGCACCACGCAGGTTCGCTCGTTAGAAGGGATCGTTCGTCACGCAAAACTGGCCAATCCCGCGATGGATGTCATTTATATGGCCTTTGCCGACCCTCAAAAAATAGATAATTACGCCAAAGGCAAGGTATCGCCCGAGTTGTTAAACCATCAGTTGGTTGCTACTCGTTACAACCTGCCCTATGTAAACCTCGCGCTTGAGGTTAATGATAAGATCAGGAACAATGAACTTACCTGGGCCGATGATTTTAAAGATATTCACCCCTGGTACCACGGCCAGGAAATCTACTTTGAAACCATCAAAGCGCTGTTGCAGGAATGTATTAATACGGCCTACAAATTACCTGTTAAAGTTGCACTGCCCAAGCCGATAGATAAAGCCCGCTATGAAAATGGCAGCTACTATAATATCACTAACGCCAAATTGGATAAAGGATGGGTTATCGACACCAAATGGAACCCTAAAGATGGCCTTTCAACCCGCCCTGGTTTTGTTGATGTGCCGATGCTGATCTCGACCGAACCAGGCAGCGAACTAACATTGCCCCTTAAAGGCACAGCCGTTGGCATTGCGGTAGTAGCGGGGCCTGATGCCGGTATTATATCCTACTCAATTGATAATGGAGCATATAAAGAGCTTGATCTGTTAACCCAGTATTATAGTTGGATTCACCTTGGGGTTTACTATATGTTGGGCGACAACCTGGGTAATGGCAACCATACTTTAAAAATTAAAATAAGCAATAGCAAAAACAACGTAAGCAAAGGTCATGCCTGCAGGATTGTTAACTTTTTTGTGAACAAGCCTTAGAAGCTGTTTAAAAATAAAAAAACAGATCGTCATTGCGAGGTACGAAGCAATCCCCTACTATGCAGATCGGATTTGCAAAGCTACTCTGTAGGGTGGGGGATTGCTTCGTACCTCGCAATGACGCGTGTATATGTGCTTCATTAGAAGTATAAGAACATTAATAAATCAAATTTAAACAGCTTATTAGAAAACGGGCCATGGAGCGACAGGGCCAAAGCATGGTATCAAAACCCCGAAATGTTAGCTGTGATAAACAATGGCAAGGCCTTTAAACCAGTTGAAGGTAACACCGGCGAGAATGCCTCGGAGATATTTACCCAAAAAATTGGTAATGCTTATTATGTAGCTGTATTTAATTATTCGGATAAGTCAAAGGAGTTTGCGCTTGATTTAAATAGATTAGGTATTCCAGATCAAAAGTACCGGGTTACCGAAATATTGCAGGGTAATAATTCAGATATCCCTGCAAAGCTTAATGCCGCCGATGCTGCATTATATAAATTTAAGTTCGGGGAGTAAAATCGAAAAAAATAACCTTATTTGTACCTAATAAATAACCTGTAAATTGAGAAAGAAGTTCCTAAACAAAATAGTACCCTTTAGCGGGGTGCTTATCAGTACCATGTTCCTGACAGCCGGAAGTTTTGCCCAAACAGTAACCATCCCGGTAGAAACACAAAACAACGCATTAGTGTTGCAAACGGATGCAAATAAAAACCTTAAAATGGTTTATTTCGGCGCCAAACTGAGCAATGCAAAAGAGTATGAGCAGATCCTGAAAATGTACAGGCAGGCTGATGACTCGGGCATCCTCAATGATGCCTATATGCCATCAGGATCGGCAAGCCTGGCCGAGCCTGCCATTACAGTTACGCATGCCGATGGTAATAAATCACTTAACCTGGTGTATGTAAGCCATGCGGTTACTAAAATTGCCGACGATGTCAGCTTGTTAACCGTAAACCTGAAAGACCCCGCTTATCCTTTTGAGGTAACCCTGTATTACAAAACCTATTTTAAAGAGGACGTTACCGAACAATGGTCGGTTATAAAACATGGCGAGAAGGGGATTGTAACACTTAATAAATTCGCGTCGGCAAATCTTAACCTAAAGGGTAGCGGCTTTTGGCTGAAACAATACCATGGCAACTGGGCCGTTGAAATGCAGCCCGAAGAAGCAAAGCTTACCCACGGTATTAAAACTATTGATAGTAAACTGGGCACCCGTGCCAATTTGTACGAGCCATCCATGTTCATGGTGTCTATGGATAAGCCGGCTACCGAGGATGAAGGGAAAGTAATGCTGGGTGCGCTGGAATGGTCGGGCAATTTTAAGATCGACCTGGAACTGGATGTTTCTGATAATTTACGGGTGATAGCCGGTATGAATAATGCCGCCTCAGAATATCACCTTAAACCTGCCGAGGAATTTACCACCCCGGCATTTGTTTATACCTATTCAGACCATGGTAAAGGTGATGCCAGTCGTAAATTACAGCGCTGGGCACGCAAATATAAAATTGTTAATGGCGAAGGCGACAGACTTACCTTGCTTAATAACTGGGAATCAACTTATTTTGATTTTAATGAAACTAAACTGGCTCAATTATTAAAGGATACCAAAAAATTAGGTGTCGATTTGTTTTTGCTGGATGATGGCTGGTTTGGTAACAAATTTCCGCGTAACGGCGATGTTGCTGGATTGGGCGACTGGCAGGAAAATAAGCAGAAGCTGCCAAATGGCATCAGTTCGCTGGTTAAGGAAGCACAGGCCAATAGTGTAAAGTTTGGTATCTGGATAGAGCCGGAAATGGTTAACCCGGCAAGTGAATTATATACCAAACACCCGGATTGGGTAATTAAACAACCAAACCGTCCCGAAAAATATTTCCGTAACCAGTTGGTGTTGGATCTTTCCAATCCAAAGGTGCAGGATTTTGTTTATGGGATAGTTGACGACCTGTTCACCAAAAATCCCGATTTGGCTTACATCAAGTGGGATTGTAATGCGGTGATCTATAATGCTTATTCGGCTTATTTAAAGAAAGATCAGTCGCATTTGTATATTGACTATGTGCGAGGGTTATATAAGGTGCTTGAACGGGTAAGGGCGAAGTATCCAAAGGTACCGCTCATGTTATGCTCAGGTGGTGGCGGACGTGTGGATTATGGCGCGCTAAAATACTTCACCGAGTTTTGGCCAAGCGATAATACCGAACCGCTGGAAAGGGTTTTCATCCAATGGGAATACTCGTATTTCTATCCGGCTATTACCAGCTCAAATCACGTTACGGATTGGGGTAAACAGCCCATCAAATTCCGTACAGATGTGGCAATGATGGGTAAATTAGGCTTCGATATTGTGGTAAGTAAATTAAGTGAGCACGATCTTTCATACGTTCATGATGCGCTTAAAAACTACGATAACCTTAAAGAACCCATATGGCATGGTGACCAATATCGCTTGCAAAGCCCATGGGATAATGATGCCGCATCTATCCTGTACGTCAACGATGCCAAATCAAAAGCCGTGGTGTTTAACTACCTGGTTAACAATCGTTATAATGCAGGTACAAAGGTGCCTATCCGTTTAAAAGGCCTCGATCCGCAGAAGAAATACCAGGTTAAAGAGATCAATCTTTATCCCGGCTCCAAATCCTCGTTAGGTGATGATCTTATCTTTACCGGCAATTTTTTAATGACCGTTGGCATCAACCCCGATGCTAACAGCAGCAGAACAAGCGTTGTTTTGCAGTTGGACGAGATCAGGTAACAAGGATGTTATGTAACAAGGCTGCAACAGTTTAAAATAAACCGTTGCAGCCTTGTATTTTAGCAGACGGGTTAAATTAATGTCAAGTTTACAAGTGTTAAGTTCCAGGTCGGAGGTCTTAAGTCAGGAAGACTTTTGCCTTGGAACTTAAGACTTCCGACTTAGAACTTAAGATTTAACCCAGTGTATCTGCCTTACCATGAAAAAACCTGTACTCCTGCTAATTATGATTGCGCTTGCCAGCATATCCTATGCCCAAAACCGCCGGGGAGGCGGCAATGGAAATAGTGGCAATTATGGCAATTTTCAACAGCGGCGGCCGAAGGAACAAAAAGGACCTTTACCATTCAGGGAGGTTACCGGTGTAGTGAAAGATACCGCTGATAAAAAGATGGAAGGGGCAACCGTAAAACTGGTATCAGCTACTGATAGTGTGGTTACCATTACCGGCCCAACGGGTAAATTTGTTCTCAGGAAAATTAAATCGGCCATATTTGTAATAACGGTTACCAGTGTTGGTTATCAGTCTGTTATCCGTAAGATGCTGAACAATGATGAATCGCGCAGCTTATCGCTTGATCCCTTTATTTTAAAACCGCAATCGCATATGCTTGGGGAGGTTGTTGTAAACGGAGGGCCCAGTATTACCTACAAAACCGATACGGTTGAATATCGCGCCAGTGATTATAAAGTACGTCCTAATGCTACTGTTGATGAGCTGATTAAAAAAATGGAAGGCGTTGAAGTTGCCAAAGATGGTACAGTAACGCACCAGGGGCAGGCAGTGGTAAAGGCCAGGCTAAATGGTAAGGATTATATAGGTGGCGATGTAGCACAGGCCATTAAAAACCTGCCAGCCGATATTGTGGAGAAAGTACAGATCATCGATGATTACGGCGACCAGGCAGCCCGTACGGGCATCAAAGACGGCGACCCTCAAAAGGTATTGAACATTACCACGAGGGCCGATAGATCGGTAGGGAATACAGGGCGTTTAACTGCCGGCGCTGGTAGCGATGAGAGGTACGATACCCGCCTGTTTTTTCAGCGGTTGAATGGTAACGAACAGATAGGACTTGTAGGCGGCTTTGTAAATACAGTGAACGGTGTTACCGGCGGTAGTGGGGGCGGAAGCGGGGGAACAACAAAAACAGGCGGTCCTAATATCAGCTATCGCAGCTATCTAACCAAAAAGATCCAGATCAATACCAGTTATAATTATAATTTCAGGGATGTTAATTCCATTAACCATAGCGATGGACAGCAGTTCAGCACACGGGGTACAACCAACTTTATCAGGAACTCCAATTCGCAAAATAATAACAAAACCCATAATGTAAACCTGGAGCTGGAGTATAATATTGATAGCGCCCATTACTTAAAAGTAACCCCCAGTTTTAGTTACTCGGGTGTAAATTCAACAAACACATCTCAAAGTTTTAAAACCGGCCTTATGCATCAGGATATTTTGGGATTAACCGGCAGTAATAATACCGTGCCCAGTTGGGGGGCTATTGTGTTTTATCAGCATTTGTTTAAAAAACCGAAGCGCAACCTGTCGTTGCAGGTAAGCTACAACAGGTCGGATAATGAAACTGTTAACGAGCAGGACAATAACATTATTTACTACCAGGATTCTACCAATCACGTTTTAAAAGATTCGTTAGTAAACCGCCATATCAGCCGGAGCAACCTGAGCAAAAATTTCAGGACAAGTTTTACCTATGTTGAACCGCTGAGTGATGTATCACAACTGGAGTTTAACGCGCAGGTAAATTCGCGCGGCTATGATAACCAGGCCTATACCTTTAATATCGATTCAGTTGGGAACAGGAACCTGGTTGATTCATTGAGTAACGTTTTTAAATATTCATTCACCGAAACACGCTTAGCCCTCAATTACCGCATAAATCAAAAAAAGTACAGTGTTTCATTAGGTGTTACGGGTGTGCCTACGGTATTGGATGGTACAAAAGTTAGCGGCGGCATTGTAAGCACACACCGCAGCAATTTTAATTTAATCCCGATAGCGCGGTTCCAGTATATATGGTCAAAACAGGAACGTTTTTCGGTGAACTATTCTGGTAGCCCCCAGGAACCCTCATTTACCCAGATTCAGCCTGTGCGCGATGAGTCAAACCCGCAAAACCCGGTTGTTGGTAATCCCGATTTAAAGCCATCGTTCCGTAACTCCATCAACCTGCAATACAATAATTACATAGTCGATTCAAAATTTAATGTATCGGCCAATGCCAACGTAAGCTTTATTAAAAATCAGATAGTTACTAATACGGTGCAGATAGCCGACACCCTTGGCGCCTTAAAAAACGAAACGCGCTATATTAACCTAAATGGCAGTTATACCATTGGTGGCAATTACAATATTTCGAAACAGCTGGACGATAGGAAATATAACCTCTCGCTTAATGGTACCATCAATTATGGGCATGGCATATCAATGAGTAACAACGTGCAAAACTTTACCACAACCTGGCACTTTAATGAGCGCTTAGGCCCGCAAATAAATCCAAGCGAATCGGTAGAAATTAACCCATACGTTTCCTATGATGTGGCCAAATCATATTTCACGCTGCCCCACTCGGTAAATACCAATATCAGTACCACGGCTTTGGCTGTCGATGGTAAATTTTATTTCCTTACGGGGCGCACTGCTACTTTTGGTTACAGCGCCAATAAAAACTTTGTAAAAGGGATATCGCAAAATCTTACCCGCAACCCATTGGTTATTAACGCTTACATTGAACAGCAATTTTTTAAGCGCCGTAACCTCACCCTTACTTTCCAGGTATTTGATATTTTAAAGCAAAATAACTTTGTTAGCCAGGTTACAACCGAAAACTCGGTAACCAACACACTCAGTAATGCGCAAAGCCGTTATTTTATGTTCAGCGCAAAACTAAACCTCCAAAAATGGAGCGGCACACCAATGCGCCGTGGCCAAAGAATGAAGAGGAGAGGGGACGGTAGTTTTATAGAGTAGGTGGCAGGGTTTAAACAATAAAAAAGTCATGCGAAACAAGTTCATGACTTGGGGTTAATTTAAAAAAGCCGCTTATATCTTTATTAAATCCTGCTTCAACGCCGCTATCACCAGCCCGGTTCTTGATTTTGTTTCAAACTTTTGAAACAGCGCTTCGCGATAGTTATCAATAGTATGCGGGCTAAGGTTCATCATATCTGCAATTTGCTTGTAAGTAAGGTCGCTGCAGCATAGCTCCAGGAACTTCAGCTCGTTGGCATTTACCTCTATTTGTTGTGCGTTTACAGGCTGGCTGTTTTGTATGTTGCGTAATAGTTTCCCGCTTACAAGTTCATTAATATAAAACGATTGTTTAGCAATACCGGTAATAGCATCAACCAGATCGGATGCCCTGGATTGTTTAAGCATGTAGCCGCCGGCGCCGCTTTTTAGCATCCCGATGATGGGTTTGTCTTCCTCAAACATACTTAAGGCCAGTACTTTAATCTGGGGGTGCTTTTCTTTGATCCATTTGGTGCTTTCATATCCATCCATCTGCGGCATGGTAATGTCCATCAGGATCACTTCGGGCAGGGGATGGCGCGGTAGTTTCTGGATCATATCCTGGCCATTCTCGGCATCAAAGATCACGTTAATTTTGCCCGAATCGGTAAGCAGGCTCACCAGGCCCTGTCTGAAAAGGGTATGGTCATCAACAATGGCTATATCTATTTTATCGGCGTACATCAATATTTAGTAGGGTATGGTTACAATAATTTCAGATCCATTTCCGGCCGCTGAGTTAATGGAGGTTATGCCATTTATCATGGCCGCCCGTTTGGTGATGTTGTGCAGGCCCATCCCGTTTTTTCGTTTCAGCGTTTCTTCAACATCAAAACCTTTCCCGTTATCGCGGATTGTTAACTTAAATGAATTTTCAATCTGCTCTAAAGTTATAAATATTTCGGTTGCTTTGGCATGCTGTATGATGTTATTTATAATCTCCTGGAACAGCCGGAAAAGGATGGTTTCTTTACCGCTATAGGCATTAAATGTGTTGAAATTTCGCTTATCGAAATTGATCTTAAACTTGTCTGATCGCTGCAGCCATTCCAGTTCAAATTCAATAGCCGCGGCCAGTCCACGGTTTACCAGTTCTTCACCGTGTAACAGGCGCGACAAGGCTTTTACTTCTTTGATTGACCGGGTTGTAAGATCTTCAACAAAAGCCAGTTTTTCGGCCGTTTTGTCCTTATTGTCAAGGTCGATAGAACTTAGGGTGATAGTAGTAATACTCAGCAACTGCCCTATATTATCGTGTAAGTCGTAAGCGATGGTTTTAAGGGTTTGCTCCTGTACTTCTATCTGGGTTTTAAGCAACTCATTCTCAAATGTTTTTTGCAGCAGTAGCTTCTCCTCCTGATGTTTCTTTTTTTTACGGTTGTATGAAACTACGTAAATGATGAGGAACAGGGGGGCAATTAAAAAAATTAGGGAAGTTAACCCTATCAGGAAGATGATTTCCTGCGAAGATATCTGCATAAAAAAGCGTATGACCAAAAAGAGTATAGTGTTATGTTTAGTAAAATAAAGATATAGTACCGTATGGAAAGCTGGTTATTGATAGGTTTTAAACTTGAAAGGTAATCAAAAAATATGTTGCAGGTAGTACTGCCGAAGTAAAAAAATAACGCTCCGCTCACCCACCAGAACGGTGCCGAAAATGAAAGCCGCTCAAAGTTTTCATCCATCAGTTTAAGATAGTAATAATACAGGCTTGCCAGTACAAATACAACCGACATAACGATTGCCGTTATGGAAACAAATGCTTTAAAATGGGTCATCACCAGCTCAGTTGTGCACATCGCTATAAAGAATACATACCAGGCAATAAGCCATTTACCTGTATTTTTAAACGGTTTATATAAGTTATAAAGTGTATAGCTGGTAACGCCACATTCAAACATTAAAAAAGCGTTGTACAGGTTATAATTAGGCACGTGTACTACTTTACGCATGTATACACCGGTAATTTCGACAAGGCAGGTTAGCAGCAGGTATGGGATAAACAGCTTCCAGGCTGTATCCTTATCTTTTATTAAAAAGATAAGGGCAGCCAGGAAGCATATAAATTCACACCCGGTATTTATGGTGATGAACATCATTTGTTTTGTTGGATTAGTTGCCTAATAGCAATAGGGTTGCACCTTTACAGGTAGCTGGTGGCGGGCATTGTTCACCGCGATTTTCGGGGGTAGTGCCGACAATAAAGCCTTGCTGGCCACCATTTTGACCCTGTTGGTTTTTTTTGCCGTAGTAATCCTGGTGGATTATCTTGCCTGAAGTGCTGTCTTTTTTTGTTGATACCATTACCAATGTATTATAACCCCAGTATTGTTTTTCAGGCTTATGGCCGCCCTTAAAATCTTCGGAGTAAGATTTGTCATAAGTAGCCAGGTAAAAACGAACGCCATCGCCCTTCTCCTTTATTATAGTGTCAACAAGAGCCTGTAGCCTCTCGACACTAAACCAAATGCACCTGGTGTTTGATCCTTTATAGGTCCTCTCTACAGTTTGCGCATCAGCGAAGGCTGAATCAACCGTGCCGGCATTTTTTTTATAGTTTTTTACATACCTCAGCGCTGTTTGAAGGCTTAAGGTATCAATGTTGATGCCGATTTTATTAGCGCTGACATCGGATTGCTGCTTTTGCTGGCACGAGCTAAAACCAATAGCGGCAAAAGCCAGGGTAATTAGGGTAATTTTTAGGGTCATAATAATTATTATTTAAGTTTATCGAAAGTGCTTAATTATGCGTAGAAACACAACATCTATATTAAACCTTTTTTTACCCTAAAAAACACCTTTAAAAAAGCTGATTATACCCTATACTACCTTTTAACTATAACAGACATTTGTGATGTAATACAAAAGCAAAGAAAATGAAGTAACGGTTTTGTTACATGTATTAATACTTGTTTAATATAACCTGGCAGTAATAATAATGCTTTGTTATAGTGATAACTAACTGGAATTTGTAATTAAATTAACCAATGGTATATTATTATAAACTATTAATAATTAAGCTGATGTTCATGGTAATTGGTTTTGAACATTAACTACAGATGAAATTTTTCAATTGATATAATGACATATATTTACTAACCGATTAAACCAAAATAAACTAAATCATACCCTAAAACTAACTTATTAATTTAAACTCTAAAACTTATTATTATGGAACCTTACATTGGCGAGATCAGAATGTTTGCGGGCGATTTTGCCCCCCGTGGCTGGGCGCTTTGCGACGGCAGTTTACTAAGAATTGATCAGTGGGATAAATTATTTTCGATTATCCAAACCTATTATGGCGGTGATGGCGCAAGTAACTTTGCCGTGCCCGATTTGCGCGGCCGCGCTCCGGTAAGTGCAGGCGCTAGTACTGGCTATACATCCGGTTATTACCTCGGTCAGAGAAACGGCAGTGAAAATGTAGTATTAACTGCTGCACAAATGCCGGCACATAGTCACGTTGTAAACGCGTTCTCGGGCGGCGGCGACTTAATACAACCGTCTGCAGGAGTCCCGGCTTCAACAATTGACCCCGGACCAGGTACGCTTTACAGTTCTTATTCTTCAGCTGATCCTAATCAGCAAATGAGTCCTAAAATGATCCAACCGTCTGGTGATAATCGACCTTTTAGTGTAATACAACCAGTGCTTGCGGTTACTTACATCATTGCATTGGAAGGCATTTACCCTCCAAGACCATAGTGGTAATGATTTGTACCGGATTTTAATACGATGTATTGAAGAGGGAATCTAAAGTAAATACAACCCCTGACTTATTTTAAGACAGGGGTTGTGTAGTATCGGCTATCATCTATCAATGTCTTTTATAATGTATCAGGGTGGGTTGCGTATAGTTATTAAAGTGAATTCTGTTATTGTAGACAATAGAACTGCTTATAAAGTGAATTGCAAGAGGCGTGGAAGAATTAATAATAATTTTACCCAGATAGCTATAACAATATTAATAACTTATTATGAAAAAACTTTTACTTCTTAACAGGAATTTTGGGCGTTATAGCCGATATTTTTTTGCTTTATTATTGCTTTTGGCATCAATAGCAGACCGCAGCCAGGCCCAGGTATATTATACTTTTAACGATGGTAGCGGTGCTACCACAACTGCTAATGATGCTCTTTTTAAGATGGATTACAATGGCAGTAATGCTTCAAGTATTTTAGGCTCCATTAGTCCTACACCACTTTTTTTAGCGCTCGATTTGCCAAACAACCGGGCATTTGTAAGTGAAGGGTATGCACCTACAGGCTATAGCATTAAAATTATTAATTTAACTACTAAGGCGGTAATTAAATCAATACCGGTACCGGACAAGATAGCTGGCCTGCGGTATGATGCGACAAGTGGTTATATATATTATATAACGGCAGGTGCAAGTTCAAATAATGTACTTGAGGCAACTGATGCACTTTATAAAGTATTACCTACCGACAACGCCGGAACACTGGTGATGGGCTCGATTACGCCCGGCCCTACATATTTAGCCATCGATATTCCACACGATAGGGTATTTATCTATGATTCATACGGAACCAACAGAAAAATTTATGCCGTTAATCTCAAAACGGGGGCCAAAATAAGTTTCGTGATAACGCTTGGAGCTTACGGCTTAGAATATGATGCGCAAACCAATTTGGTTTATTATATTACCAGTGACGGATCGTACAAAACAAATAAGCCGGATGATGCCATCTGGAGTTTAACGCCGGATCTTGTTACTAATACTAAAGTAGTGGGATCAATTGGTGCAGCGGAAAATGCCTTTGCCATGGATGCCGGCAATAACCGGGCATATGTTTATGATGGTGCCGGCGCGGCACCGGCCGATAGAAAGGTTACGTCTATTGATCTTACTACAGGTGCGATTACATTAGTCACTAATATTTCAACTTATCCCAATGTGGCGGCGGTTAACTTTATAGCTGTTCCGCAACGTGCAGTGTTAAGTAAACCTATATTTGGCAGTATAACGGCCTCGTCGGTAAATGTGACTGATACTGTTAAGCTGAGCGATGTGGCCGTTACAGCGCGCGGTATCGTCTACAGCAGCAGTGCAGTTATGCCGGAAATTGGCGGCGGAGGTGTTACGCAGGTATCAGGTGGTACGGGCACCGGCTTGTTTATTTCAAGTGTTACAGGGCTTAGCCCTTCAACCACGTACAATGTCAGGGCATATGCCACAAGCAGTGCAGGTACAGCCTATAGTGAAGTAGTTAGTGTTTCCACCACATCCAATAATGCCAACCTATCTGCCTTTAGCATCGGTTCAGTCACATTAAGCCCAACTTTCGCAAGTGGCACAACAAGCTATACAGCCAACGTCACTTATGATAAAACAACGATAACAGTAACCCCCACGATAGAAGAGTCTCATGCCACTATAAAAGTAAACAACATAGCAGTCACCTCGGGTTCGGCCACAGGCGCAATAAACCTTAACCCCGGCAGCAACACCATTACTACAGTGGTAACGGCCCAGGATGGCACAACATCAAAAACCTATACAACCACTATTACAAAAGATAAAAGCCCGCAAATCATTACGTTCAATGCACTAACGGCGAAAACCTACGGCGATGCAGACTTTACCTTGGGCGCGGTATCCGGCAGCACACTGGCAGTAACCTATACCAGCGATAATGATAATGTAGCTACGGTATCAAGCACGGGCCTGGTACATATAGTAGGAACTGGCACGGTGAACATAACGGCGGCACAGGCCGGTAACACCACTTATCTTGCTGCACCAAATGTAAGCCAGCAACTAACTATAAACAAAGCAGTATTAACTTATACTGCTGATGTTGTATCGCGCAATTATGGTGCCGCCAACCCAACCTTTACAGGCTCCGTAACCGGCTTTGTGAACGGCGATACCCAGGCAACCGCTACAACCGGTACTATGGTTTTTACTTCGACAGCCGATGCTACATCTCCTGTAACTACCAATAACACAACGGTTATCCAGTATGGGATTAACGGGAATGGGCTTAGCTCGGCCAATTACAGCTTTGCACAGGCTACGGCAAATAACACGGCATTAACGCTTAATAAAATTGTTATTACCTATACCGCGCAACCGGCAACCAAGGTTTATGGTGCGGCAAACCCGTCCTTGAATGTGGTGTTTACCGGTATGGCAAACGGTCAGACGATTGACCAGGTACTTAATTCTTTGTCGTACACTACCACTGCCACAGTTAGTAGCCCGGTTGGCGCTTATCCCATTACAGTAAGCGGCCTCGATGCGCTCAATTACACGTTTTCTGCATCATCATCCAACACCACCGCGTTTACCGTAACCAAGGCCAATTTAACATTTACGGCGCAGGCGGCCACCAAACGTTACGGTGAAATTAACCCTACATTAAGTGGCACCATTACCGGCTTCGTAAACAACGAAACTGCCGCAACTGCTTTGATCGGTACCACGGTTTATAACACAACGGCCGGTACAGCCAGCAGCGTTGGCAGTTATCCTATAACGCTAAGTGGCGTATCAGCTACCAACTATAACATAACAGCTGTCGTAGCTAACAATACGGCCTTAACCATCACTAAAAATACACTGAGTTACGTGGCCACGCCGGCAAGCCGGGCGTTTAATACGGCCAACCCATCGGTAACAGGTACAGTAACCGGCTTTTTAAACGGCGATACCCAGGCATCGGCTACTACCGGTACCCTTAGCTTTAACACAACTGCAACAACAAGTACACCGGTTGGCACATACGCTATTGATGGCGCAGGTTTAAGCTCGGCCAATTATAATATTGCGCAGGATGCTTCAAATGCCACGGCGTTTTCTATATTCTTATCAACCAATGGCAACCTGAGTAGTTTGGCTATCAGCCAGGGTAGTTTATCGCCCTCGTTTGCATCGGGCACTAATAATTATACCGCAACGGTCGCAACAGGTATTACGTCGTTAACTTTAACGCCAACGTTATCAGATGCTAACGCCAGGGTAACGGTTAATGGCAACCAGGTAATATCCGGTACATCATCGGGCAGTATCTCTTTAAATGTTGGCCCCAATGTTATCCCGGTAAACGTAACCGCGCAGGATGGTACCACCACTAACCCGTATAATGTTACAGTAACCCGCCTGCCTTCGTCAGATGCAACATTAAATAGCTTTAACATCAGCACCGGTACGCCCACACCAGATGCATACAATGTATACCGGTCAAATGTAGCTAATACGATAACCAGTTTTGATGTTACCGCAGTAGTTCATGAACCCAATGCCACTATAACAGTCAACGGCAATCCTGTAACGTCGGGTACACCGGTTACACTGCCGCTTAATTTGGGCGATAATGTATACAATTTAATAGTAACCGCGCAAGACGGTACTACGCAAAATTACTATGGCATGGTTATTAACCGCGCCTTCTCATCAAATAACCTGCTGAACAGCCTGGCGGTGAGTGCAGGTTCGCTTAGTCCTGCTTTTGACAACGCTACCCTTAACTATACCGTGCAGGTGAGCAATGCAACCAAATCCATCGATATTACACCCTCCTTTGATGCCACTGCTTACGGATCTCATGATGGTTTGCCGGCCCCATCCGGAGCGGCTTTTACCAGCGCACTTGCTATAGGTGATAACCAGATACCAGTAACCGTAACGGCACAAAATGGAACACCAAGAGCCTACAATATAACCGTAACCAGGGCGACATCGACTGATGCAACATTGGTCGGTCTGGGTATAATGACCACCATTTCGGGGCTTGATGTGCCTTTTGACAGTGGCACTTACACCTATAACACTACGTTAACCAGCGATGTTACAGCATTTAGACTGAACCCTGTCGCTGCAAACGACGGCTCGACGATAACCATTAACGGCACGGCTTTAAATACGACCAACGGCAATGCCATAACGCTCCAATACTTTTCGGTAGTTGAACCTATAGAAATAGTAGTTACTGCCGGCGACGGAACAACCCAAAAAACCTACACTGTAAATGTAACAAGGAATTTCTCGACAAATAATTTGCTGCAAAGCTTAACGATGAATATCAACGGGACAATAACACCGCTAATTCCTGTATTTGATGCGGCGACGAATGACTATACGATGATTATTAGCGATCCAAGTGTAACCGGTGTAGTAATTGCACCTGTGGCACAGGATGACCATGCCGAACTAAGGGTGGGCGGAGTGTTCGTAGCCAAAGGAACATCAAGGTTTGTAGCCTTACAGGGCGGCGCCAATGTAATCCCGGTAAACGTATTATCTTTTGGCGGGGGTAACAATACCTACAATATCACCATCAACCGGGCCTATTCATCAGATGCCAATTTGATTAATATTATCCTTTCCGGTAACGCGGGGTATTCGGCTATCATTAACCAAGCCGCTAATAACCTTACTGCTACTATTCCTAATAATGTAACGTCTATAAGGCTAATTCCTAACGCCTCAGACCCGGGAGGTACGGTTATTACAGTGAACGGCTATGCTTTAACAAGCGGCTCATTAGACAACCTACCATTAGCCGTTGGCGATAATGTATTTACCATAGCCATAACTGCGGCAGATAATTCTAATACACAATATTATACAGTACATGCCATAAGGCTGCCGTTTACCGATGTTACGCTCAGTTCGTTAACGGTAGATAAAGGCGCCATTGCACCCGCTTTTTCACCGGGTACAACAAGTTATACAGTAGTTGTAGCCAGCAGTGATAATGCTATTACTGTTACGCCGGTGGCTTCGGCAGCAGGTGTTAGCGTAAATGCCGGCGGACAAACCATTGATGCTTCAACTCCATCGTACACCAACAGTGCTTTATTTGTAGGCAACCAACGCATCACTGTAAGGGTAACAGCTCCAGATGGCGTGAATTTTACAAGCTATGCTTTAAATGTGCTCCGTCCGTCGGCAAACCAGGCTTTTCTTGGTAACATTCTTTTGAGCAGCGGCGTTATTTCGCCCGCATTTTCCCGAAACACGGTAATTTACACGGCTTCGGTTGCGGGTAATGTATCGTCCGTCAACTTTACCCCGGCAACAGCCGAAGCTAACGCTATTATTACCGTAACCAATGCAGGTAATACAACCACTATTAATGCCAGTACACCATCAGTACTAATACAGTTAAATGCAGGCGCTAACGTAGTAACCACAACCATAACCTCGCAGGATGGTAGTACTACCAAAACATATACTGTAACTATAACCAGGGCAGTACCATCTGCCGATGCAACTCTTGCCGGCCTAAGCCTGAGTACGGGTGCTATTAGTCCGGTGTTTAGCAGCGGTACAGATACCTACACGATGGGCGTAAATTATGCAACAGGTTTAATTACAGTAACCCCGGTCACTACCAATGCAAACGCGGTAGTTACGGTAGGGGGGGTGGCCGTTGTTTCGGGAGCTGGTTTGGGTGTGACTTTAAACCAGGGTGATAATGCTATACCTGTTGTAGTAACTGCCGAAGATGGCAGCACAACCCAAACCTACACGATAACGGTTAACAGGGCCGCAGCATCCACTGATGCAACATTAGCCAGCCTGGACATAAATACTGGAACGATAATCCCTGTATTTGCGCCCGGTAAAACCAGCTATACGGCTACAGTAAGTAATACGGTAAGCAGTATCACGCTTTCTCCATTTTCTAATGATCCTAACGCTACTTTGCTGGTAAACGGTACAGCACCGGATGGGGTGACCGGAACAATGGATATACCGTTAAATGTGGGTGATAATGTAATAACTATCGTGGTTGCCGCGCAAGATGGTATTACCAGCAAAATGTATACTTTAAAAGTAACCAGGGAAGCTTCAATTTCTAATAATGCCAATCTATCGGCCATAAGTCTAATATCGGTGCCGATAGTGAGAGTGGGAACAACGGACAACTACACGGCTTTGGTAAATTCATCAACTATAAATGTGCAGCAGATTGCTACAGCTGAAGATGACGGTTCCACCATCAAAGTTAATGGCATCTTAGTATTATCGGCGGCAACTTCAAACCCTATAATATTGAACAGTATGGGAACAACAACAATAACAACTGTTGTTACAGCTGAAGATGGTATTACTACCCGTACTTACACCGTAACCGTGAGTAAGAACGGCTCATCAGATGCATCCCTTACATCGCTAACTATAAATGGCGCTATATTGACCAGGGTAGGCAAGACAGATCATTACACCACATCTGTAGGTTTTTCTGCAACCAGTGTACAACAGCGCGCAACTTTGAGTGACAGTCATGCAACTTTTACAGTAAATAATATAGCTGCGACACCGGGGATAGTAACCACAGTGCCGCTTAACACTACAGGTACCACCGATATTAACGTTGTGGTAACGGCCGAAGATGGTATTGCCACCCGTACTTACACCGTAACCGTGAGTAAGAACGGCTCA